>JAZNGZ010000093.1:0-6526 GCA_045576735.1 Muribaculaceae bacterium
GGCTACTCGCCCCCTTGCCGCTTGGCGTTCCCCCGGTGTGTTTTTCATAATATTTATAAGTTACAATTTGTAAGCATCCTGAATTTTGACCATTAAGGATTTTAAGGCACATATTCATCCTGAAATTTGACCATTAGGCCATATTTGATTTATATATAAATTAAATATATAGGATACCCTTACCACTATACCTATTATAGTAGTAGTAAGAGTTGAGTATGTGCCGATAGTGCAAAGTTACTATCTATTTTGACCCAAAAACTGCGATAATGCACAAAAATTTTTTCTTAATATTTTTTGTTGCTGTTATCAGTGTTACTATGCGATAACACTAGTAACACTAGTAACACCAGTAACACTAGTAACACTAGTAACACTAGTAACAACAGTAACACTAGTAACAACAGTAACAACAGTAACAACAGTAACACCGATAACACAGCTCTACCCAATAATAGGGATTTACGCTCTACATCTCGGCTTTAGAAAAATAAGAAACTAAAAAAAGTGAGGCCATAGTATGACCTCACTTAACAAGTGTATATGTTGTGATGTTATTTTACATATTTCAATACAATCGAATCTTCATTGCCAATCACTTTTATAAGGTATGCACCTGATGCCAAATGATTAATATCTAATTGTGATTGATTTTCCACATTTATCAATTCAACAAGTTGGCCCCCGACATTAGTAATTGCCACTTGCTTAGCGTAATTACCAAACACTACAACATTTTCATTGGTAATATATACGTTTGCATTATCATTGACAACACCTTCCACTCCGGCACCTTCGCCACGGTAGTAAGCCGAAATAGTTTTCCAATCGGTAGTTTTTGAACCTTCCGACGAGTTGTATTTACCTTGCACGCGAATATAATATAGTTTATCTTTTGTAAGATTTTTGCTTGAGATTGTGATGTCTCCGGCTTTGGTTGCAGTAGCCCATGTGCCGGGAGCACAATCCTCAATGAAACGAGTGCGGCCAAATGTAGCAGAACCCGACATTTCGACCTTAATACTATTTACACCTTTGTTATAATCAACCCAAATAACATCTTCTGAATAAAAATCTCCGCCATCAACAGGATACTTAAATTCCATTTCACCGGGGATTATCTCAACTGTTGTAAATGCTATTGGTTCGGTATATAATTGTTCTCCACCATATTCATAGCCTAATCTCACGTAATACACAGTGTAACCGCCAAGAACATCTGCAGGCATGGTATATGGAGCAACTACGCCTGTTGCCTCATGCACCATTCCAGCTTCGGTAAAGTCAATATTTGTAGCAATCTCTAAATTCACTTTACGAGTAGGAATACTCCATGAGATTGTTGGAGTGAGCGACACTTCAGTTGCGCCACCTTTAGGAGAGGTAATTTCAAATGTAGCAGGAGTAAATGCCCAAACAGCCGAAATACCGTCGTTATATCCATTACCACAAGCGCGCACACGCCAGTAAAGCTTTTGATTAGGGAATTTATCAAATTTATTTGATGAACATGTAGTAGCAGTGCAATCTACGGTATAAAGCATTTTGCTGAACGATGCATCTTCGGCAATTTCAAGAATATAGTTAGTAGCACCTGCCACCGAGTTCCAAGAGAATTCAAAAGGAGTTTCCACATCGGCATTATTTGCAGGGAAGGTCAATATAGGAGCAGGCATATCTTTTGCAGCCACACCGGCAAACATTGGAGAGTATTCGTTTCCATAGCGGTCAAGCACACACACTGCATAGTTATATCCTGTGCGTTTATCGGCTGGGATAGCGTAGGTTGTAGCATAAGATGTGCCCAATAGATATTCGGGTTCTTTAGCGAAGTTCTCCATTGCAACAGATGTTGGCACTGCATACACAGTGTAACGCACATTGTCATATCCAGTCCAGTTCAAGTTATTACCGCTACGACTCAAATCCTTCACATTACCGGGGTTATATCCGGGTTTCCAAGTCATAGCAGGCAAAAGAGCGGGTGTATTAAACACCGTGTTTTTCAAGTAGTGAGCAAACTTAGGAGCTGTTTTATAAAGATATTTACAAGAGTAGAATATTGCACCGGGAGCGTCATCAAGAGAACTTGTGCGATTAAGACGAATCTCGTTGGCATATTCCTCAAAAGTTGTATTATTAGGACCCGAAGCCTTGACATTATTAATTGCATCGGCAATAGTGGCTTCACGCATTGACATTGTTGTAGATTTGCTTGAAGCGGTCAATGACGAGATTGAGTGACTTGTATAGAAATGTCGATTAAATTTTGCTGCCACTTTAGCCCACCAAGGTGTAATAATTGAAAAATCGGCAGTAGAATATCCTATAGTCCAATATACTTGTGGAGAGATATAGTCGAGAGAGTGATTTGCAATCCATGCAATAGGGTCGGAATATATATCATTATATTGCCAATCGCTACCTGAGCCACATGGCTCGATGCCATATTTAGCAGCATGAGACGCCGATGTACATGACACTCCTGCAGGAGAGATACCAAAACGCACCCAAGGTTTTTCTTCTTGAATCATATCATAAACAGCTTGCACCATGCGGTTTACATTATCGCGACGCCAATCGCCATGCGACAATGTCCCACCGGCAGCTACATATGCATCATATTGATCACCATCGCCACTTGAATCGGTAGGCGTGCCACTAAGATAGAAATAGTCATCAAACAACACTCCATCGATATCATAGTTTTGCACTATTTCACGAATAACCTTCACAATTTGGTCGGTCACTTCGGGCAAACCGGGATTGAGGATACTCGCGCCATTTACATCGAGCAACCATTCGGGGTGTGTATTACGATAATCTGTAGGCAAGTTCCATTGTCCTACAACCGACTCATAACGATAAGGGTTAACCCATGCATGACATTCCATGCCACGCTTGTGACATTCTTCAACAATCCAAGCCAATGGATCCCAACCCGGATCCAAACCACGAGTCGACACCAAATCTTCAGACCATGGCTCATAGCTTGATTTATACATCGCATCACAACGGCTACGCACTTGGAAGTTGATAGCATTCATGTTGTTGATTTGCAATGAGTCGAGAAGACGAGTCATTGATGCTTTTTGTCGGTCAATTTGGGTTGTATTTCCAGTAGAGGAAATTGTGTTATCGGGCCAGTCAAGGCGCCACACTGTTGCCACCCATGCGCTACGCATTTCGCGCTTCACGGGAGCATCGGCCGCTTTCACAGCCGGCACAGCTAAAAGGAGAGTCAACAGGCACAACACTGTTGATTGATAGAATTTTGAGAACATAGATTGGTTATAAAATTGATTTTAGTTAATAATCATTAGTTTATTCAATCTGCAAAGATACTCATTAATATAGTTAAAATTTTCAAATTAATATATATTAATATGCAAATACCACATTTTTTATCACATAAAAATGCCGAACGTGATAAAATCATTCGGCATAAATCGTACCCGGAACAGGACTCGAACCTGCACACCTCGCGGCACTCGCACCTGAAACGAGCACGTCTACCATTCCGCCATCCGGGCCTTACTTTCACAAAGATAGTCAAAAAACACAAAAGGCACACCACTATAAAAGGGAAAAGAGTGTCATTTCATCAAATCAAATCATTTCATCACTTAAACCCGCCATTTCATCACTCTTTCATCTGAAATATTTGCTCAGCATTAGTTTTCGCCCCATCTTTGCAATGTAAAACAACAAACAACTAGAAACTTAAACAACTTTAAACCTTTTCAACATATATATAACACGTTAATTCAATATAGAGCAATAGACATAGCAACCTTATCTTAATCTGTACTATGAAAACACAAAGAGCAAACCCCTTGATTGGCGGTTTGCTCTTTGTGTATTAAAATATTTCTCAAATATATTATTTGCCTACTGCAACAAAGATTTCATCACTTAAACCCGCTATTTCATCACTCTTTCATCGGGAACATTTGCTCAATAATAGTTTTCGTCTCATCTTTGCAATGTAAAACAACAAACAACTAGAAACTAAACAAACTTTAAACCTTTTCGACATATATAACAACAGTTTTTATTAATAGAGCAATAGACAACAAACCTTGATTACTTAATTACTACTATTATTCACGCGAAATAGCGGCTGCTCAACTTCAGAGTAGTCGCTATTTGTTTAATATTTACAAAAAAGATTAGTTATAAGATAGATTTTTAAGATTTATTCATCTATATCTACAAAACAACATCTAAAAAAACTATTACAATGGCAAAAAAAACACTCATTAATTATTCGGCATTATGGGATAAGATTTACATCTATGCAATCAAAGCAGGCCGATTTGCCACCCGCCCGGCACTATTGCTTTATTATGTTTTGATTAGCGACAAAGCGTCTGCAGCTGATAGGATTATCATTCTTTCGGCCTTATCCTATCTGCTTTTACCTATCGATATAATCTCAGCCCGACGTCTTCCAATCATCGGGTGGATTGATGAAGCCATTTCAGTGGCAACTGTAATTCAAAAAATGCGCAAATTAATCACGCCCGAAATAGAAAGCAAAGCCGATGCCACTCTCGACAAATGGTTCCCCGATTATGCCGAATATGAAATGTTACCCTAATAAACTTAGAAATCGACATGTCACTACATTCATAGCATATAATCAAAAAGTTTTGCTATCTTTGCATTATAAATTTTAATAACCTCAAAAAAAACTCAACATGTCGATAATTCAAGAAGGAAAAAAAGTGGCAATGTGTAGCGACCATGCCGGCTACGAGCTAAAAAGCATTATACAAGGCTATCTCGAATCTCAAGATATTGAATATACCGATTTCGGAACAAACAGCACCGATAGCTGCGATTACCCCGACTTCGCACATCCCTGTGCCGAAGCTATCGAAAAAGGTGAATGTTATCCCGGCATTGCAATGTGTGGCAGTGGCAATGGCATTCAAATGACGCTCAACAAGCATCAAGGCATTCGTGCAGCCCTTTGTTGGACAGTAGAGTTAGCAAAACTCGCACGTCAACACAATGATGCAAATGTGCTTGTACTTCCTGCTCGATTTATCGAACCTGTTCTTGCGCTTGAAATTGTTGACGCATTCCTCAACACCGATTTTGAAGGAGGCCGTCACATCAATCGCGTAAACAAAATCGCGGTAAAATAAAAATCCTTAATATAAAATACACATCGCCAATAATATCAGGCGATGTGTATTTATATCCTTTTATCTAAGCAATTCCTCAAAATGAAACACCGAAAGAAAGCTATCAAACCCACTATAACGCTCGACGATTACATCAAGGCTACACGAATAGGCAGTAGAGAAGCCGAAAAAGAAATAAAAGGACCGGGATTTCACTCTTCAAATGCCATTCATAAATCAAAAAAGACTTATACCCGCAAAGTAAAACATAAAGGTCTAGACCAATAATATCATCAGTTGCGTTTATTCAAGATTATAAGTGCGGCAATCACTCCGGGAATCCACCCCATACATGTGAGTATCAAAACTATCAGTATCGAGCCACATCCTTTGTCGAAAACTGCCAAAGGAGGGAAAATTATTGACAATAAAACTCTAAAACAAGACATAATTAATTAATTTTGTATTTTGAATTACAAATATAGCAATTAATATGATTGATTACAACCTTCTTGACCGATTTGAATCGCAACTCATCGATGAAATGCTCCGCATCGTCACATCTCGCATGCTTCTCGACGGCACCCTTCTATCTTCTGAAGACATCGACTATCGTTGGCACGAGCTTGCTCCCGAATACATGGTCGATGCCGTGAAAGAGATTGCGCAATACCCCACCGTTGCCGTAGCTTGGGCGGGCTACCTTGGAATGGCGATTGCCAATGGTTGGGACAAAGATTGGTCGACCACTCAAAAGGCCTCTTATCAATCATTTTACGGCAAAGACGGCTTTGACGACATGGATGAACACATTGTGCAGAACATTCTTGGGATTAAGCTCGAAAGTGATACTGCTCAATGGATTGAAAAAACAATCCGAGTGTGCGCACAAACTGCCGTATCACGCATCCGTCACGAAGGTATAGAGCCCCAAAGTCCCATGGCCTTTCACATTTTCTCTCGCGCCGTAAAGTCGATGTACCGCATAGGAGCCGCCATCGAGCTAAAACGTCTGGGCTACAAATTCGAAAAAGTAAATATGGGCAATCTTCCCCAATGCTAACCTCTACTAGATAAATAAACGCTACTTAATTTGCATTTGCGCTCTATTTTGCACTATCGTTGACTCCGTCGTAGATAGGCGGCGTGAAGATTCCAAACCGAAGTGCGACCCCAGCGGTGAAAATAATATGAAAAACACCGCGGGTTTGCCCAGCGGTTGGGGCGCATAGCCCCAAAGAGCGAATCTCAGAAAAAAAGGTTTAATTAGCAAAATAAAAAAAGGAGACCGAAGTCTCCCAAAGATTAATTAATTTTGTTTTGCTTATGTATAATCAACTAACCTCGCAACAAAGGTCGCAAATTTTCGCCTTATTGCAAAGTAAAACACC
>JAZNGZ010000094.1:0-58386 GCA_045576735.1 Muribaculaceae bacterium
TCAATCACTATCCCTAATTCTGTAATATATATTGGAGTAGAGGCGTTCTCTGGTTGCTCCGGCTTGACCTCAATCAATATTCCCAATTCGGTAACTGAAATTGGCTGGCGTGCGTTCTATGGTTGCTCCGGCTTAACATCAATCACTATCCCTAATTCTGTAATATATATTGGAGTAGAGGCGTTCTCTGGTTGCTCCGGCTTGACCTCAATCAATATTCCCAATTCGGTAACTGAAATTGGCTGGCGTGCGTTCTGGGATTGCCCCGGCTTGACCTCAGTCACTATCCCTAATTCGGTAACGGAAATTGGCGGGGGGGCGTTCTTGGGGTGCTCCGGCTTGACCTCAATCACTATCCCCAATTCGGTAACCGAAATTGGCTATCGGGCGTTCTGGGGTTGCACCGGCTTGAAAACGATTATAATTCAGAATCCCGATGTTAAAATTGGAGACGATGCAATCCCCGAAGGGGTTGAAGTGATTATAGAAGAGTAATCTATCGTTATTGGATTCTTCAAAAGGGACGTCTATTTCGTAGTAAAACGATGCTCTCATCGTGTGAAGCACGTGAAAGCGATGTGCATTTAATAACCGGGGGTATCGGGCAATGTCTGATACCTCCTGATTTTATGCACTTGAACGCCTTTTTATGATACTCTTTTTGTTTATTGGAAATAATTACTAACTTTGTGAAACTCAAAATTTACTTAACAATAAAAACACATAAAAAAATGGGAACTACAACCAATCAACTCCGAGCAATTCTCGCCGCAGTGCTGATGCTCATCGTAACACTTCCATCTCTCGCCTATGACTTTGAAGTCAACGACATCTACTATGACGTCTTAGACGAAACCGATCAAACAGTAAAGGAAATTCGCGATGATAATAAATATCCCGTTATACCCCCCATTCCCTCTTCAGTCACTCACAATTTTGAAGTCAATAGCATCTACTACAAAGTCATAGACGAAACTGATCAAACAGTAATGGTAACTCACGGTGATAATGAATATACCGGTAGAATCACCATTCCCTCTTCAGTCACTCACAATGGTGTTACTTATTCAGTAACCTCAATTGGCTACCGGGCGTTCACGTGGTGCCGCGGCTTGACCTCTATCACTATCCCCAATTCAGTAACCTCAATCGGCGATTGGGCGTTCGATAGGTGCACCGGCTTAACCGCTATCACTATCCCCAATTCGGTGACGGAAATTGGCCTTGAAGCATTCAATGGTTGCTCTCGCTTGAGATCAATCACTATCCCCAATTCGGTAACCCGAATTGACGCTTGTGCGTTCAAGGGTTGCACTGGCTTGAAAACAATCACTATACCTAATTCTTTAACCTCAATTGGCGAAGGGGCGTTCTGGGATTGCACCGGTTTGACTTCAATCACTATACCAAATTCGGTAACTAAAATTGATTCATGGGCGTTCGTTAGATGCACCGGCTTGAGAACAATCACTATACCTAATTCGGTGACAGAAATTGGCAATTATGCGTTCAAAGGTTGCTCCGGTTTGAAATCAATCACTATTCCAAATTCGGTAACGAAAATTGGCGAAGAGGCGTTAAAAGGTTGCTCTAGCTTGAGATCAATCACTATCCCCAATTCGGTAACGAAAATTGGCTATGAGGCATTAGATGGTTGTACCGGCTTGAAAACGATTATAATTCAGAATCCCGATGTTAAAATTGGAGACGATGCAATCCCCGAAGGGGTTGAAGTGATTATAGAAGAGTAATCTATCGTTATTGGATTCCTATAAAGAGGCTTCTATTTCGGGATAAAACGGCACTCTCATCGTGTGAAGCACGTGAAAGCGAAGTGTTTTAATAACCGGGGGTTGAGTTCTGCGATACCCTCGGACAACATAATAGTAGCGAAACATCTTGGAATTGTGGTGAAACGATTGAATATAACAAAGGTTCGTTCCTTGTATGGATACGAACCTTTATTTTTGATATTCTACTATTAGGGAATTTCTATAAATTCACGAATAAATTTAACATTAGTTGATGGGTACGTTCTTTTGCTTTCCCCACAAATGGGTTCACCTTATTATGGAGTTTTCTGATGTGAAACAGCTTTGCTGTATTTTCAAAACCTGCTCAAATAAAATTCATAAATCTCCACATAGCAATTTATGGAAGCTCCCATTAGAAATTCTGTTATTTATCTTGCATTTTGCCGCCCGATTTTTCGAGTACGGCAGCATCAAGGACTGCGATAGTGGTGAGGTTGATAATGTCGCGCACCTCTGAGTCAACAGCGATGAAGTGGATGGGCTTGTTCAATCCCATTTGGATTGGGCCGATAGCCTCAGCCACACCAAGCTCGAGCATCATGCGATAAGCAGTGTTTGCTGCGCTAAGGTTGGGGAATATGAGAGTGTTGACATCTTTACCATAGAGGCGAGAGAATGGGAAGTTTTCGTCGCGCAACTTTTTGTTGAGCGCATAGTGCACTTGCATTTCACCGTCGATAGGCAATTCGGGATAGCGTTTTTGCAATTTATCAACCACTGAGTGAACGCGTTGACATTCATTTTCGCAGTTTGAACCGAAGTTGCTATACGACACCATTGCCATCACGGGATCGTGAGCGAAGTATTCAACCGAGTGACGAGCCAAGCGAGCGATATCAAACAATGTATCTTCGTCGTTATCTTGGTTAATCATTGTATCGGCGAGGAAGTAAGTACCGCGCTTAGTGTTCATGATGTGCATTGTGGCGAAGTGGTTATAGCTTGGACGGATACCAACCACTTCTTTGGCGATTTCGCCTGTTTGGTGACTACCTGAGTATGTGCCGGCAATAAACGCATCGGCTTCACCTGTTTCAACCATCATCATACCGAAGTAGTTGCGGTCAAACATTTTTTCGAGCGCTTCGAGATAGGTCAAACCTGCACGTTGGCGTTTTTCGGCAAGAATAGTAGCGAAACGATGACGGCGGTCGGCTTCGCGGTCGTGACGGAGGTTGACAATTTCAAGGCCTTCGATATTCACACCCAAACGAGCTGCTCGCTTTTCGATCATCTCTTCATTACCGAGCAAGATAGGAATACAAATGCCTTGACGAGCTGCCGATGCTGCTGCACGGAGCATATTGTCGGTGTTTGCTTCGGAGAACACCACACGTTTTGGGTTGCGTTTTGCCTCTTCGGTGAAACGACGCATCAACTTGTTGTCATAGCCCATCAACTGGCGAAGTTTAGCGCAGTATGCGTCCCAATCGGCGATAGGACGGCGAGCCACGCCCGATTCCATAGCAGCCTTAGCCACGGCAGGAGCCACTGTGGTGAGCAATCGTGGGTCGAGCGGTTTGGGGAGAATATAGTCGGCCCCAAATTTGAGTGCGGTCATATTGTAAGCAGCGTTCACTACCGATGGCACAGGTTGTTTTGCCAATTTGGCGATAGCACGCACAGCCGCGAGTTTCATCTCTTCGTTGATAGCTGTAGCACCTGAGTCGAGCGCGCCACGGAAGATATATGGGAACCCAAGCACGTTGTTGATTTGGTTGGGATAATCAGAACGTCCGGTAGCAAAAATCAAGTCGGGACGTGAAGCGATCGCTTTGTCATAAGCGATTTCGGGGTCGGGATTGGCAAGAGCAAACACGATAGGATTTTTTGCCATTGATTGCACCATCTCGGTAGTTACAACATCTTTAACCGACAAACCGAGGAACACATCGGCATCTTTCATTGCTTCTTCGAGAGTGTCGATGTCGCGGTCGGTAGCAAACTCAAGTTTTTGAGCATTGAGGTTTTTGCGTTTTTTGTTCAATACCCCTTTACTGTCGCACATCACCACATTTTCGGGTTTGATGCCAAGTGCGATATAAAGGCGTGTACAAGACACAGCGGCAGCCCCAGCCCCATTTACCACGAGCTTTGCTTCTTCGATTTTTTTGCCTTGAAGTTCGAGTGCATTGAGCAACCCTGCAGCCGAGATGATTGCAGTGCCATGTTGGTCGTCGTGCATTACAGGGATATTACATTCCTCTTTCAAGCGGCGTTCGATTTCAAAACATTCGGGAGCTTTAATATCTTCGAGGTTAATACCTCCAAATGTAGGAGATATACCTTTCACTATTTCAATGAATTTATCGGGGTCTTTTTCATCAACTTCGATGTCGAAGCAGTCGATGCCGGCAAATATTTTAAACAAAAGCGCTTTACCTTCCATAACGGGTTTGCCTGCAAGAGCACCTATATCGCCCAAGCCAAGCACGGCAGTACCATTAGAGATAACTGCTACAAGATTTCCTTTGCTTGTATATTCGTATGCATCCTCGGGACGTTCTTCAATTTCAAGACAGGGGTATGCCACTCCGGGAGAGTAAGCAAGAGCTAAATCACTTTGTGATGAATAAGGCTTTGTGGGTACCACTTCGATTTTTCCGCATTTACCTTCGCGGTGGTAATCGAGAGCCATTTCTTTGGTTACTTTTGACATAATCTTTACAATTTTAAGTCTATGTTGTAGTGTTATTAAATCTAATTTGTGCGATTTTTCAACCGTCTCTTCTTTATCAAGTGCAAAGATACAAAAAAGAATTTAATAAGCATCGTTCCTTGGCATAAAATTAGTTACATTTTGCAAGTAAATATCTTTATTTTTGCCATTTTATTTACGAAACGCCGCTCAAATCTTTCATTTTGCATTTAAAACTACTATTATTTCTTTCTTTTAACATCAAACATCAAAAAACACATTCTCACTCACTTCTAGCGCCATGCTATATAATATCGCGCAACAGCTTACGTTTATAATATATGGGCGTAGAAACACAACTAACGATTATCATACCGGTTTACAATCGTGCAAAGATTGTTAGTGCAACTCTCAATTCAGTTGCAAAACAGTCGTTACGCCCGCTTGATGTGATATTGGTTGATAATAATTCAACCGACAACACATTGGAAATACTTAACCAATGGAAAAAGGATGTTGAAGCAGACGACTTTCGTGTTACCATATTAAGCGAAAAAAAGCCCGGAGCTACCGCAGCCCGAAATCGCGGATTAAAAGAGGCAACAACTCCCTACACCATGTTTTTCGACTCAGATGACATAATGCTTCCCAACCATGCAGAGCGTGCGGTAAAAGCCTTCCTTTACGACAATCAACTTGAAGTTGTGGGCTGGGATGTTGATGTCGAAACAATTGAAGGAGCCTCTACGAAGTATCGTTTTTGCGCTAAAGACGCCCTATATAATCACATATTCCATGCTACATTTGCAACGCAACGATTTGCTGCGCGCACAGAACTATTCAAGCGAGTGGGGAGATGGGATGAATCGCTTATGGTGTGGGACGATTATGAGCTAGGGGTGAGAATAGTCCTTGCCAACCCCCAAATAAAAAAACTCTCAGGCAACGCCACAGTTAAAATTGTGTTACAGCAACATTCTATCACCGGGACTGATTTTTCATCTAAATCATCATATTGGGAAGATGCACTCGATGCCATCGACAAAGTGCTCGACAAGGCTCAATGTTGCTCTATGAAGAAATATATAGATGTGCGACGCGCTATTCTTGCAGGCTTTTACATGCGTGAGGGGAACACTGCCGATGCTCAACGCCTACTTGGCGAAGTGCTATCACGCAGTGGATGGTATCGCAAATTAATCATGCGATTTTTTTACAATATAATAAGCCATGGCGGGCGCGGAATTGCCTTACTTGCCCGGCCATTACTTTGTTTTTCAAAATAGGAGCCATGAAGATATTATTCGTAGGAGATGCAAGCAACTATCACCATTGTCTGTCGGTAGCACTGCGAGAAATGGGTCACGACGTAACCGTTGCGTCAAATGGCTCATATTGGATGAATACCGCACGCGACATCGACACATCACGTCCGTGCAATGGCAAACTTGGCGGTGCATTATTGTGGATGAAACTCAACACCACTCTACGCAATCGATTCAAAGGATATGACGTGGTGCAAATATGTAGCCCCAATTTCCTCAATCTTCGCACTCATCGCATTCGCAAAATTTTTAACCGTATTAAACGCGATAATGGCAACGTTTTTCTAACGGCATTAGGCACCGATAGTTTCTTCGTCGAAATGTGTTGTATGCCTAATTCACCGCTACAATATAGCGAATGGCAAATCAATGGGCAACCAGGGCCAATCATCTCGCAAAAAGATGCATGGCTCGATCCCGTTCTCGTTGACCATTGCCGATATATCTACGATAATATCGATGGTGCGATATCGGTTCTATATGAATATGACCTATCAATACGACGCATATTAAGCGACGAGAAATGTGGTTATGGAGGCATTCCTATCAACACGTCAACAATCACGCCTCAATATATCAACACCCCACCCCAAGTAGTAACATTGTTTTTGGGACGACATCGCGACCGTCAAGCCGAGAAAGGAACCGACCGCATTGAAAAAGTTGCAAAAGCTGTGGTTGCAAAACATCCCGATAAATGCCGATTGGATATTGTGGAAAATCTACCATACGATGAATATTTAAATCGTCTACGTGGCGCACATGTTGTACTCGACCAACTGTATTCTTATACCCCGGCAACGAATGCGCTTCTTGCCATGGCCATGGGGCTTAACACCTTATCGGGTGCCGAAGATGAGTTTTACGATTTTATTGGAGAGAATGAGTTGCGACCAATAATCAATGCCGTTCCCGACGATGACATATTATTCAACACACTTGAAGATGTGGTGCTAAACCCCGATATGCTTGTAACCCGAAGCCGACAATGCCGGCAATTTGTCGAAAAACACCACGATTATAAAATTGTGGCACAAAGATTTATTAACTTCTGGAATAGTAAAATGAAATAAGTATTATGAAAATGAAATAAGTATTATGACTCTTGAAGTATTGATTTGCACATATGAGAATGCAGGTATAAACCGTGTTGCACAAATGGGGTTGCCTCAAGCTGAAGGAGTAAAGTATCTCATTTCATGGCAAACGACTGATTTCAATATACTAATTCCTGAGGAATTGCATCGAAAAGATATTAAAATCGTAACATCACGAGAGAAAGGCCTTAGCAACAATCGCAATCATGCTATATCAAAAGCAACCGGCGACATATGCCTTATAGCCGATGACGATTTAGTTTACACAGCCAACCAACTACTCTCTGTAATCAATACTTTTGAGAAAAATCCCAATATCGACATTGCACTATTCAAGTATAGCGGAAGTGACTCGAAACAATATCCCGATTACGAATTCGACCTCTATAACCGTAAAGAGCCTAAAGGTTACTATATAACCTCTTTTGAAATTGCATTTCGCCGCGAAAGAATTTCCGTTCTTCTGAAATTCAATCCTTTATTGGGAGTAGGCACCTCAATGCCAGCCGGAGAGGAAGCGGTATTTATTTGTAACGCATTAGAGATGGGGTTGAAATGCCGATTTTTCCCCATTACAATAACCCATCATGAAGGGCTTACAACAGGCTCACGCACACCAACTCCCGGAGTATTGCAAGCCAATGGATTTGTCGTTGGCGTGAAATATGGCTTTGCCGGCATACTGCGACTACCGGTGATAGCATGGCGCCACCACCGACAAGGAAATGCATCATTTATATCGGCTCTCTCCAATATGATAAAAGGCTTCTTTATTGCCTAATGGAACGATGCTTTAATATTACGTTCTATTTGCGTTCGATATCTTGAAGATTTGCGAGGCGTTTGTTTTCGAGGAATTCGTTGATGCCGCATAGGTGTTCGCGCACTCGTCCGTCGCCAAATTCATATACTTTTGTCACCAGTCCATCGAGGAAGTCACGGTCGTGGCTCACGAGGATTAGTGTGCCGTCGTAGTCTTGCAAAGCTTGTTTGAGTATATCTTTTGTTTTGAGGTCGAGGTGGTTGGTAGGTTCGTCGAGGATAAGCAGATTGACCGGTTCGAGCAATAGTTTGAGAATGGCCAATCGGGTGCGTTCTCCACCCGATAACACTTTCACCTTTTTAGTGCTTTCCTCAGGCCCGCCAAACATAAATGCGCCAAGCATATCGCGTATTTTCAATCTCACATCACCTTTGGCTATGTCATCGATTGTTTGGAACACGGTGAGATTTTCATCGAGTAGCGATGCTTGATTTTGAGCGAAATATGCCACTTGCACATTATGTCCGAGTGTCAAAGTGCCTTCATGTTCAAGTTCGCCCATAATACATTTCACAAGAGTGGATTTCCCTTCGCCATTACGCCCAACGAATGCCACTTTATCGCCACGCTCTATCATAAACGAAGCGTTGGCAAACACGCGTTTGTCACCAAAGGCCTTCCCCACTCCGTCGGCCTGCACCGGATATGAACCGCTGCGTGGTGAAGGTGGGAATTTCAATCGCAATGCCGATGTATCTTCTTCGTCAACCTCAATGATTTCGAGTTTTTCGAGCATCTTCACACGGCTTTGCACTTGCAATGTTTTTGAGTAGGTGCCTTTAAATCGCTCAATAAAGTCTTTGGTTTCCTGAATCATTTTTTGTTGCTCCTCATATTGCTTCATCTGCTGTTCGCGGCGCTCTTTGCGAAGCTCAAGATAATGGCTATATGAGGCTTTATAATCGTAGATGCGACCCATGGTCACCTCAATGGTGCGTGTGGTGATGGCATCGACAAAACGGCGGTCGTGACTTATCACTACCACTGCCTTTGATGATGTTTTTATGAAATCTTCGAGCCAAAGGATACTTTCGATGTCGAGGTGGTTGGTAGGCTCGTCGAGTAGCAACACATCGGGATTTTTCAACAGCAATTTTGCCAACTCGATGCGCATGCGCCAACCTCCGCTAAATTCCGATGTGGGACTATCAAGTTCTGTGCGTTTAAATCCCAAGCCAAGCAATGTTTTCTCCACATCTTCATCGAAGTGAGTCATGTCGATAGCATAGAATTTCTCGCTCAACTCGCTCACTCGCTCAATGAGTGCCATATATTCGTCGCTCTCATAGTCGGTGCGAGTGGTAAGTTCCTCATTGATGCGATTTATTTCAGCCTCGGTTTCCATCAAGTGAGCAAATGCTTGCGAAGCCTCTTCGCGCACGGTGCGACCGTCTTCGGTCATCAAATGTTGTGGAAGATATGCCACCACACACTCTTTAGGCACCGACACCGAGCCTCGAGTGGCGTTACGCTCTCCGGCAAGGATTTTCAACAACGTGCTTTTACCCGCTCCGTTCTTACCCATAAGGGCTATGCGGTCGCCTTCGTTGATTTGAAATGCTATATCTTTAAATAATGTTGTGCCGCCAAATTCTACGGTCAACCCTTCAACTGTTATCATAATTAATAGTCGTATTTGCGTTTGGGATTACGTGGGAACCAACCTTTTATCACTCGTTTCTTCTGGTCGAATATCTCTTTGATGGTCCAAAACGAGGAGAATGAGAACACCCCAAGCAATGTGGACCACAACACATTCTCTACCCAAATCGACAAGCCCACACCCACCAATCCGAGCACTAAAAACCACCACCAGCATCGAGTGCCGAAATAATACTCACACTTGATAACTACCGGGTGAAACAACCCTATGATAAGGAAAGTGCTCACCCCTATAACCAAGCCGAGCAAATGATATTCTTGTAATAATTGCATAATTGATTCCATAGTGCAAAATTAGCACTTTTTACACGATTTCACAATAAGGCTTCTAATTTAAGATATATGCCGACGAGAATAAATATTCCACATCGGCATATATCAAATTTTGCATTAGTACTCTGCTTCAGAAATAACCCGAGCTGATTCTTTTTTATATGCCCGTCGATTATATTTTTCACTTCTACACAAAGCACAACTACATGGTGTTCTCATTGTTTTGTACTTAAAACTCCACAATTGTTTGGCACAATCCATCCAATGTGGGTGTTGGATTAATTTTCCGTTTTCATCCCACACCCCTTGATTATTTGCCACCATTAAAATCATTCGTGATTTAAACAAGCGCCATTGATGACGCCTACGCCATAATTTGTTTCTTTTTTCCATCGTCGCGATCTATTAGATTAATAATCTTCAACGATGCTTGACGATATAAAATATTCCGTTTCATAATTATCTATTTTTAATATTTTCTATAATGCCCATTTCAACAAAGATGGAGCCAAGATTTATCATCATATACGTAGCTCTTTATGTATTGCAAAGTGAACTTATATAATATTTCCTCATTTTGTAGTAACTTTGCACTTGATTATGGCAAAGAAACAAAAAACGAGTATTTTTCAGCGGCCGGTGTGGGTTGTGGTGTTTGCTCTCACGGCGGCTATAGCTTGGGGGTGGGCTTATCCGCTCATCAAGTTAGGGTTTCAACATTGGGGCATCGATCAAGATATGACCGGTGGCAAAATGCTGTTTGCCGGTGTTCGCTTTGCCATTTCAGGGCTTATAATCCTTGCCATTGCCGGCTCTACAGGCAAGAAATTTAAAGTAAAAAACCGTTGGGGGTGGGTGTATGTGATATTATTCGCATTGCTCAACACCACTCTACACTACACGTTTTTCTACATAGGCTTGTCGCATAGCGAAGGGGCAAGAGCGGCTATTTTCAACTCGCTTGGCACATTTATGCTTGTGTTATTTGCATGTATGTTTTTCAAGAGCGACCGCCTCACCTCACGCAAGATATTAGGTTGTGCGATAGGTTTTGCCGGCATTCTTGCGCTGAATATAGGTGGTGGCGAAAGCGGACAATTCACCCTTATGGGCGACGGCATGATTATTCTCAACGCACTCTGTTCGGCTCTTGCCGGATTGATGACTCGTGGATTAGGCCGACGGGTGGATATATTTGTAGGCACCGGCTATAGCCTTGCCATAGGTGGGTTATTACTCATCTTTCCCGGACTCGCATTAGGTGGCACCCTACCCCTCATCACCACTCAAGGTCTGATAATCTTGGGGCTGCTCATCGCGATATCCTCCATAGGATTTGCACTATACAACAAACTCTTGAGTTGCAACCCTGTGGGCAAAGTGGCGATATTCAACTCGCTAATCCCCGTTGTGGGCGCACTCTCCTCATGTCTATGCCTGGGCGAACCGTTCTACTGGAAATACCTCCTCGCCGCCCTCCTCGCCACAACCGGTATCTACATCATCAACCGAGGAAAGAAATAGGAAAGCTATCAAATTAACTTCTCTTTGAGGCCTAGGGGGGTTATGTTGTAATAGCGTTCATAGCGGGCTATTTCATTAGGGTTGTTTTTGTCGGGGGTGGATGTTATTGATTCTTGTGAAAGGTCATCGGCAAGGGTAAGTATTACTTCAGATAGTTCGAGTGTAGTTTCCAGGTCTTTGCCATCGGGACAGAATATGTTACGATTTTTAATATGCTCATATCCATAAATTGCGCCGATGATGTTGCCTGTAATTGCACCTGTTGAGTCACTATCACCATTGTGATTAACCGATGCAATAATTGCATCTTCCACACTGTCGATGTGTCGGATGGTGCAATAAAGTGCTACAGCCCAAGCTTCTTCGCCCACCCAACCTTCACCTAGTTGGTCGATTGCTTCGACATCGGTCGCATTGGAATTAGCCAGGGTCAAGGCTTTTAGTGTAAGGTCTCGCAAGTAGCATTTATCTTTTTCATATTCTCCCTGGTAAACTTTATCAAGAGCATCGATTACATCAGCAATAATATCATCAATATTATTTAGCACTTCACTAGGTGTTAGTGCAACCACTTTGTAAATAAAGCCTGCAAATATAGCTGCCGACAGAAATCCAAGTGGATGTAGGTGGGTCGACTCGGCAGCGTCTCCGGCCAATCGTATTACTTCGCTTAAACTCATTCGATTATTGACTGCTGCATACAACGAAACCGGAGCGACTCGCATGATACCTCCACAACCCTTGCTATTATTAATAGGTTTAGAACCGCGTTTAATCTCCTCTAATGCAGAAAGACATGTGTTGCCCGGTGCTCGCAATGAATACAATGCCTTTATTTCGCTTAGCCAACAAGACTTTTGAGGACCAAGGTATTTACGATTTTGAGTGGATAGCCAATCAAGATATGCGCGCACAATTGCATATATAGGTTTTGTGTCTTGACAATCAGCATTTAGTATTCCGTTTGCAGTATAGAGCGTCATCTGAGTGTCGTCGCTCACGAGTGCTTTACCCGACTCCTTTTCAATCTCAAACATCGTGATACCCTTCTCGCCATATCGCTTTAATATTGCTATACGACTCATAAATTCCACTTCATATCCTAGCGCATCGCCTGCAGCCCCGGCCATGAGGCTACCTCTTATTTTATCGTTAATTGTTGTGTAGTTCATTTTCTTATTTTTTACTTAGTTTGTTTTCTATAACCGCAGCTATTCTAATGAGTTAATCTTGCTGACGATAAAGAATTTAACTCTAAACAGATGTTATATTCTTTAGGAGCAGTCACAATATTTTATAAATTAATAGAGAGCATACAAGTTTTAATTGGCAAATTATATACCAAAGCTACTTGCTGCTCTCTCCAATTAATCGACATTGACATATCACACATTTTTGTAGGCATAATCATAAGCTTTACTCTGAAGGTAATTCGCCAATATCACGAAGATACATTAACCGTTTACAGAATTCTGCAGTTGTTAATATAGTTTCTTTTATTTTTGATTTACCTAATGAGTGTGTTAGTACAGACTTACCGGTTGCGAGCAAAGCTTTACGAAAGCCTTCGTTTTTATTTATTGCGTTATAGGCTTTATTAAGTAGATTTTGATATTCCTCAGAATCTCGCTTAATAGCTTTACCCCTCCAGAACAATGTTTGAGTTCTGTACCATTTCTTATTTTTACCTTTCATTTTTGCGGTTTTACCCACTAGTGTGCATACGTATTCTTGCATATCAACAGATTCGAACTTCAATGATTGTAAGAAGCCTTCCATTGAATTACACAACACACCGTCGATTTTAAACGGATGCGGTGCAAAATTACTTAATGCACTTTCGGGATAACCATTTCCACTTCCTATGTTCATAATATTAAAAATTTAAATTAAAGATTTTATAAATTTAGTTCTCTCTCTTCAAGATATAGTCAAACCGAGGTTTTAACTTGTTTATCTCTTCTTTTATTTGTTGTTTTTGTAATTATGACGCAAAGGTAGGGATTTTATTTTATTCTGCCAAATATTTTATCATTTTTTTTAAATATATTTTTACTTTTTCTTTTTAGTCGGTCAAAAAAGAGTCAAATTATTTAGGTTGATATTATATAACTTGTATAACTGTTCTCGTAGAGGTGTGTCAAAAATCAAATAATGACACACCTCCTATAATCGCAATTCATTTCTTTTTTGAAGCTAAAAGCATATGATTTCCGGTACCACTATAATAAAGGATAGGCAATTGGTCCTCAGGGATTTCTTCATGAACCATACAGTAGTCATATTTACCCGAATTTTTGTGAGCCGTAGCTATCATCTTTTCTGAGATAGGTTTTGATGAGAAAATATAGTTTTGATAACAACGGTTATCGGCAAAATCGAAGCTATCAAATTTAGGATATGGCATATAAATGCATCCCACATGCACATCACCGCTAAGATGTTTTTCTTGAGGCTGACAAGATATGCTTGATGTCGAACTAAGGCCATACATTTCCACATAATTCACAATCTCGTTCAAGCCTTTAAAGGTGTGTCCCATAATTGTCACTTCATCGTAAATGCCATAGCATTGAATATCGTAATCGGCAATTTTCACATCAGCCAAATCGTTTCTCAAGCTTGTGAGTTGGGGAGTTAGTTCTTTAAGTTGCGGAGCGTCTTTAACCAATAGCTCTATCAATTTATCAACACCATTATCGCGCAAATAATTACGGTAGATGACATTATATAAAACGATTTCACGCAGTGTGTAATTTATAGGCATATTCTTGATTTTATTCAAAAACTCTACCGCGTCATATAACGAGGCAAATTTACCGCTGCAAATAGCACTAGGAAAAACCACTTTTTTTTGTGGCGATTTTTGCACTATCATATTCACCAGCTTTATTATAGCCTTTACTATAATATATAAATAACAAATTAATATCGACAACACATATAAACATTGAAAGGCTAAAAACGTTGCACTCAAATTTTCATCAGCCACTTCATAGTCGGGCATAGTAGAGCTACCGGCAAGTAGGCTTTGATCCCATATCGAATAGCCACATGTAAATAACACAACTAGCAACAAAAACCACTTATCAACCGACATGTTCAACTTCCTTTTTCGATGTAGCCAAATTCCCCAAGGCAAAAACACAGGAAGCACACCATATAGGAACTGCACTAGGATTAGTAACAAATTCACATTGTTCCATTCAAAATTAGAGAATATTCTAACATATCCATCGCTTGCTTCAAATCCATCAGGAGCCACCTCATAGGGTCGCCCTGCGTTATAGATTCTCAATGCCATAATGGTCAAAAATAACGTCCAAAATAGGGCAATAAAGATGTATCTACTCTTTTTCATAGCTTGTATTATTTTCAAAATATTCATCAATAAGTTTTTTGCGAATGTTGTCAACTACATTCCACACGTCCCATTTAATATTTTTTTCATTAAGTCGATGTCCTCCCTCAAAACTATAGCAATGGTCAATGCCATAATGATTCATAAATTCTTGCTCGCAATTCACCACATCGTCGTCGGTGCCAAACATACCAAACGTAATATCTCGTTCTTCTTTGGTGAGATTATCAAACTGATGACTCTCTAATGCAGCATATTTATCGCACAACGCCTCAGTAATAACATATTCGGCTGCGCCATCGACTCGAGGGCTGAAGAATTGGTTCACACCAAGTTTCTTACGCATTGAGCAGGACACATGAAAAGATGGATTAATCAATATCTTATGATAGCCGCGAAGTTTTTGGGCAAACATTCCTCCCATCGATGTTCCTATCACAATATCTATTCCCTCTCGCTTTACCAGCTCTTGCAACATGGCCAAAGCCTCATCGGGGTCGATAGGTAGGTCGGGCGAAAAAATCACGTCATCGGGCAAATAGCGGCGAAGCCTCTCGGCAGTTCCCGATGAGCCCGACGAAGATAATCCGTGTATGTAAAGTATATTAAATCGTGTGACATATTGTTGATAAATTTCTCTATCTCTCTCGCTCCAGCTTCCTAAATCTTCAACATAATAAAATCCTTGTTGGCGTGCTTTTTCTCTCATTATCGCCATGCTATCATGACTGAGAGGCTCCGGCCGTTTCTTCCCTATTTTCATTGCTATTAAATTTTATATTACATTATAACTATAGTGAGTTCACCCGGTTTCTTATTCTATCATTTTCATTGTTTATCCAACTACTTTTGTGGCAATAGATAATCAAGTATGGCATTCCAATCGGGATATTCTTCAGAGCCAAACTGTATCCATTCGCCTTCAAATTTGCTGGTGCCGTTTTTGCCTCTATCGTCGATTAAGACATCTCCTTTGCAAAGGTTCTTACAATGAGTGATTACCATGCGCTTGTGAAACACATCGTCGAGATACTTTGTAACCCATATCACTTTATCGCTCCATGCCGATGGGTTGCCCCATGGCGCAGTCGAAAGGATATAACAATCATAATGTTCATTGAGTCGATGCACGGCATCAATCGCTCCAGGCATAGGCTTCATCAAACCGAAAATCCCCGGAATTTCGTCAAATCGTCCCTCATACTCCTTAAGTGTTGCTTCACTTTGTTGAGCCAATCCCGACTCAAAATCAACCAACACCCCATCCATGTCAAAATATAATCGTTTTTTCATCACTTCGCTTAATTTTTATTAGTTACATATCATTATATCTCATTAAAATTCACTGTAACCACTTTTTCAGAACTTTTGCCTTTGTTTTTGTAAACAAATTTATATCCTATATAACCAAATTCTTTATACGCTTCTATTTCAGCTCGAACTTCGTCGGTTCTCATAGTCGATATAAAGTGGCTCTTAAATTCATCAAGCGATTCAATATCATCGACACTTACTGTTACTCCATCTAACACATAAATTATTGCAATATGGTTGTTTCTTTCCTCTGCCCAACTATCCACAACTCCGTCGCCTATTTCATCCTTTTGAGATTTACTCAAGGCCTTGATAATAGTTTGTCGTTGAGCCGCTATTACATCTTGTTCCGACATCGGCTTTGATTCAATTTCATTCCATGTAAGAATCGCTTCATCTCTATAGCCCAATTGGTTCTTAATCACGATTCTTATTCCGGCAAGGTTCAATTCTTTCAATGCATACATTGATTGTGTCACCAATATATCATCAGCAGCATTTTGATAAGATGCACAAAGACTCCGCGATATTGCATTAACACTCACATATTCCATATCCTCATTTGACGCATTATATGTCAATGTAATGGTTTCATAATCATCATCAATCGACACATCTACAATAGAAATATCACTATCCTCTTCTAATAATGGGCGTAAACTAGCTTCCTCATTCTTTTCAATTGTATAGATTACGTTTTTGCGGTTTACGCTATTTATCACCTCTATTGGGTTCTCTTTGATTTTAGTTATCTCATCGGGAGTAAGGGTAAAATCGAGTGTATTATTGTCTTTGTCAATATACCTATAAACCAAATTATACTCTGCAGTTCTTAAATCGTCGACAATTTTCTTAGGTATATAGGCATCGTCTCCACCCATATTTTTAGACATTACAGCAAGGCTAAACAACTGCGCATCACGCGTATAATTCCTTGCCGAATATGCTTCATCGATTAAGCGCACTTCAAACACTACCGACTCACCTTCAATCTTACAACTGGTAAATTGACCAAACTCCTTAAACAAATCTGAATCCACTTGAGAATTCATCGATGAGGTATTTTTATTTAATTTATTAATAACTTTAGCGAGTTCTTCTCGTTTGCGTTCCTTGGCACTAAAGAGGGAACATGATTGAACCGCTATCGATGCCACAAGCATCAGCGCCACTACGACTGTGATATTATTCAACTTTTTCATGATAAAAATATATTAGGGGATTTCTATAAAATATCTGAATTAATCTTTATTTGCCGGAAAGGCTCTTTTGCCTTCTCCTCAGTTGTCGTTATTGATTTATACCACAAATTTAAACACAAATAAACGTAATTATTATTTATTTTAAAAAGATTGTGACATAATAATCAGTTTTTTACACAAAATACCTTTTTATCATGACATCCAACTTCTACTTAGTGAGGAGTGAGGAGATGGGAGTGCTGTGACTAGATTTTATTATTTCCTATGGTCTAATTGGATATTTGGATTTTCTATAGGGTGAGGGTTATTCTCTTATCGATTGAATGAGGTCGGTGATGCCGTAGTAGATGGCCATGCTAGCGTATACTACCATTGCCATGATGAGGAATTCACCGTTAATATCGGCAAAGAATACAGGTAGCCATAAGTAGATGAGCCCGATGCCAAGTAATATGCATGCGATAGAAAACACTATGCTTGTAATTTTCAATGCTTTTCCGCCTTTACCTAGTGTGTCACATATTTGTTGGTAGCTTGCTGTGGCTCGTTGGGCTTTGTATTGCTCATAAATGGGTTGAGCATCGACCGTAAGCACTTCATCGATTGAATTTTCGTCGAAACATTTCACATCTTTGAGTCTCATATATTTGCCGGCATTTTTCACGATCCAACTACCTGCAAGGATTGACAACACTCCAAACACGATGTATTGCAACAATGCGTCGGGCACTTGAAGTACCAATAATCCCACGACATACGACACAAAATAGATGAAGACCACACAATTCAACACAATGTTGAGCATTAGTTCTTTTTTCAATTTTGCCACATTGTTTGAATATATTGTTTCTAAATGGTCGATAGTGTGTTTCTGCTGATAATATATCAAATCTTTTTCAAAGATTTTACGAGTCAAATATGGCACACCAAACATCACTACAAACATTGCCACAAAGAATGAATTTTCTTGTAAAAAAGGTACTCCTGTGAGTTCCAAAATGGGATAAATCATTATCCACATCACAAAATAAAAACTTGTCTTCATTTATTACTATTTGTTTTATACAATTTTCGTTTTGTAAAGATACAACATTTTCGGCAACATTGAAAAACTCTTAATTATATCTCGAAGAACAAAAGCGTTTTTATTCATAATAGGTTATTGTGCGATAATGAGTGCCGGTCTCTATACCCTCAAATATAGGATTCCCGGTTGGTTTAAATGAAGGTTTTTCACCTTCGCCTGTATCATAACTTATCGAAGTTATTGACCAATTACGAGTTATCCAATTACCATACTTATCAGTTTTTGTATATACATATTTCGTCATGTTAACCGTTAACTCGTCATATTCATACTCAGAATATTCACCAATAACAATCCCACTATCATCATATATTAAGTAGCGTCTACCTCCTAATTCATATCCATCTAAATCCATATGATATATTTGCATTTTATCATTATACTTATAAGTAAGTACATTTGGCACTTCCTCCCCTAAATCGACGGTTTTCATTACGATATATCCTTCGCTATCGCGAGTAAAATTTGAAGGAGTTGTTTTCAAGTTACCCTCAGGCGTGAATTCCCATGTCTTTCCGTCTTCATCTTTCAAGGTTTTTACAGGACCGTGAAGGTTGAAGAATGCAAGGTCGGGGGTGACGCGAGTGTTTATTTCGGCGGTCGACACTGCCACAACTTGTTGGGTTGACCAATTGGTTTGTGCCGATACTTCATTAACGGCTCCACTCGATATTGCTATTGCAGCAAATAAAAATAGATGATTGATTTTCATAATTTATAAAGATTTAAATGTTATTTATAGTAGCTATATTCTTTATTCATAATAGGTTATTGTGCGATAATGAGTGCCGGACTTTGTTGTTTTTTCTGAGAGATTTTCATCAAATTCGTCCCCCATCACTATGCTTGCTGTCCATTTTCGTTTTATCCAATTACCATACTTATCGATTTGAGTATAGCTGTATTCATCAAACTCATCTTCACAATATCCCTCATCTTTATACTCAACAAATCTTGATTCAACAAGTCCTTTTTTGTTATAGGTATATTTTATAACCTCAAACCACCCTGGTCCCCCATTATTACATTCTATTAATTGCGTTTTGTGGTTATATATATAATTATTAACATCTAATTCATTCCCATACAACATCCTTGTTACTTGTTTTACGATATACCCTTCGCTATCGCGTGAATAACCTTTAGGAAGAGATTTCAAGCTGCCTTGGGGAGTAAATTCCCATATTTTACCATCCTCATCTTTCAACGTTTTCACTGGACCACGAAGATTGAAGAAAGCCAGGTCGGGGGTTATCTGAGTATTTATTTTCGTTGACGACTCAGTCTTAACTCGTTTTGACTGAGAAGATTGAACCAACTGGTCCTCATAGTATGTGATTACACGAGCCTCCACACCTGTTTCTATTTCACGTCGTCCATCATATTCTTCACCTTCGCACTGGTATTCAATATCTTCTCTCCATTCACGTTTTATCCAATTACCGTACTTATCAATATCAGCATATGTATATTCCCTTCTTTTAATACATAATCCAGGCATTTCAGAATTTTCGGAATATAGACCAATTAAAAAACCTCGATCATCATATGTTAATTTCCCTTTATAAAACCATTCATATCCTTCTTCGTTAATCTGACATATCTGCATTTTATTATTATACTTATAAATGCATATGTCGGGAAATTCCTCCCCTATGTCAATCGTCTTCTTCACAATATAACCACTGCTATTGCGAGTATATTCTTTAGGAGTTGATCTCAATTTTCCCTCGGAGGTGAATTCCCATATTTTACCATTCTCATCTTTCAATGTTTTCACTGGACCATGAAGATTGAAGAATGCCAAGTCGGGGGTAACTCGAGTGTTTATTTCGGCTGCCGACACTGCCATAACTTGTTGGGTTGACCAATTGGTTTGTGCCGATACTTCATTAACGGCTCCACTCGATATTGCTATTGCAGCAAATAAAAATAGATGATTAATTTTCATAATTTATAAAGATTTAAATGTCATTTATAGTAGCTATATTCTTTATTCATAATAGGTTATTGTGCGATAATGAGTGCCGGTCTCGGTTCCCTCATATACAGAATTTCCTATTGACTCAAACGAAGCTTCTTCACCATCGCTTGTATCATAACATTCCGAGGTTACTGTCCAATTACGAGTTGTCCAATTACCATATTTATCAATATTTGTATATGTATACTTTGTTTTATTAATTGTTAACTCGGCATATTCATACTCAGAATGATCTCTAACAACGAGTCCTCGACTATCATACGTAAAGTCGCTCTTCCCTATTAATTCATATCCACCTAAATCCATATGATATATTTGCATTTTATCATTATACCTATAAGTAAGTACATCTGGCGCTGGAAGCCCTGTATCGACTGTTTTCATTACAATATACCCTTTGCTGTCGCGAGTAAAATTTGATGGGGTTGTTTTCAAGTTACCCTCAGGCGTGAATTCCCATGTTTTTCCGTCTTCATCTTTCAAGGTTTTTACAGGACCGTGAAGGTTGAAGAATGCAAGGTCGGGGGTGACGCGGTTCACGCGTTTAATGGAGTCTTGGCGTGCCTTGTCGATAGAGTCTTGGCGTGCCTTAGCTAATGCCTCTTGGCGAGCTTGCTCCCTTGCCGCGTATAGTGCCCTTTCGTTTTCTATCGAGTCGTTACGTAGTTTCTCTATCCTTTTTTCGTTATCAATCTTTTGCATATAAATATACCCAAACCATCCCGATAAAATTAATATTGCAAGTATAATAATCGTCATAATCAGTTTTGAGACGATTCCATTTTGTTGTTTATCTTTTGTAGGCCTTGGCAGCTGGGTTTCATTATGTGATTTAGTTGGAACATCTAAAGGATGCTCGGGAATGGTGGCAACATCGACCGAGACACGACGGGTGCGATTGGTGTCATACAATAACGCCACAAGCTCGTCAACCGATTGAGTACGACTAAGCTTGTTCATCTTCATTGCTCCAAGGATAGCCTGTTGTGTGTTGACACTTAATGATGAAGGCAACAATTTGGCTAGATGTTCCACTGTGGTCTCGGTCGATTTTGGTGGACGATGTCCGGTGACACAATGAAACAACGTTGCGCCCAAGGCATACACGTCGCTTTGTGGCGAGAATGTTGAAATTCCGCCATATTGCTCTGTCGGGGAATATCCGTCGCTACATCCGCTTAAACGTAGCGTGGTTGTGGGATTTCCCTTGTTATCGTAATGCTTTGCCAACCCAAAGTCGATGAGCTTTGCCGTGGGCTGTCCGCTTGCTTCATTGCTAAGCATAATGTTGGCAGGCTTAATGTCGAGGTGGGTAATGTTGTTTTGGTGCAACACTTTCACTGCATCAAATATAGGTTGGAGTATTTCAAGGCTATGAGCCTCGTCGAGCACATTATGTGATGAGATATAATCATTGAGGTTGCTGCCGTCGATATATTCCATTACGTAATACACGGTGTTGTTTTCTTCAAACACATCATACACCTTCACGATATTAGCGTGCGACACTTGGCTCAAACGTTTGGTCTCGGACAAGAAATCGCGCTTGCCGTTGTCAAACTTTTCGCGCGTGGGGTTGGTGGACACCACATATCCTGTGTGCTCCTTGCGTTCACACCAGTCTTCCACAAAAAACTCTTTGATAGCAAAATATTGCCTCACACTATCACCATTGTTATCGTAGGAATAGGAATATCCTTTATAGGTTATACCAAATCCACCTTTACCAAGAACCGATTCAATGACATAGGAGGTGCGACCATTATACAATGTGTGACCACAATTTAACTGCTCAATACTCATTGTTTATTCACTATGTTATTTTATTACTATACAGACGTTTACAACAATAACCATTATTATTATTCCGACACAAATTTACTCCACATTTTTCTTATACACAACATCATTTTTCCGTCAAAATCACAATGTGTGACGAAATACCCGGTTTCTTACACGAAACCTCATTTAAATGTGATTTTCTCTCTCGAAATTTTTCGCCCCACCGTTAGGGAGTAGTGAGTAACTTGTGGTGAGTAACTAGTAGTGAGATATAAATGAGGAACTTAACAGGTTCTCTGTTTTCGCAGGAAATAGGGGGACGAGGCTCGCTGAACCGGAGTGGGCACCAAAATACCGTAGGCATAAAGGTTACATCTACTTATTACTATGCGCTACCATTATATTTAGCTTGTGGTGGGGTAGTTATGCCGTGCCGGGATTTTTGCCACTCCACTCGTTGTTGAGCTACACCCCATTTTGCATTTAATATTTATACCACTTGCGGTGGAAGATATATTTCACCATGTTTTAATTGTAGCCGGAATCTTTTGAACAAATCAAAACCTATAATTCCATCCATTTTTATCATTTCTATGGTCATCCTCACCATTTGAGGCATTTTTCCAAAATCCTGCATATAAGTATGATGCACCGACCCATCGGCTAATAATAGTTCGGTTTTGCAAGAGTATATCGGGGTTTTGAAATCGCCTATATATGGAGAAAAGTCATCAGCCATCTCTTTAAGTTCAAGTCCTGCAACAAACTCATCTTTGATATAAGAGATTTTGGCTCCGGTGTCGACAAGCATTCGAGCATCTCGGCCATTGATACACATCTCAACACATATTATTCCCCCTATCGCGTTCCCCGGCATTGCTTGACGAAGCTTTGTGCTATACTCAGCGTCATCATTTATTATCAAAATATTGTCTTTTATGCTTATTAACGTAGGGTATTTATTTATCACGTCAAGCCCTATTATTCCTTTAACCTCACACCCAACCTTTTGTGTGAGATAATCATCGGTAACACCCATTATCGAGGTCGGCACACTGATTTCCTCTCCTCCCAATATTATGCGCCCCAACTTATGGAAACTCAAAGGACTCCCGGTATCAATCAACAACAATTGTTCATCATCAGTAATAATGTGGCTATTTACGTTTTTAATTTTGTGACTTGAAATTTCCATCTTATTACTCTAGTGGTTTATAAATTCTTAAAATATTGTTTTCTTGTCAATGTTCGTCTATATATAACATAATAATCATCGTTTATATTAGCATATAATAACCTATCGGTTATTTCTTTTACATCATCAAAAACTGGTTTTATAATAATTCCAGTATCTTCTTCCTTTATTCCTATTTTTTCATTCTCCTTTGTAATATCCCAATTTAAGGGTCTATCACATTCAATTTTCCATGTCATAGGAGTAAATTCTTTTTCGGTTTCCATCACTACTTGACCATTTCTAAAGATATATCTCTCGTCATTCATTTTAAATCCCTCTATATCATTTGAGCCTATACTTTCTATTACATCATATTCAGTTCCATCTGAACAATAAACCTTTCCACAATCAGTTCCAGTTTTTAATGCATAAACATATAAGAGGCCATCTTTATCCCCCCACTTATATATACAATTATATGCATATGGAGTTTTTGGGATGCCATGACAATCTATTATGCCAAACTTATATTTTCTTATATTTTCATCCATAAACCCAACTATTGCATGTCCCAACTCAAAAGGTTCTGCAATATCATACATACATTTAATTTTTTCAGAACCACAATCACTCACATATCCCCATTTGCCATCTTTTTTAGCAGATATTAGATACTCTTCAGGTCGTGGTTCATATCCAAAATCAGTATATCCTAGTTCAAATGGTATAATTACCTCACCCTCTCTACTCATTAACTGAGCTCGTCCATCCTTATACATTAAAAAGGTGTTATAACGATTAAATAACTCATCCGTTCTTGACACTATTTGACCTAGGACATACTCATTTAATTCTATTAGTTTCTCACAGTTAAACATCACAACAGGCGTTTCTCCATCTTTACCATCTTCATTTAAACAGATAAGGTCATTAACACTGGTATTATGATATAAATCACAATACAATGAACTTGAACCCATCGTTTTGTAACTTCGAGAAGTAACAATTCTACCATAGCCATCAGATAATTGTATATCTTCTTCCTTGCAAAGAGCTAAAATATTATGTGGACTTGAAAAGTAACGACTAAGAGACAATCCTATATATGTATACTCAATAGGGAATACCTCTTTTCCATCTTTATCTATTGCTCCATAAAGGCCATTTTTTTCTATAATAAATATCGATAGACATGGTTTACCTTTTAGTTGCCCAAATTTTCTAAGAATTTTTTCTGATTTATCTATTAAGTACCATTTACCTTTTTTTGATGCAAACATCGTATCATCGTAACAAGGCCCTATTTCGTCGTATGAGCACGAAATTTCAGTTCCATCATTCAATACAACCCCTTTTAGATTATTTTTCTCAACAAAGATACATTTATCTCCCTCACTTGCGTAAATATCTTCAAAGGGACCATATATTTTGGCTTTATTTCCTTTTACAGCGCTATTTTTCATCGGCCTTAGTCACTTCTTGCATAAATTCCCCTCTCTCTTACAACTGGTTGATGTTGCATTGGCATTTTGAGAGTTCGGCGACACATTTGTCGAGGTCGTTGGGGTGGATTACCACGTTGGCTTTGTCGCCTTCGGCAAAGGCATACATATATTCGATGAAGATGTCGTTTTGAGCCAAGTGGTCGAGGATTTCAGAGAGCGAACCTGCCTCGTTGGGGCAACTGATACACACCACATCGGTCAACATCACGGCGAAGTTCTCATTGCGCAACACCTCAACGGCACGTTCCACGTCCGACACAATGAGGCGCAAGATACCGAAGTCGGTAGTTTCGGCCATACTGAATGCATGCATGTTGATGCCATGTTTGCCTAATATCTTTGTAAGGTCGTTGATGCGACCGGTCTTATTTTCGAGGAAAATCGAAAGTTGTTTGATTGTCATAATATCCTGTGTTTTAATGGTTAGAGATTACGTTTATCTATCACACGTTTGCTCTTGCCTTGGCTACGCTCTATGCTGTTTGGCTCCATCAAGCGCACATCGGCACTGATTGAAAGCACGCTTTTGAGTTTGTCGGCAAGGCGTTTTTTCATAGCCAACATGCTGCCCACATCGCCGCTGAAGAAGTCGCGGCGCACCTCTACTTGAACTTGTAAAGTGTCGAGATTGTTCACGCGGTCAACAACAAGCATGTATTGAGGTTCAAATTCGGGCATTTCGAGAATCACGCTTTCCACTTGTGATGGGAACACGTTGATACCGCGAATGATGAGCATATCGTCGCTACGGCCCATGATGCGTCCCATGCGCACCGATGTGCGACCACAAGCACAAGTGCCCTCCATAAGCGTACAAAGGTCTTTTGTGCGATAGCGAAGCACCGGCATTCCCTCTTTAGTGAGAGTGGTAAACACCAATTCGCCTTGAGTGCCATAAGGAAGTTGCTCTAAGGTATCGGGGTTGATGATTTCGGGATAGAAATGGTCTTCGCATATGTGAGAGCCGTTTTGTTCTTGACATTCATACGACACGCCCGGTCCCATAATCTCGCTCAAACCATAGATATTATACCCTTTCAAGCCTAAACGTTCTTGAATTTCGGCACGCATATTTTCGGTCCAAGGCTCGGCACCGAATGCTCCTATGCGCAAGTTTATATCGTCTTTGGTCAATCCCATTTTATTGAGCGTTTCGGCAAGATAAAGAGCATAGGAAGGAGTACAAGCGATACCCGAAATCTTCAAGTCGCGAATGAGTCGGATATGCTTTTCGGTGTTACCTGTCGAAGTAGGAACCACTGTGGCACCGAGGTTTTCAACGCCATAGTGAGCGCCAAGACCACCGGTAAACAAACCGTAGCCGTAGCTCACCGAGAAAGTATCATCGCGAGTCACGCCATAGGCTGTCAAACAGCGAGCCATCACCTCCGACCACACCGCCAAGTCTTTGCGAGTGTAACCCACGATTGTGGGGTTACCTGTTGTGCCCGACGAGGCATGCACACGCACAATCTCAGAGGGGGGAGCTGCTTGCAACCCATAGGGATAGTTGTCGCGCAAATCCTGCTTAGTGGTAAAAGGCAATTTCACTATATCGTCAATGCTTCTGATGTCCTCGGGCGAGAGGTCCATCTCTTGCATCTTATTGCGATAGAAAGGCACGTTGTGATACACATACGTCACCAATTTCTGTAGTCGGCGACTTTGCAACGCGTGCATCTCGTCGCGACTCATACATTCTTTGTTAGGATTCCAAATCATTATTTTATGTCGTTTTTATGTTAATTCGTTAATTTAATGGGTGGTCTTCGCTGAATGCTTTCATTCGCTCGGCCATCACATCATATAGGTCATCGCGCATGCGTGAGGTGCAGGCACGCACCCCTTGTTGGTCGCTGCCGGTGGTTGAGAGCGAAATGCTGCTCACGCCATAGTAAAGCAACTCCTTCAACAAGTCACCGCCACTCATATCGCCATACCCTATGGTGAAGAAAAAGCCGTCGCCCACACGTTGGGTCACATCATAGTCATAAATGATGTGGAAACCGTTGTCGGTGAAAATCTTTTTCATCTTCTCGGCACGGCGGGCATATTCGCGGGTATCTTCCACGAAATTGATTTTGCCCTCGGTTGACAAACGCAACATTTCGGCATAGGCATATTGTGTTGAAGCCGTACAGCCCGATGTAATCATATAAAGGATTGAGGCTATCAGCGTCTGTCCAAACACGCCGGCATCGTTATATCGCTCAGCCAATGCAGGGAAATGGCGGTCAAAGAGTTTGTCGCTGATGCAAGTCAAAGCCATGCGCTGACCGGCATAGCTGAATATCTTCGACGACGAAAGCATCAATATATAATTGTCGGTGTAATGTGCCACTGTGGGGGGATAAGGTGGTTCAAACGGATGTCCCATATCGGTGCGGAAATCCATGCAGAAGTAGGCCAAATCTTCCATCACAATCACATCGTGTTTTGTGGCAAGTTCGCCTATGATTTTCAGCTCGGCATCTTCAAGGCATATCCATGCAGGGTTGTTGGGGTTGGAGTAAACGATAGCTGCGATATCACCGTCGGCCAACATGCTCTCCAACTTGTCGCGCAACGCTTCGCCTCGATAGTTGTAGATGTCAAATTCCACCCATTGCGCACCTATCACGCGCAACTGCGACTTCTGAATAGGAAAACCGGGGTCGATGAACAACACTTTGTTTTTGCCCGGAGTGCGTTGTGTGCAAGCGATAAACGAGCCATACGACCCTGCCACGCTGCCCACTGTGGGAACACACGCACGAGCCGAGATGTCAACATTGAGAAACGCTTTGACAAATCGCGATGCCTCATGCTTCAACTCAGGCACACCGGCTGCCGCAGGATATTGCGAACCCACACCACGGTCGAGTGCGGCTTTCTCGGCCTCTACGCCCAATTGGTTTACAGGCAATCCGGGCGAACCTTGATCCATGCGTATAAATGGTATACCGGTCTCCTTTTCGAGATATTGCGCCACAAGAAGCACTTCGCCAATGGTAGCTTTCGACAAGTCGGCGATGTGAAGTTCTTTCACAGCTTTTTCCACCAACTCTTCACTGAATATTTTCATCGTTTTTTGAGTCTTTATTTCACTGCATTCAACCCCAAGTCAAATGCTTGTTGGTTCATTTCCACTATCTTTTCACCCTTCGATGCAAACACGCGTGCGATGCTTTCACGCAACTGCTCAGGAGTGAGTATCTCAATATAACGAGCCGCCATGCCAAGCAATATCACATTGGCACTCTTTGGCATATTGTTCTCTTTGGCTACATCGTCGATGGGTAACGCTGCCACATGAGGCAAGCCGTTGAGTTCGTTCATCAACGCCTCATCTTCGGGATAGTTGGGTATATTTTTGAATGGGTGCGAAGAGGTTACCACCCACCCTTCACCATTGAGATACGACACATAGCGCAACGCTTCCATAGGCTCCATCGAGATAATCAAATCGGCAGCACCTTCCTTAATCAAGTCGGAGTAAATCTCATCGGTCGACAATCGAAGATTTGACTGCACATCGCCTCCACGTTGGCTCATGCCATGCACTTCGGCTTGTTTGAGGCTCAACCCTGCCACCGCAGCGGCATCACCTATGATTGTGGCAATGGTGAGGATTCCTTGACCTCCCACGCCGGCTAATATTATATCTTTTTTCATTGCTGTGCCTTTTTTTGACGAAGTTTGCGACTAAGGGTCTGGATACATTCACGACGAGGAATAATTACCGACACCCCTTTATATTCAATCTCTTCACGAATGATGCGTGTGATTTCCTCCATATTTTTAGGTAGAGGCACCACTACACGCACATGCTCAGGCTCTACACCAAGACCAAGGCATATCGCCTCAAACTTGTTTGTCCCTGCCGAGTCTTGACCTCCGGTCATCGCTGTGGTGAGGTTATCTGAAATCACTACTGTGATATTCGCTTTGTCGTTTACGGCATCGAGCAAGCCTGTCATGCCCGAGTGGGTGAATGTAGAGTCACCGATAACAGCAATAGCGGGGAACACTCCTGCATCGGCAGCACCCTTGGCCATTGTGATTGAAGCACCCATATCCACACAGCTGTCGATAGCACGGAATGGAGGTAATGCGCCAAGTGTGTAGCAACCAATGTCGCCAAAGATGCGAGCATCGGCATATTCGGAAGCCACTTTGTTGAGCGCGTCATACACATCGCGGTGTCCGCATCCTTGACACAACGCCGGTGGACGTGGCATCACATTTTGTGCCGTGGCAAACGCTTGTGAAAGCTCCACACCGAGAGCCTTGCCCACACAATCGGGTGTCAACTCGCCCATGCGAGGAAGGTCGCCGGTCAATCGGCCCTTCAACACATAGCCGGCTCCGAGCAAACCTTTCACTTGCTCTTCAACCAATGGCTGACCATCTTCGGCCACAAGCAAAGCGTCACACTCTTGTGCCAACGCCTTAATAGCCGCTTCGGGGATAGGATATTGCGAAACCTTCAACACTTTCACTCCAAGTTGTTGAGGGTTGTTTTCCATCACATAATTATAAGCGATACCACACGCCACTACCCCCAGACGAGCCTTGCCTTCGGCCGCCACTGTCTTGTTATAAGGCGATGATTCGGCACTTGCCAATAGTTGTGGTTGCTTTTCTACCAACGAAGCATATTGACGACGTGCATTGCCGGGCAACAACACCCAATGAGTACGTTCATTATCGGGATTAAGCGCATTTTGAGCCACAGGAGCCTTTACCTCTACCCCGGCACGCGAGTGAGCCAATCGGGTTACGACACGCATCAACACGGGCAATCGCAACTGCTCCGATAGTTCATAAGCATATCGCATCATCTCATAAGCCTCTTGTTGCGAAGATGGCTCAAGAATGGGAATCATAGTGAATTTGCCATAGAAGCGTGAGTCTTGCTCATTTTGCGACGAGTGCATCGAGGGGTCATCGGCTGCAAGCACCACCAATCCGCCATTCACTCCGGTGATACCCGAATTGACAAACGCATCGGCTGCCACATTCATTCCCACGTGTTTCATACACACAAGCGCACGCTTGCCGGCATACGACATTCCCAACGCTGCCTCCATTGCAGTCTTTTCATTGGTACACCAACGGCTACGCACCTCAGGAGCATTAGCCTGGATATATTCGGTTATTTCGGTCGATGGAGTGCCGGGATAGGCATACACACCACTAATGCCGGCATGCACAGCTCCCAATGCTATTGCTTCATCGCCCAATAAAAGTTTACGTTCTATCATAATCTTTCTCAATTTATTCTGTATTAAATGTCGGCATCGTTAAGAGCCGGGAATTTCTCACGGAAGGCCTCCAACATAGGCATATCCACCTCAGCCGAAGCCTCACATTCTTCATTCATGGCACACGATGCGATTGTTTTGCCATAGGGGTCGATAATTACACTGCCACCGCAGTAATCGCATGTAGGGTCGGTTCCCACACGGTTCACCCCTGCCACATAACATTGGTTCTCGATAGCACGAGCCACCAATAAGGCGCTCCATGCTCCCACTCGAGGAGTAGGCCAACTTGCCACATAAAGAATCATATCATAATCGCCATGATTGCGCGACCAAATGGGGAAACGCAAATCGTAGCACACCTCAAGCAAAATGCGCACACCACACCATTCCACTATCACTCGGCTATCACCGGCAGTGAATCGTTTATGTTCGCCTCCGTAGGTAAACAAGTGCTTCTTGTCATAGTGAGCCACACTTCCGTCAGGTTTTACGAAATAGAATCTATTGTAGAATTTACCATCTTGTTCCACAGCCACACTTCCGGCTATCGCAGCGTTTATGGCCTTTGATTTTTCACGCATCCACTGCAACGTGTCGCTATTGGCACTCTCGGCAATCCCCTCGGGGTGAATGCAAAATCCGGTAGAGAACATCTCGGGCAACACATAAAGATCTGCCCCCGGATTACGGTCGATAGCCTCATCGGCACGAGCCACATTGAGCGATGCATTATTCCATACTATGTTTCGTTGTAGGATAGTTATTTTCATATTAAATACCGTTTAAGTTGCAAATATAACCATTTTCACACACATAACCTACCATTTTGACTACAAATCAACAAAATACCGCTCATTTTGACAGAAAACGCAACAAAATTGCTTTTAATCGTCATATTTTTGCAGAAAAATTGTGGATTGATTGTGAGTTTTGTAGGGATTATCTATATTTGTAGTTTGAAAATCTATTTAGACAATTTATAACTCAACATAACAACATTATGGATAAAGAACTTGCATTAAACCCTAATAGGGTTGTGGCTTATCTCGGTAAACCTGCAAAGGAATTTACCAAGGCCGACATTATTCGCTTTATCAGCGAAAACGAAATTCGCATGGTCAACTTTATGTATCCTGCCGGCGATGGACGTTTGAAAACTTTGAATTTTGTAATCAACAATTTGGCTTATCTCGACACTATTCTCACTTGTGGCGAACGCGTTGACGGCTCAAGCCTTTTCCCATTTATCGAGGCTGGAAGTAGCGACCTTTATGTGTTGCCTCGCTTCTCTACTGCATTCCTCGACCCATTTGCCGAAATACCCACCCTCTCGCTCCTTTGCTCTTATTTCAACAAAGACGGCGAACCTCTTGAAAGCTCTCCCGAACACACTCTCTACAAAGCGTGCAAGGCTTTCAACGAAGTAACAGGAATGGAATTCCAAGCCATGGGCGAATTGGAATATTACGTTATCGCTCCCGATGATGAAATGTTCCCCGCTACCGACCAAAAGGGTTATCACGAATCGGCTCCTTATGCTAAATTCAACGAGTTCCGCACTCAATGTATGGCTTACATCGCTCAAGCCGGCGGACAAATCAAATATGGCCACTCCGAAGTGGGTAACTTCACTATCGACGGCATGATTTATGAGCAAAACGAAATTGAGTTCTTGCCTGTAAATGCCAAAGATGCTGCCGACCAACTTATGGTAGCAAAATGGATTATTCGCAACCTCGCATATCAATTGGGCTACGACATCACTTTCGCTCCTAAAATCACTGTGGGAAAGGCCGGTTCAGGCCTACACGTTCACATGCGCATTGTGAAAGATGGTCAAAACCAAATGCTCGATGGCGGCGTTCTCTCGGCGACTGCTCGCAAGGCAATTGCCGGCATGATGGAACTCGCTCCTTCAATCACTGCATTTGGTAACACCAACCCAACATCATACTTCCGTCTTGTGCCTCACCAAGAAGCTCCTACAAACATCTGTTGGGGCGACCGCAACCGCTCGGTATTGGTGCGCGTGCCTCTCGGTTGGGCTGCTAAAGCCGACATGTGTCAAATCGCCAATCCTCTCGAAGGACCAAGCAACTATGACACTACTCAAAAACAAACTGTTGAAATGCGTTCTCCCGACGGATCTGCCGACATCTACCAACTCATTGCCGGTCTTGCCGTAGCATGCCGCCATGGTTTTGAACTCGAAAACGCATTGGAGATTGCCGAAAAGACTTATGTGAACGTAAACATTCACAAAACCGAAAATGCCGACAAGCTCAACTCATTGGCTCAACTTCCCGACAGCTGTGCTGCATCGGCCGACTGCCTCGAACGCCAACGTGCTATCTTCGAAAAGCACAATGTGTTTAGTCCTGCAATGATCAACGGCATCATCAACAAACTTCGCTCTTACGACGACAAAACTCTCCGTCGCGACATTGAAGGCAACCAAGATGAAATGCTCAAAATCGTAAGACGCTTCTTCCACTGCGGATAATCAACATCTCACAACTCTATACAACAAGGGAGCCCCAATCAAGGCTCCCTTTGATATTTTTAGAGATTAAGTCATAAGCCATAAACTCTCTAATGTATTTAATAGACAGCAAATTTACCTTTTCAACCATTTGCGCGCCACACACTTACTGACAAAAAATGTGCAAATTCACAAAATTTGTCTGCGATATGAAATACACAAGAACTCAATACATCGTAAAATTAAATTATTGGTATTCTAGAAAAATATCTAATGCAATAAAATGGGTGTGCCAATTATGAACGACACACCCATTCTGATATTACTCTATTCTAATAATTTAGAATATTACTTTGATGGTTTTTGAGATTCCTTTCACCAAATAAACTCCAGCATCGGGCAATTGATATGAACATCTGCCGTCGATAGTCACAAGTGATGATAATACCTTTCCTGCTGCATCATACACCACAACCGGAGAGCCTGAATCAACGCCTTCTACTATCAACATTCCATCTGACATCACGTATGCCTTCATGTTCGTATCAATTGAGAATGCTTCTACCGAATTTATATCTTTCTCATATGCTACACTCAACATTGCATCCGCCTTTATTACCGGTGTAGTATATTCATTCCCTTCTGTAAGCGATGTGGTTACATCTGAATTATTATATCTAACATTGTTTATAGTCCAACCTTCATCGGGTGTAAACACACAGCTAAAGGTTTTACCTTTTACTACAGGCATGTCGATAGAGCCGCCATCGGCTGTTCGCAAACTCAATATTGCCGGCAATTCTTCAAACGTAGCCACAAACACCATATTTGCATCAAGCGTTTCAATTTCATATACATTTTCCACCAACGAAGCTGTCACATCTTTATCGTTCAATACAACCGATTTCAACTTCCAACCCGATGCTGGAGTAAACACAACTCCAACCTTTGTTCCTGAAAGTATATCAACACTAGTTTTGGCTTCGCCATTGATCGCGATAGAGCCCTGCCCGGACTTGCTCGCACTCACTCGATATAAAATATCATATCCTATTTCTTCCTCTACTATTGTATCAAAATTATTCCAATGCTTACTAGATTCATACGTTGATTTACTGCCTATTGGCACATATAGCGTACAATTATTCCCATCTTCGATATATTTGTAACCACTAGCAGTCTGATTTCTGAAATTAGGTATTATTGCTTTTTTTAAATGAACTTCTTTCAAATTAGAACAACCAGAAAATGCATTCTCAGTTATTGTAGATATATTATGATATATATTTACTCTCTTTAACGAATCACAGCCATAAAAACATTGATAACCAATTGTTTTAACCGATTTAGGCAAATCCATACTTTCAATTGCTTTGCAATTATAAAAAGCTTTATTTCCTATTTCCAAAAGACTATCGGGGAATTCTATCTCATTCAATGACGTACAACCAGAGAAAGCACTAACTCCAATTGCTTCTACAGTGGCTGGAATGTTCACTTTTTTTAGTTTAGTACAATCCGCAAAACCATTAACGGATTTTAATGATTCGGGCAATACTATGAATTCAATATTACTACAACTTACAAATGTACCTGATGGTATTTCTGTTATACTTGAAGGAAGTGTTACCGATGTCAAGCTTATACACTCCATAAAAGCATTCTCCTCAATCCGCTTAATCGTTTCTGGAATTGAGATTTCTCTCAATTGTTTACAACAATAAAACATTCTATTTCCCACATATTCCAATTTTGAAGGGAATGTAAATTTAGACAACCCAGAATATGCAAATAATTCTCCTCCTATCGTTGTTATACTTTCTGGCAAACATATACTCGACAAGCGACTACAATAGTAAAATGCTTTGTCTCCGATAGTAGTTATCCCATCAGGGATATTCACATCTACCAATTGATAACAATTTTCACAAACATTATTTGGCAAAGTCTTTAACCCAGAAGAAAATGCAACCGACTTCAATATATCACAACCAGAAAACAACATATCCCCAATTGTTTGTATTTGAGCTGGCAACACTACAGATTCCAACTCAACATTATTTAAGAATGCTCCATTTCCAATTGTAGTTAACGTAGTTGGAAAAAAATCTTCATCTATTTTTTGCAAAGCACAACTGGAAAAAGCATAATTCCCTATTGATTGAAGATTTTTTGGCAACACTACAGTATCCAGATTTGTACAATGACAAAATGTATGATTTTTTATTTCTGTGATATTATCGGGAATAATAACTTTGCTAAATGCTTGTCCATTAAAAGCGTCGTTTTCAATACATTTCAACGATGTAGGCAACACCAACGTTTTCATTTTGCCTACATAATAATATCCAGTCCAAGAACCAGCAAAAGCATATTCGTCAATTATTTCAAGTCCATCATACAATATCGCTTCCTTAATACTTGAAGCAGCAAATGCCGATTTGCAAATTTTCTTCAACCCTTTAGAAAAGGTTACATTGACGACCGAACTTTCTTTAAATGCCTCATCATAAATAGTAATTATTGTATTCGGCATAATTATAGAGTTTATCCTACTACCGGCAAATGCACTAGTGGCAATTTCGGTCACAGTGTAGGTTTTGCCGTCATGAGTCACTGTTTCGGGAATTTCCGCACTACCAAAACTATAAGTTGCAGGACCTTGTGTCACCGATACGGTTGTCCCATCGGGATTGATTGAGTAATATAACCATACTGAATCAAGATCCAATGCATCATCCTTTCGGGTTAATGAAGAAAAATCGTATGCCGAAGCTGAAACATATGCTCCAAGCATAAAAAACGAAATAATAAAGTACTTTAAATTTTTCATTCTGATTAGTTTTAAATAAAAAAGGCGGAACCGTTCGATGCTTATTACAACTTAGGTTACCGCCAAGTGACCTTTCCCACAACAAGCACAGAACAGTCCACGCCGTCAGAGCGTGAACTTTTCGCAGGCTTGTTCTCGTGGGTGAATATTGGCGGTATTCAAGTTGTGAGAACAAGAGCAAAAGCTCAGTTATATTTTAAAGTACAAAGGAAACGCCTTTCCGTTTGTTTATAAATGATTTTTAATTCTAACCTACGGAGTCGTCCTCATATCGAGACCGAGATTCCTTTTTTCGCATACTTTCTGTCTGTTTTCTATATTATATTTTTTAAATGTTTAACCTCTGCAAATTTAATAATTTATTTTAATACAACAATAATACAACCAATACAAAATCGTAAGAAGCTTCTTCCACTGCGGATAATCAACATCACACAACTCTATACAACAAGGGAGCCCCACTCGAGGCTCCCTTTGGCTAATCTATAATTGCGACAAGGAATAAATCCATTATTCAATTCTATTTTGCGTTCCGGTCGCTTCCTCCCAAATATCATCAAGAAGGTCTTGATGATATTCTATATCAAATTCATTTGGATCATAGTCGATGTCCATGCAATACCATTCAAGACGTTCTTTATCATCTTTTGACTTGCGTTTCTTTTTGAGAATCTCTAACAGCTCGGCATAACCCCACACTCCACCACAATCTTCGGGTGGGCACTCGCCAACACCCTTTACCACTTTTAGGCAAGGTTGCTCACCGGGCTCATATTCTCTAATACCTTTTAACCACACTTCATGTTCCCAACCATCGCCAAAGTCATATTCATATTTTATGCGATCTTTTTTCTCTCGCAACAAAAAACTGATGGGATATTTATTTGTATCTAATGCCATCACTGATTGAAATGAGCCAAACAGTTCCCCATCCTGTTTTATACATACTGTATTTTTGAAATTAGCTGTTTTAGTTTCAAACTGATGCAGATGTATATTATCCCAACCCATTACATCATTTACCACAAATGCGAATAACTCCAAGGTAATATTTGACGGAACTTTTACTTCCCGCCACACCGGAACAGGAGAATCTTTCAATTTTATTCTCACATGATATTCCTTTTGCTTATCCCCAATAAAACAATTTTCGGGAAACGCAAACGGATCGTCCTCATCAGAATAGTCATCTTCAATACCTTCTGAACCGGCAAATTTCATCATTTGCGCCAACCCTTTCATAGGGTTATCATCGTCAAATGCTATTTCCTCCATCGATGGCATTGGAGCATCTTCCCCATTCTTTTCGTAATAATCATTGACTTTGTCAAAATCAATTCCCATCATAGCCGATAATCCTAACATATCTTCAAATGAAGATATTCCAAAACTATCAAGCATTTGTTGCATTTCGGCTGGCAACTGTTTATAAAATGCTACAAAATCTTTTTCCATAATCATTTATACGTCTTTTATTTCACAATTCTATCTACGGCATTGAGGATTGGGTCGGTGCTTACGCTTGCGCCTACGGCTTGTTGCATCCAATGGTTAGGTGTCAAGCGACCAAGTTTGTAGATGCGCATTAACTCGTCGGCAAAGGCTTTCTTGTCGGTGAATTTTGCAAGATGTTCTTCGAGCTGGAATTCCACAATGTGTCCCAATGGGTAATAAGGGAGATACATAGGCGAATTTACCATGTGAGAATACACCGCCAAGATGGGCGAATCCTTCTCGCCAAGCACAGGTTGATAATATTTGTTCCACACATCTTTGGCTATTGTGATAGTGGCATCACGAAGTTCGGCAGCAGTGGCTTGGGGGTGAGCATATAGCCATTGCCATACACGCATATCTACCAACGACACTCCCATTATCTCATACAATCCCCAGAAAATATCGAGCGTGGTGTTGTCATCGATTTGTTGGTCATATCCGAGCAATTTGAGGTCACGTTTTTGGAACACGAAAGCCAATGCTTCGGTAAATCCGGTGTTAGGCACTCCTGCCATCATAAAGTGGTCGATGAGATATAAATCGATAGTTTGCTCCACATTGTGACCAAACTCATGTACGGCGATATTATATCCCTTATAGTCCATTCCTTCACCCCCTATGCGAGTGCGAAGAAGCGAATGTTCCCAACGACCGGCGGCACCCCATGCGTGACCCGAACCACGAGCACCTTGCACCTTTATTTTACTTGCGATAAATTGTGCATCAGCGTCAGAGAAGCCTAACTCAACAAGCATACGAGGCATATCTGCTTCAAACGCTTCGGGAATAGGATATTTAGCACGTGTTTGCGCTGTGAGATCATCTTCCGAAATTGCGCTACGGCTCTTAAATCCGTCATACCAAATATCGTAAGGACGAAGGTCGCGACCGAGGCGTTTTTTAATCAATTTACCCACTTTCTTGGCTTGTGGCGACGAAATAAGATTCACAAACAATGCCTCAATCTCTTCGGGAGCAATCTCCATTCCGCTCTCAAAATTTCGGGCAATTCCTGTGGGGCGTTGTGGCTCATACTCGTCAACTTTGAGCATTGTTTTATAGTGAGCCAATATGCGTTCATATCGGCGAGTATCCTCGGCTGCCAAAGTCACCTCTGCTCCATCTTTCCATGTGAGGTTGCTATAAGGAGCCCAATCATATGCGCCATTGTTTATCACCTCTAACGGAATTGTTCCGTCGATGATACGCAACATCACTTGATATATCATCTCTTGTTTCTCGCGAGCATTAGGCAAGTTGGCATAGTTTGATTTTATCTCGTCGCGGAGGTTCCAGTGCGAAAGCAACACCATATTTTCGGGGAACAATTTATTCCCTTTCTTGTCGAGGATATGCCCCATCATGATGTTATACGATGCGATATAATTCTCAGCATCGGCATTGGCTTGCGCAGCCTCTTTGTTCAATGCGGCAGGCACTCGTGAAGTGAACATGTCGCCCATGCGAGCATAAGCCCATTGTTCACGGCTCCAATACCCGCCCATCTCATTCTTTTCTTGAAGCGTGAAATTAGGGAAATTGAGAATGGTGATAAATGCCACCTTATTTTCATAGAGGTCGTTCCACAAATGCGAATATGGATTAAACGCACTCATGATATAATCAATATTTGTAGGCTCGGGACCGGCTAAAATCGTTGGCAAACTCAATTCGATTGCCACTTGGTTTTGTGTGCCGAGCAACACCTCGTAGGCAGTGCTCAATTTGTCGAACAATTCGCGACGAGCCTCAGGCGATGCGGCATAGTTATCTTTCACAAACTGCACAAACTCATCGGCCGTACCATCTTCGGTTTGCCAAAGGGCTGCCACTTGCGATGCACCGCGTTGCAACAACTTGCCATCAATCGACGCATCGTCGGCAGTCATTTGCCCTACCAAATCGGCCACTGCGGCATCTTCAATCACCCGCGCACTAATATTATTCACACTCATCACAATCATAATTGCTAAAACTAATCGTTTAATCATTCTTTTCATATGGTATTGTTATTATTTTCCACCCTCAAAATTAGCAATTATTTTCGTGATTGCAAAAAGAGCGAAAAATCACTCGTTTTATTAGCCTAATTTTATACCTTTGCGTAATTATAAAAACTAAATTTTATGATATACTTCGATTCCGACTATATGGCAGGGGCTCACCCCGAAGTGTTACAACGACTCGTCGACACTAACCTCGAACACACCGTGGGCTACGGTTGCGACCATTACACCGAAAACGCAGTCCGGCTCATTCGTGAGGCGTGCGGTGCTCCTCATGCGCAAGTATTCCTATTGGTAGGTGGCACACAAACAAACGCCACTGTCATCGATGGCATATTGGCGCGCCATGAGGGTGTATTAGCCCCCGAAAGTGCGCATATCAACGTGCACGAAGCCGGAGCTATCGAAGCCACCGGACACAAGGTGCTCACCCTCCCTCAGCATCAAGGCAAAGTGTGGGCCGAGGAAGTGGAACATTATATCAATGAATTCTATCGCGACGAGACATTCCTTCACATGGTAGCTCCGGGAATGTTGTATATATCTTTCCCCACCGAATATGGCACTATCTACACTCTCAACGAGCTTGAAGCTTTGAGCCAAGTGTGCCACGACGCCCAGATTCCTCTCTATATCGACGGCGCACGATTGGGCTACGGGCTCGCTGCCGACGAATGTGATGTGACCCTTAAAGACATCGCACGATTGACCGATGTGTTCTACATTGGTGGCACAAAAATGGGAGCGATGATGGGCGAAGCAGTGGTGGTGACCAATCCCGCGTTGCTCAAAAACATGACTCCGCTCATGAAACAACACGGAGCATTGCTCGCCAAAGGCCGTCTGCTCGGATTGCAATTCGAGGCACTGTTTACCGACGACCTATATATGCGCATTGGTCGCTACGCCGTTGATTTGGCCATGGAACTAAAAGAAGAATTCACCACACGAGGCTACGAAACAGTCGTTGACTCCCCCACAAACCAACAATTCTTCCGCCTCCCCAACAATCTCATCGACCGCCTACGCCAACACGCAAGCTTCGAGCTATGGGGACCCCAAGGCGAAACCCACTCCATCGTCCGCTTCGTCACCTCCTGGTCCACAACCTACAACGACATCAATCACCTCTTGTATTTGATATAAAATGGGGGCAATCAAAGGTTAAAATTCTTTCCAATTCTGCAAACATTGGAAAGAATTGGACTAAACTGTCCACTCCCAACAACAAAATAGAGGAAATTTTCCTCTATTTTCCTCTATTTTCCCTTATTCTTTTTTTGAGTAGTTTTGCAAAAGTATCTCAAATTTATCAGATTTGACATATCCTATTGCCCTTTTATTTAAGTTTGTTGCACTTAAAAAACCCATACTTACCAAATCTTGTAAATCCGTACGAGCCGTTCTTACTGCGACATCAAACTGTGTCGCTAATTCTTTTGGAGTAAATAAAATTCGCTTATTCTCAGAAATAGTTTTAAGCACATAACGTTGACGTTCATTAATATTTGAAATGCCAATAAACTGAAATATGTTTTGTTGCTCCTCAATTTTACGTTGTAAATATTTTTTCAAATCCTCAAATGCCTTTTGCATTACATTCAAGTGATACTGAATAAAATACGACAAATCATTACCATCATTTTCGGTATATAAAAAAGCTTTTTCATATGCCGTTTTATTTGTATATATAATTCTTGAAATTGAAAGATATTCTGTCAACCAATATCCATTCTTAATCATATACCAATAAAATAAAGACCGTGCAGTTCTTCCATTCCCATCAACAAATGGGTGAATATATGCTAATACAAAATGAATTATTATACCCTTAATAATAGGGTGAATAAAATTATCTCCATTGTTATTATTTGCAAACTCACACAAGTCTTGTAGCATCGCATTAATCTCAACATAAGAAGGAGGAGTATGAGCCACGTGCCCTGTAACTCCATCAACCACAAAAATATCATCATTCTTACGGAATACTCCTTCTTCTGCTACATTATCCAAAGTTTTATTTGCAATAGAACGATGAATATCCAATAATCTTTCCATTGAAAAATCCGACAATTTGTCCCTTGATATTCTGCTAATTGTTTCGTAATTATTAACAATCATCTGCTGACTCTTATTGGTAGGCTTTAATTTCTTTCTAAGCATATCCTTTGCTATTCGACGAGTCGTTGAAGCTCCTTCCATTTGACTTGATGCAATAGCCTCTTCCATAATCGAATTAATTAGATAATAATTCTTATCAGTTGTTGGAATTATACCTTTTGTCCCTAAATTACCCCCTAAATTCATGTCAAAATTATGCAACAAAGCCAACATATTTTTAGTAATTGTAAAATAAAATTTATAATTACCAAATTTAATACATTGTGCATTCAACTGACGCTGAATCTTTACAGCATGCCACAAAACTTGTTTATCTACTCCTTTAGGAGCTATATATTTAACTTTATCCCAATAAAGATATTCATTCCCTATCTTTTGAAATAGTAATTGCATTTGTGGATTAGTAAGCAATTGGACTGCGTCCAATTGCTTTTGTGGGTTCAGTGATGGTGTTGGTTCTACTTTCATATTATCATTCTTTATTTTGCAAAGATATAATTTTTTTTAAAATTAGAGGAAAATTTCCTCTAATTTCCTCTAATTTCCCATCATATTATTTATAAAATCCACTATCTTTGTGGGAAAGTATTAGAATTTATGCCCATTATAGAGATCACATCGTTGAATGAGCCGGGGGTGGAGGTGTTTACTTCGCTCACGGAGGCGCAGTTGCGCAATCGTATTGACCCGGAGAAGGGGGTGTTTATTGCCGAGAGCCCTAAGGTTATCAATGTGGCTCTCAATGCGGGATATGAGCCTATTTCGCTGCTATGTGAACGGAAACATATCACGGGCGATGCTGCCGATATTATTGCCCGATGTGGCGACATTCCGGTCTATACAGGCGACCGCGATTTGCTTGCTTCGCTCACCGGATATACGCTCACGCGCGGGGTGTTGTGTGCCATGCGTCGCAAGCCTCATCGAAGCATTGAGGAGGTGTGCCGCGATGCCCGACGCATTGTGGTGATTGACGGTGTGGTCGACACTACCAATATAGGTGCGATATTTCGCAGTGCGGCGGCTCTTGGCATCGATGCGGTGTTGCTCACTCCCACTTCGTGTGACCCTCTCAACCGTAGGGCGATAAGGGTGTCGATGGGTTCGGTGTTCCTCGTCCCATGGACTTGGCTTCACGAGCCGATAACAGCCCTCAACAATATCGGCTTCAAAACTGTGGCAATGGCTCTGACCGACGATTCGGTATCGATTGACGACCCTACTCTCGTGGCCGAAGAACGCCTTGCAATAGTGATGGGCACCGAAGGCGACGGACTCGCCCACTCCACCATAGCTAAAGCCGACTATGTGGCACGCATACCGATGAGTCACGATGTGGATTCGCTCAACGTTGCCGCCGCTGCCGCCGTAGCCTTCTGGCAACTCCGTGCACGATAATGCCAAATCACTATTTTGAAAATCCCTTGCCGTTATCGGCAAAATAGCCACAATTTCACCCTAATTTCACGCACATTCTTGCCGATATCGGCAAAATATAGTAATTTTGCGCCAAATTAATATCATTTGCCGATAGATATGACCGATATTATATCAGTTAAAGAATTTGCACTGAAACATAATATTTCAGAACGTACAATTCGAAATTATTGTGCTTCAGGGAAAATCAAAGGAGCATTTTTGACAGGTAAAACTTGGAACATTCCTTCTGATGCTCCAATCCCCAACTCTTCTCGAAAAAGAAACAAAACTACATTACTCGCCACTTTGCGAGAGCAGATGGAAACAAAACTAAAGGGGGGGATATATCATCGCATTCAAGTTGACCTTACTTACAATTCAAACCACATTGAGGGGAACAAACTTTCGCACGACCAAACCCGATTTATTTTTGAAACAAACACTATAGGTCAATGCAACGAGAACCTTAATATTGATGACATCATCGAAACTACCAACCACTTTCGTTGCATCGATTTAATAATCGCCAATGTAAACAAAAAGCTATCGGAACGTTTTATTAAAGTGTTACATAAAACACTTAAATCCAACACCTTCCAGAGTACCAAGCAATGGTTTGCCGTTGGTGACTACAAACGCATGCCTAATGAAGTGGGAGGACAAGATACCACTGCTCCCGAAAACGTAGCTCAAGAGATAACGGAATTATTGAATCAATATAATTTCATCAAAACAAAAAGTCTTGATGATATACTTGATTTCCATTTTCAATTTGAACGGATTCACCCTTTTCAAGATGGCAATGGTAGAATAGGCCGTTTGATAATGTTTAAAGAATGTCTTGCAAATGGAATTGTACCATTTATTATAACCGACAAACTTAAATACTTCTATTATAGAGGATTGCAAAATTGGCCCAACATAAAAGAATTTCTTCGCGACACTTGTCTTTCGGCTCAGGACGATTTTAAAACGATTCTCGATTCTTTCAAAATCAAATATTAAACAAATGCTCGCTCACCGAAAATCAATAGGACATATTGCGTGCTTTATTGCATACGCTATTTTTGGGGTAAACATCATAGTGTGTAAAGACCTCACAAGCAGCAATGCCATTTCGCCTATCGCACTGTTTTGCTTGCGGTCGATTGGTGCAGGGGCAATTTTTTGGCTTATATCATGCTTCATGCCATCGGAGAAGGTGGAGCGCAAAGACTATCTGAAGATATTTGCCGCATCGGTGTTGGGATTTTTCCTCACCCAACTCACGTTTCTCATGGCAATACCCCTCATCACGCCTCTCGATTGCTCGATAGTGAGTTCGCTCTCCCCCATCTACACCATGATAATCGCCGCCATAGTGTTGCGTGAGCCTATCACCTTCAAAAAAGCCGGAGGAGTGGCACTGAGTTTGGTGGGCATTCTATACCTTATCCTCAACAGCACCACCGGCACCGGAGGCATCACACAATCACAACCCATAGGCATCATCTTGATGATACTCAACAGCCTTTGTTTCTCGCTCTACCTCGGCATATTCAAACCCACTATCAGTCGCTACTCTCCCATCACCTTTATGAAGTTGATATTCCTCTTTTCCACACTCCTATCACTCCCCATTGCCGGCAGCGAGATAATATCGATTGATTATGGCGCATTGACTCACGCGTTTATCTTCGAACTATCGTTCCTCATCATCTTCGCCACCTTTATCACCTACCTACTCATTCCCATTGGCCAACAACGCATACGCCCGACGCTTGTGAGTATGTATTCCTACGTGCAACCCATCATCGCCATTGTCATCAGCATCTACATAGGCATGGACACCCTCAGCTGGCAAAAAGTCCTTGCCGCCGCAATGGTCTTTGGCGGTGTAACCCTCGTAACCCGCAGCCGCTCCGCAAAGGATAAAGTCACATAACCCCCATTTAGCATAAATTCACCCTATTTTTACCGCAAAAAAACTGCACTAAATTTTATTAGGACAGGAAATTTACATATATTTGTGCCAATAAAAAATGTAATAATATGGCAGAACTAGACATCAACGAAATTTACAATGCTAAGAAAGTATTGGACGGAGTATTACGCAAGACTCCCCTTGTGTGGTCACGCCGACTAAACCCCGATGCCAACATATATATAAAGCCCGAAAACATGCAATATACCGGCTCATTTAAATTGCGTGGGGCATACTACAAAATATCACAACTCTCCGATGAGGAAAAAGCTCATGGCGTGATAGCATGTTCGGCCGGCAATCACGCCCAAGGAGTAGCCTTCGGAGCTTCACGCAATGGCATTAAAGCTCTCATATGCCTACCCGCCGGAGCTCCTATTTCTAAGGTAGAAGCCACAAAAGGATATGGCGCCGAGGTGTGCTTGGTACCCGGAGTATACGACGACGCTTACATGAAAGCCATTCAGCTACGCGACGAAATGGGCTACACCTTTGTGCACCCTTTCGACGACCCAAAGGTAATCGCCGGACAAGGCACCATCGGGCTTGAAATTCTTGAAGAATTACCCGAAGTCGATGCAGTGATAGTGCCTATAGGCGGAGGGGGACTCATTTCGGGAGTAGCCTACGCAATAAAAACTTTGCGACCCGAGGTTAAAGTATACGGAGTGCAATCATCGGGCGCTCCCAGCATGGCCACTTCTCTACAAGAAGGAAAAATTCAGCATCTATCGGCCGTTTCAACCATTGCCGACGGTATAGCAGTCAAAGAACCGGGCATTAACACATTCGAGATGTGTAATAAATATGTCGACAAAGTGGTTACCGTGAGCGACGATGAAATTGCAGCAGCTATTCTTGCCCTACTTGAGCAACACAAACTAGTCGCCGAAGGGGCCGGAGCCGTATCAGTCGCCGCTGCCATGTTTAACAAACTCCCTATCGCCGGCAAGAAAGTAGTGTGTCTTGTGTCGGGGGGAAACATTGATGTCACCACTCTTAGTCGTGTTATAACTCGTGGTTTATCTAAGAGCGGACGTAACTACACTTTCAAAATCGACCTCTACGACAAGCCAGGACAACTATCGGGCGTGTGCAACATCATTGCTGATTTAGGTGGTAACATTCTATCGGTATCTCACGAACGCATCAATGCCAGTTCCGAGATTAACGGATGTATCCTACGCATTGAATTAGAAACTCTCAATCATAATCACATCGAAACGATTCGAGACGGGCTTGTTAATGCCGGATATTGTGTTTTAAATTAAGATAATTTCCCTAAACAACATAATTGTATTCCAAAATTGCTATTTATTTGGCAATTTTGGAATATTTATCACTATTATGCTCAATATGCGAGTAATTTACATTAATTTTGCAAGAATTTTAAGCTACTCATAAATTATATTATGAAAATATTATCTTTTAAGACTTTTTTTGCATTTGTTTGCTTGGTGATAGCTTTTGTTGGGAAAGCACAAAACACCACCTACAACGACACTCTTATGTTATCGCTCGACAAATGCATCACTATTGCGCTTAGCGAAAACCCAACGATAAAAGTAGCCGACATGGAAATAGAGCGCATGGACTACTACAACAAAGAAGTATTGGGACAACTTCTCCCTTCAATCAGTTTCAATGCTCAATATAGTCGCACACTAGCTAAACAGGTGATGTATCTCAACATGAGCGCCATGGGGGGCGGAGCCTCTTCTGGGTCTTCTAGTGAGGCTGAAGGCGGAGAAGGCTCGACCGACACCGAAAGTTCATCAAGCGCCGCTTCTAGTCGTGCTTCAGGTGGAGGTGGCATAAAAATGGGGCTCGACAACTCCTACACAATGGGATTCTCTGCTTCTATGCCATTGGTTGCGCCTCAATTGTGGAAAACGATGAAACTCAGCGACACACAAATCCTTCAATCGATAGAATCGGCGCGAAAATCACGCCTCGACATGGTAAACCAAGTAAAAACGGCATATTACTCATTACTCCTTGCCGAAGACGCTTATAAAGTAATACTCGAAAGCTATGAAAACGCCAAAGTCACTCACGACATATATTCAAAAAAACATAAATTAGGTGCTGCTTCGGAATATGATGTTCTTCGCACATCGGTAGCGGTGAAAAATGTGGAGCCTCAATTAATGCAAGCCGAAATCACTATTAAGCAAGCACGGTTGCAATTGTGTCTGCTCATGGGAATGGACGTTAACGTTCCTTTCAAGCCCACTACCACTCTTTCTGACTACGAGAACACAATGTATGAAAACACTCTTGCACTCGAACGCTCAATCGACCAAAACTCCGATTTGAAAATGCTTGATATTCAAACTCAATTGCTCAACGACGCGCTCGATATTCAACGCATGGCATGGTATCCTACTCTTGCGTTAACTGCCAACTATAACTGGACTTCAATGTCCGACGGAAATCCGCTCAAAAACTTCCGTTGGAGCCCATACTCAACCGTGGGGTTGACCCTTTCATTCCCCATATTGCAAGGTGGACAACGTTATAACAAAATCAAACAAGCCGAGGTACAAGTGAACGAAATGAAATTCCAACGTGAGAACCTCGAACGCGCCATCAACATGCAAGTTGAATTAGCCATCGACAACATTCATGTCAATGTGAAGCAAATTGCCACATGCGCCGAGAATGTAAAACAAGCCGAACGAGCTCACGAAATAATGGAAAAAAGTTTCAAGATAGGTGCTGCATCATACCTCGACCTTCGTGATGCCGAGTTGGCACTCACCAACACCCGACTCACTTATCTTCAAGCTATCTACAACTACTTAGTTGCAACCAACGAGCTTGAACTGCTCCTTGGCACTGCCGATGTAGAAAGTTATAACATCGAAAAATAAGATTTTCACAACATTCATCATATTTATAAATCATGAAGAGATATACTAAAACTCTAATCTACTTTGCATTTGCTCTTTCTATATCTGCTTGTTCTGCGGCTACGGAAGAGTCCGAAACCGCTCAAGCATCCGAGACTAAAAACGAAGAATTACCTAAAGTCGAAATTAAACTTGTTTCGACTAGCTCTGTGTCTCAAAACAACGAATACACAGCCACTGTCGAAGCAAGCAACATCAACAATATATCACCATCAACCCCCAATCGCATCAAAAGCATTATGGTAGATGTGGGCGACCATGTAACTAAAGGGCAAGCCCTAGTCACTCTCGACCCAACCAACGTTGAGCAAATCAAAGTGAGACTCAACCATGCCAAAATTGAATATGATCGTGCAGTAAACCTTCTCGAAATAGGCGCGGGAACACAACAAGCTGTCGACGCCGCTAAAACCGAAGTCGACGCATTACGCAGTCAATACGACAACCTACTGGAGAACACTACCTTGAAATCTCCAATAACAGGCGTTGTAACTGCTCGCAACTACGACCCGGGTGATATGACCGGAGGAAACCCCATTTTAACCATCGGACAGCTAAGTCCATCGGTTAATGTTATGATATATGTAACCGAAACCGACTATGCAAAAATTAGAGTAGGAATGGGTGTCGATGTGAAATTTGACGTATATCCCGAAGAGTCTTTTGCCGGCACAGTGAGAAAAGTATTCCCCACTGTCGACCCCAAGACTCGCACATTTGGAGTGGAAATAAGCATTGCTAACAAAAACCAAAAAGTGAAACCCGGCATGTTTGCTCGCGTGCAAATCAACTTGGGCAACTCTAGCCATGTTGTAGTTCCCGACCGCGCAATTGTGAAGCAAGCCGGTTCAGGCAACAAATATGTATACGTATACCACAATGGTGTCGTTTCTTTCAACAAAGTGGAATTGGGCCAACGCATCGATGACCAATATGAAGTGATTTCAGGGGTGTCTGACGGCGCATATGTAGTTATTGCCGGACAAGCCAACCTCAAAGACGGTGCAAAAGTAGAGGTGCTCAACCGCGGGGTGAAAGACTTTGGCGAAAAGCCAGCCGAGGCAACTCAAGACGAGGGCTCAAAATAATCACTTTTATACATACATTACGAACAACATATTAATCTCAACATAATATCTCTCAATCATGAGCTTATATGCAAGTGCCGTGAAACGACCCATTATGACAACGCTTTGTTTCGTTGCCATCACTATTATGGGGCTTTTCTCGCTTTCAACACTACCCATCGACCTCTTCCCCGACATTGAGACTAACACAATAATGGTTATGACCTCATACCCCGGGGCAAGTGCTCAAGATATCGAGCAAAACGTTACTCGTCCGCTCGAAAACACACTCAACTCGGTGGAACACCTCAAACACATCACGTCAAAATCGCGTGAAAACATTTCGGTAATTACTCTTGAATTTGAGTTTGGTTACGACATCGACGCGCTCACCAATGATGTGCGCGACAAACTGGATATGGTAGAGAGTGCTCTGCCCGATGATGCCGAAAACCCCATCATCTTCAAGTTCAGTACCGACATGATTCCAATCTTGATGCTTTCGGTTCAAGCCGATGAAAGTATGCCGGGGCTTTACAAAATTCTCGACGATGCTGTAGCCAACCCATTGGCGCGTGTCGACGGAGTTGGTTCGGTATCAATCTCAGGTGCACCCAAACGCGAAATACACATCTATGTCGACCCCGTTAAACTCGAAGCTTACAACCTCACTATTGAGGGCATATCGGCATTAGTAGCTGCCGAAAACCGCAACATTCCGGGTGGATCATTCGACATCGGTAGCGACACTTATTCATTGCGTGTGCAAGGCGAGTTTGATTCGCCCGAGCAGATGAGCAACATCGTCGTGGGCTCGCAAAACGGCAAAAACATCTTCCTCAAAGATGTGGCTCGTATCGACGACTCACTCGAAGAACGCGCTCAACAAACTCACACCGACGGCAAGAAAGGTGCAATGATTATCATTCAAAAGCAATCGGGAGCCAACTCGGTAGAAATCTCAAACAAAGTACTTGAGATGCTCCCTTCGCTACAAAAACGTCTTCCTGCCGATGTGAAACTTGGTATCATCGTCGACACCTCTGACAATATCCGCAACACTATCAACTCTCTCGTTGAAACTGTGATGTATGCACTCCTATTCGTGGTTATTGTGGTGTTTAGCTTCCTTGGTCGCTGGCGTGCTACAATGATTATATGTATCACCATTCCTATCTCATTGATTGCTTCGTTTATCTACTTGGCAATGACTGGCACGAGTCTTAACATCATATCTCTATCGTCACTATCTATTTCGATTGGTATGGTGGTTGACGACGCTATTGTGGTACTTGAAAACGTAACAACACATATCGAGCGCGGTAGTGACCCCAAGCAGGCCGCGGTACATGGCACCAACGAGGTGGGTATATCGGTTATCGCCTCTACCCTCACCTTGATTGCGGTGTTCTTCCCATTGACACTCGTTACAGGTATGACTGGTGTATTGTTCCAACAACTCGGTTGGATGGTAACAATCATGATGATTATCTCAACCACATGTGCATTGTCGCTCACTCCTATGCTTTGTTCTCAATTGCTTCGCAAAGATGTGAAACACGGCATCGTTTACAAAATTTTCTTCACTCCTATCAATAAATTCCTCGATTTTATCGACTATGTTTATGGTCGCTCACTCGACTTCGTTGTACGCCACAAATTCTCAACAATTATCGTGTGTACAGCAATCTTTATTGCTTCAATCGGGCTATTGAAGTATGTGGGAACAGAGTTCTTCCCCACTTCCGACGACGGTCGATTAGGTGTATCGCTTGAACTCCCTATTGGTACTCGTGTGGAAATTGCCGACGAAGTTACCGCTCGACTTTCGGACGAATGGACTAAAAAATACCCCGAAATAAAGGTATTGAACTACACTACCGGTCAAGCTTCGAGCGATAACACATTTGCATCGCTTCAAGACAATGGCTCACACATTGTGTCGATGAATATCAAGTTGTCCGACCCGGGAGAACGTGAACGTGGCATTGTGGAAATTGCCGAGCTTATGCGTCAAGACCTTAAAAATTACCCCGAATTCAAGAAAGCGCAAGTAAACGTTGGGGGTAGCCGTGGTAGTGGCATGAGTGGGCAAGCAACTATCGACTACGAAATCTATGGCTACGATTTTGAAGAAACCGACTCGGTGGCTCAACAACTCAAGCAAGTACTTCAAAACACCAAAGGAACTGCCGATATTGTTATCTCTCGTTCCGACTATCAACCCGAATATCAAGTTGACTTCGACCGCGAAAAATTAGCAATATATGGATTAAACCTTCAAACGGCAGCTTCATATGTGCGAAACCGCATCAATGGTAGCACAGCTTCGCTCTATCGCGAAGATGGTGAAGAATACGACATCAAAGTGATGTATGCCCCCGAACACCGCACATCGGTAGCCGACATCGAAAATATCCTTATATATAATTCCTCGGGAAATGCCGTGCGCATCAAGGATGTGGGTACTGTTGTAGAACGCTTCTCTCCCCCAACTATCGAGCGTAAAGACCGTGAACGCATTATCACAGTGTCGGCCGTTGTATCGGGTGAAGTTCCAATGAACAAAGTAATCGAAACAACGCAAGCTGCTATCGACAAAATGGAATTACCAACCGGTATTGCAATTGAGCTATCGGGTAGCTACGAAGACCAACAAGAATCGTTTGGCGATTTGATGATGCTCGGACTCCTTATCATCATTTTGGTATATATCGTGATGGCGGCTCAATTTGAGTCATACTCTTATCCAAGTATTATCATGACCTCAATACCATTTGCATTTACCGGTATCTTTGGGTTGCTATTCCTCACCGGACACAACCTCAACGTGATGTCGATGATTGGTGGTATCATGTTGATTGGTATCGTGGTGAAAAACGGTATCGTGCTCATTGACTATATCACACTCAATCGTGAACGTGGATTATCAATTCGTCGTTCGGTTGTTGATGGTGGTGAATCACGTCTCCGTCCTATCGTGATGACAGCATTGACCACAATCCTCGGTATGGTACCGATGGCAGTAAGCACCGGTCAAGGTGCCGAAATGTGGCAACCAATGGGTGTGGCTGTGATTGGTGGTTTGACATTCTCAACCCTTCTCACATTGTTCTATGTGCCTGCGATGTATTGCTTGTTTGCTGCATTTGGAGTAAAACGCACTCGCCGTGCACTTCGCAAAGCTAAAGGCATCAAAAAGACTAAAAAAGTAAAGAAAAACAAAAAGGCTAAGGCTAAAGCTAAAACAAATAATAGCAATCAAAATACCGAAGCCCCTAATAGCCAATCACAGTCGTCGGCACAAGACACACCATCTAATGAAATTGCCGACAACAACGATGACGGCAACAATGAAAATAATGACCAACAACCTAACGACGAACAAAAATGAAATCGATATTAATAACATTTGACCAAGCATATTACGAGCGTATTGTCGACATGCTCGAGCGCAACAACTGCCGCGGATTTACCGCTTGGCAGGAAGTGCTAGGGCGTGGAAGCAAGAAAGGCGAGCCTCACTATGGCTCGCACGCTTGGCCTTCGCTCGCTTCGGCAATTATTACAATTGTCGATGACAACCGAGTGGAAAACGTGCTAAAAATTCTTCACGAAATGGACCTTGCAACCCCTAAACTCGGGCTTCGGGCATTCGTGTGGAATATCGAACAAACAATTTAATGCAAAAATATTTGCATGATTACGAAAAGTTTTATAACTTTGCACCCGTAATCATTGCGCACGTGGCGTAATTGGTAGCCGCGCTAGACTTAGGATCTAGTGTCGTGAGACGTGGGGGTTCGAGTCCCTTCGTGCGCACAAAAAAACTAACCATCAATCGATGGTTAGTTTTTTTTATTCTTACATTTAGTTTCTTAGAACATATTTGAAAACGACGAGAGCGCCTTTGAAACGGCCGAGAGGAGACCCTCTATAAACCCGGGGAAAAGGTAGTTATCTACAAGAAGGAAAATAATTCCTGAACCCAATATTACAACAACTGACACCAATAAACACCCCTTGAGGCCCCAATTGTCATACACATCTGTCGCAAAGGTTCCCGGATGTTCATGACAATAAGGACATTTACTAGCAAACTCGGGAATATCCATTCCACAATGACTACATCTTGACATATTTACATTTATTTATAATTAAACTTAAAGAAATTTCTATAAATTCCACAAAATAGTTAGACTTTAGCACAAAGATAAACAGAATAACCTACACATTTCTTATCCATTTTATCCACTTTTACTTCGGTTTATTGGTCAAAATAGCACATAAAATAAATCTAGCACTCTCCAAATGGACAAAATGGACACACAGCTAAATTTCTTTTTATTATATCTTTGCATAAGAATATAAAAACAGCGCCACAAGAATTGTTATTTGCTAATTTTTTCTTAATTTTGTGATGTCGCATGAGTGTGACGTCATATTATTAGGAAGCGTTTAACGCAATACCAAAGCTGATGAACTTCGACAACTCATCTTTTGTGTCAGGTATTGGCAAATAACGATTCCCTTTGATTTTGTTATATATACCCACCATTGGTAGATATTATAATAATCAAAGGTGTGAGCTGTTTTTTCCACAACCTTGACACAACGGCAGTCGAAGGCCTATCAGCTAAGGTGTAGAAATTTCAACTCGCACTTTTTTTATTAATTAATAAATACTCATTATGATAAATTTTAATACCACTAAATTGACTGCTACGATTGCTATATCTGTAGCGATTATATTTTCGGCTTGCGACAATACCAAGCAACAAGGAGCCGAAACGCAACAACAAGAACAAATTAACCAAGATTCCATTAATAAAGCCCTTGAACAAGCTCGCCAAGACTCTATTAATAAAGCTGTTGAACAAAACAAACTCGATTCGATTAGAGAAGATTCTATCCGCCGAAACAAAGTGACTCCCGACCTTGCCCTATTCGAGCTTCATGGTCCGGTAAAATCGGTAAACAAAGGGTATATTACAGGTTTTGCTGACAATGGTGCTAACTTTGACAAAGATGGCAAAGTAACATCTTTAAATAAAATCTCCTACATCAACAAGAGAGGGAATATCACTCGTGACGCTAATGGTCGCATTAAAAGCATCTCTTGCCGAGAAGAAGAAGGTTGGCCTACTATTTCAAGCGACAACATCACTTACGACGGAAACAATTTGCCCATAAAAATATACGGAAAATATATGGAGTCAACCGGTAACTCTTCATTAAAATATAATAATGGTCTACTAGCTTCTGAAACTAATAATTTTGATGGAGAAGGAGACATTACAAAGTCAACAATAACATATACCTATCTTAAATTTGACAAATACGGAAATTGGACATCTCGTAAGGCATCATTTAAAAACTATGACTATGAAGGATACTGCACTTCTCATAGCGAAACTCAATCTCGCAAAATCACATATTATGAATAATACTATTATCTAACACACTAACTAGCACAGTTTCAAAGGATATAACACAATGAAAGTCTAAGATTAATGCTTAATTCATAATGCATAATTAACTCAGTCAATCCTCGTTGAGCCCTTCGAGGTTCATAATGACTATTTAATGCGGAACTTACTTAATGCGGAGTGCGAAATGCAGAATGTTTTTTTTGACAGAATGCCAGAATGACAAAAAATTGAGGGAGGTGGGTAGTCGTAGCCATGTAGCCCCAAAGTGATAATCCCGGCGATGTTTCTAATTAGCCCTCTTCCCTTTGACAATCACCTCGTCGATAGTGTTTCCATAGCGGTCATGGAGTGTTATGGAGAGATTATTGTCGGTGGCTTTTAGCAGTAGTGCGCCTACTGTCTTTGCCCCTTCGCTCCATCGAGTTTTAATTATATCGAGGTTGTCGGTCCACTCTTTCAATTCTTGACCACGTTCATTGTCGGAAGATGGTGTTTGAATATACACCGTTCCTTTACGTCCGTCGGTTTCCACCCCTCCGTAAAGAGCATTTGTGCGTGCATAGATGTGATTATTGGCTGCAATGGCCAAGTCTACACCACATTCATCAAAGAGTTGGCGCCAACGGTCATATTGCGACGTTTTGCCCGATTCGCCAAAGAACCATTGATAATGTTCCATAACAACGATAAATCGATGAGGATTTTGAGCTATAACATCGCGCACCCATTGTTGCGCCTTGAGCAACCCTTCGTCACTACGCATCGACTCATTGTTGAGCATAATGAATAGCGTGTTGCCATAAGTGAAATGATAACACACTCCCATTTCGCCCTCATATCCATTCAGAGGATTATTATTGGTATTACGGAAGAACTGATTTGATTGATAAGCATAACCGCGACTCATATTGTCGTGATTGCCATTAACGCCTGCCCACACATATTTTTTGAATGGTTCGTTTGCATAAAGGTCGCGCCAAAAAGAGTAACTACCGCCCCATGCAATAATATCACCCACATGCAACACCATATCAAATGAGCCATTGCGTTGTTCAAGCATCGCAAGCATATCCATTGCCGACTGAGTGCGTGCCGGGAGCGGCGCATAGGCATGGAAGTCAGAGATTATCGCAGCCGACCAATTATTGTCACTTGGAGCCGTAGTGAAATAACGGACAATAGTATCATTATCGATTCGATACATATATCGTGTGCCGGGAGTGAGCGAATCAATCTCAAGAGTGTTGCGAATAAAACGTGCTTGCTCATAAAAATCCTTATTATCGGCAGTTTTCGAGAAAATGCTATCAAACACCGTGCACAACTCTTGATGAGCCTTTATTGATTTGGCATCAACCCACTCAGCATCATCAACCGTAGTATAGCGGCACACACCCTCTCCACCATTCACATCGGTGTGCCAATTAAGACGTATCGCAGTAGAAGCATCTTCCCCCACATTGGCAATCACCGTATATGGATATGCAGCCCAACACTCAACGCAACAAGCAATCGCAACTAAAAATATATATCGTAAATATCCCATAGCACAAAATCTTTTAGTAAAACAAAATTACTAATTTTTATAAACTTGTATATACTTATTTTGCTTTTTATTTGCTTGTATTTTTCATAACTTTGCAATGAATTAAATTTATAGGTTATGACAGTAAAAAATAAGTATAAGGCTGAGTTTGTTGAGATACTTAAGGCTACCGGTCGTGAGAATATTGATTATGTCATTGAGGATCTTGAGGATATAGGGTTCTTTGAGGCTCCGGCTTCATGTAAGAATCATTACAACTTCGAGGGCGGATTGGTGGAACATTCGCTCAATGTGTATCGTGTGGCATGCATTTTAAAAACAGAGTTGGCAAAGTTGCGCCCCGATGTAGTGAACCGTATCCCCGATGACAGCATTGCTATCGCAGCCCTACTCCACGATGTATGCAAGGCCGATATTTATAAAAAGGTGACTAAGAAAGTGCGCAACGAGATTGGAGTGTGGGAGGCTCAAGAAGCCTACAACATCGACTACTCCGATTTTCCGCTCGGACATGGTGAAAAATCGGTTATAATGCTTCTTCGCAGCGGTCTTGACCTTAGCGACGACGAGATAATGGCAATACGTTGGCACATGGGCAGTTGGGACGTTGCATTCCAAAGTAGCGAAATGATTGCCAACAATCGCAAAGCCAAAGACATATGCCCCCTACTCTCCCTCATCCACACCGCCGACACCCTCGCCGCCGGCATCATCGAAGGAAAATGATGAGGAAGATACTATGTAACTAATCACGCGTTAGTTATATATAGTATCGCCATTTATAATAGTTATTGAACGACCATTATCGACAATGACGCTGACATTATTTGAATTTGAATAATCGTCAGTAACAACTTCAGAGCTAACTGTGTCGTACAACATATCCTCATCGTAATTGCAAGGTCGCACTGCTGTATCGGCAGGTGCCGGTTGTGTTGTATCAGTCATTTGGTCCATCTCAACTTCTACGGTTGTATCTACTAACGAAGTATCTACAAGCGAAGTGTCGACTAATTCAGTTGAATATTTATACGTATTAGTGTTTTGTATTGGATTTCTATATACCTCTGGGGAGTTAATGCTATCAATTGCAACCATAATAAAAAAAGCACCCGCAGCTATAACAGCTAAAGCTATAATCACAAACAAGACCTTCATTACCGTCCTCTTTTTTGAGGTCGTATCATCTTCATCATAATACGCGCCATCGCCGTTTAATGGCTCCTCAACTTGCGCCACATTCACTTGAGTTGCTCCTACGGCAGGTTCTTGAGCCACATTCACTTGAGTTGCCGTTGATGCCACTGAGGGCGTTGTAACACTCGCAACCGGGACGACTGGCGTTGTTACCGAAGCCCCCGATTGTCGGGTACTTCCAACCGCCGGCATAACCGAAGTAGGCTGTGCTCCACTAATATCATTAATCAACTCCTCAACCGATTTTGTGCGTTTGTTACGAGCACCTTGCATAGCCTTGATAATAGCATAGCGCATACTATCCGAGACTGTCGCCGGAATCAATGCGTTTAGGACCTCATCATCCACATCAATTGCTCGCGGAGGACGTTTTCCTGTCAAACAATAAATCATTGTAGCCGCAAGCGCATAAATGTCGCTTTGAGGCGAGAATGTATCAATTCCAGCATATTGTTCAATAGGAGCATACCCATCGCTATATCCTTGTGACCGCACTGTCGATGTGGCATTTCCGTGTTCATCATAATGCTTCGACAATCCAAAATCAATTAGCACCGGACGCATACCACCATCGGGTAATTGCTTAATCATGATATTTGCCGGCTTAATGTCGAGATGAGTCATCCGATGGTTATGCAATGTTTTTACGGCGTTAAGCACCGGCAACAGCAAATTCATCATCTCCCCTTCACCCAAACAACCATATTGAGCTACATAATCGTCCAAATTGCCCGAGTCGAGATATTCCATCACATAATAAGCTGTATTGTTTGCTTCAAAGACCTCATCGACCGATATTATACTCGAATGTGTCACTTGTTGCAAGCGACGAGCCTCGGCAAGAAAATCGAGTTTACTATTCTCTACACGCTCTTTCAACGGGTTGGAGCAAGTCACCTCTTTTCCGTCGGTCATGCGCTCACACCATTCCGATATATAATGTTCTTTCATGGCAAAAGTGCAGTGAGCATCAACATTACCCACCCTACGCATCGACGTAACCTTATAGGTGACACCGAAGCCGCCTTTTCCTAGCACTTCAACCACCTCATAGGCATATTGACTGCTTCTCAATATCGTTCCAATTGGCAAATGCGACATAGCTATATGATTTTTATATATTTCTTAAGGCAAAGATAATCCTTTTTCATAAACTACACAACATCAACAAAAACAATCATAATAGCGCATCAAAATTTACACCAAAGCAATACCCTAGCAAAGCCAATGCCAAGTGAATGCGCTTCGCAATGCCACTAGCTCACATTCTGCGCTTTCTCGTGCTTTGCACTATGAGAGTGTCGTTTTAGCTATCAATAGGAACAACTTTTGAAGAATCCAAAAGCGATAGATTATTTTTCTATAATCACTTCAACCCCTTCGGGGATTGGATAGATATCAAATTCAACATCTGGATTCTGAATTATAATCGTTTTCAAGCCGTCGCAACCAAAGAACGCATAATTGCCAATTGAGGTTACTGAATTGGGGATAGTGATTGAGGTCAAGCCGGTGCAACCAGAGAACGCCCCATCGCCAATTGTGGTTACTGAATTGGGGATATTGATAGAGGTCAAGCCGGAGCAATCATAGAACGCAAAATCTCCAATTTCGGTTACCGAATTAGGGATAGTGATTGAAGTTAAACCAGCGCAACACCAGAACGCCCCTTCGCCAATTTCAGTTACCGAATTTGGAATAGTGATATCGATCAGGTCGTCGCACCAAGAGAACGCCTTTTTCCCAATTGAGGTTACCGAATAAGAAATGCCATTGTGAGAGACTGAAGGGGGAATGGTGATAGGGCCGGAATATCTATTATCCCCGAAAGTTACCTCAACGGTTTTAGCTGTTTCGTCTAAGACGGTGTAGAAGATGCAGTTGACTTCAAAGTCATAGGCAAATGATGGGAGTGCTACGATGAACCTCAGCACTGCGGCGAGAATTGCACGGAGTTGATTGGTTGAAGTTTCCATTTTTATATGTGTTTTATTGTTAATTTTATTGTTAAGTAAATTTTGAGTTTCACAAAGTTAGTAATTATTTCCAACAAACAAAAAGAGTGTCATAAAAAAGCGTTCAAGTGCATAA
>JAZNGZ010000095.1:0-128431 GCA_045576735.1 Muribaculaceae bacterium
TTGGTCGCTCGCAATTGCGGCTTACAACTGTGGACCGGGCAATGTGAACAAAGCGATGCGCCGTTCGGGGGGAAAAGATTTCTGGGAAATATACAACTACCTACCCAAAGAAACTCGAGGATATGTTCCTGCATTTATTGCAGCTGCATATTCTATGAACTTTCATAATGAACATGGCATAGGTGCTTCAATAGCAAAAAAACCATTATTAACCGACACTGTAAAAGTTTATAAACGCGTTACTTTCAAGCAAATTTCGGAAAGTGCAAATGTTGACATCGATGCTATAAAAATCCTCAACCCTCAATATCTTAAGCAAATCATTCCTGCCGGCCCCAACAAGCCATATACTTTAATTTTGCCTTCAAAAAACATATACGCATATGTTCAAAGCGAAAAAGGCATTACCGAGGAAAGACCTCGTGAAACTGCCGAAGTGGGAGAAAAACGTAAAGACCAAAAGAAACAGGAGTCTAAAAAAACAGAATCCACTCCTACATCTAATAAGTCAACAAACAGTGATGCTAAACAATATACATATACCTCGGTTGAAGAAACTGTTATCCACACGGTACAAAGTGGAGAAACGCTTAAATCAATCGCCAACAAATATAACACAAACACCTCTCGCATCAAGAAAGACAACAATCTCACTAGCAATGTGGTATCACGCGGTCAAGAGTTGAAAATCGTTACATATAAAAAAGAACTCAGCGACGCTCCTGTTGCATCAAAAACCAATAATACACCAAAGCCTAAAGTTGAGCAAAAGAAAGAAACGAAGACTACAACTGTAAAAAGCAACTATACAAACGATGTTCCAACAAAAAATGTAGAAAAACAAACAACTAAGAAAAAATCAAAGAAAAAAAGACAATATAATACACCTAACAACCAAGGACAACAAAAAAATGTAGCTCAACCAAAGACTCAATATGGCACAAAAAAAGCTAAATCAACTAGATCGACTAAGCAGACTACAGTAACTGCTAAGAATAGCAAAAAGAATTCGTATAAATCAAATAAAAAGAATAATAAGCAACAAAATAAAGTTACCACTTCGAAATCAACCAAAAAGAATTCTAAAAGCAAGGCTGTAACAACCAATAAGTCTACCAAAAAGAACTCTAAGAGCAAGGCTGTAACAACCAATAAATCTACTAAAAAGAGCTCTAAGAGCAAGGCTGTAACAACCAATAAGTCGACTAAAAAATCTAAAAACCAAAAGGCTACGACAAATAAGTCGACTAAAAAGTCAACATACAACAAAAAAGCCACTACAAACAAGTCGAGCAAGAAGGCTACAACAACTAAAAAAGCAAACACAAATAAATCGACTAATAAGACTACAAACAAAAAGGCTACGACAAAGAAGTCGACTAAAAAGTCAACACCAAAGAAATCTACTAAAAAGAAAAAATAACATATTCATATCACAACAAAAGCGCATTTCATTTATGAGATGCGCTTTTGTATTATTATAATACTATTATTTTCAAAAATATTGGTAAGGTGGACATAATATTTTAGATGAATACTTGCTTCTATTAAGCAAAAATTCACTATCTTCGCAAAACTAAACTAATAGATATTAATAACTCTATAACTATATCGACATGCAATCAGAAAAAGACTTTGAAACAGTGCACGATGCCGACCCCACCGAACTTCCCGAAAATGCATTTCGAGAACTAAAGGATGGCGAGGAATATCGTCCGGTAATGCACCCCAATCGCTCTTATGCCGAAGCTACGCCCTACTCCATTACAATGGGATTAATTCTTGCTGTGATATTCAGTGCTGCAGCAGCTTATTTAGGGCTTAAAGTGGGACAAGTATTTGAGGCGGCTATCCCTATCGCAATTATAGCTGTAGGGTTATCAGGAGCTCTCAAAAAGAAAGATGCTCTTGGACAAAATGTAATTATCCAATCAATTGGCGCATGCTCAGGCGTAATAGTCGCCGGAGCAATCTTTACATTGCCAGCTCTTTACATTCTTCAAGCAAAATATCCCGAAATTTCCGTTAATTTCTTGCAAATCTTCCTTAGCTCGTTATTTGGAGGGGTTCTAGGAATTTTATTCTTTATTCCCTTCCGCAAATACTTTGTGAAAGATATGCATGGCAAATATCCTTTCCCCGAAGCGACAGCTACCACACAAGTGCTCATCAGTGCCGAAGGTGGTGATAAAAAAGGCTCGGGAGGACAAGCCAAAACACTCATCATCGCATCGCTCATTGGTGGTATCTACGACTATATCGTCGCTACATTTGGATGGTGGGCTGAAACAGTTACGACTACTGCTTGTTCATGGGGCGCAGCAATTGCCGAAAAGACTAAAGTGGTATTTAGCTGCAACACCGGTGCTGCGTTGCTCGGTTTAGGATATATCGTAGGCCTTAAATATGCATTTGTAATCTTCGCAGGCTCGCTATTTGTGTGGTGGATTATAATTCCACTATTTGGCACATATGGTTCTGCCTACATTTCAACAATGGATGCTCAATCAATATTTAGCGACTACGCCCGACTAATAGGTATTGGAGGTATCGCAATGGCCGGTATCATCGGCATTGTTAAATCATGGCCTATCATTATGCAAGCAGTGGGTCTTGCCGGACGAGAATTTAAAGGCTCTGCTGCAAAGGCTAAAACAATACGTTGGCAAACCGACATTTCAATGAAACATGTTGTATTTTTCATTGGATTAGCATTGGTTGCCGTTCTAATTTTCTTCTGGGTGGGAGTAATTAACACCCTATGGCAAGCCTTAGTAGCATGGTTGGTTGTAACAATCATAGCATTCCTATTCACCACAGTTGCGGCAAATGCAATTGCTATCGTTGGTTCAAACCCGGTATCAGGCATGACTCTTATGACTCTCATCATTGCATCGGCAATCTTTGTAGGGATTGGTCTTAGTGGCACATCGGGTATCGTTGCATCAATGGTGATTGGTGGAGTTGTATGTACCGCTCTATCTATGGCGGGTGGTTTTGTCACCGACCTCAAGATTGGATACTGGCTCGGCTCTACCCCACGCAAACAAGAGACATGGAAATTCCTCGGCACATTAGTATCGGCAGCTACTGTGGGTGGTGTTATCCTCGTTTTAAATAAAGTTTATGGGTTCACTGGAGAAAACGCCCTCGTTGCTCCTCAAGCCAACGCCATGGCTAAGGTTATCGAGCCTCTAATGATGGGTGGCGAAACTCCTTGGATGTTATACTTTGTAGGTGCAATCCTCGCATTATTACTCAACTGGCTCGGAGTTCCTGCATTGGCATTCTGTCTTGGAATGTTTATTCCGCTACCTCTCAACACACCTATGCTTGTGGGTGGAGCTATTGCATATTTCGTTGCTAAAGGTTCTAAGAATGAAGCTCTAAGCAAAGCACGTCACGAACGAGGCACTCTCATTTCATCGGGTCTTATTGCCGGTGGCGCATTGTTTGGTGTATTTGCAGCAATCACTAAATTTGCAGGATTTGAATACACCTCACCACTATCTAATGGAGTATCTCAGACTCTTGGTCTTGTTGCCTACGCATTACTCATATGCTACCTCATGTGGGATAGCCGTCGCGCTAAAGCATAACGAAATTGAAACTCAGCTCTATTCATAGAGAAATACTTGCACTGTCCATACCCTCTATAATAGCCAACATCACCACTCCGCTCCTTGGCATTGTTGATGTGGCAATAGTAGGAAATATGGGCAGTGCGGTGTATATTGCTGCCATAGCGATTGGTAGCACAATATTTAACATGCTTTATTGGCCATTTGCATTCCTCAGAATGGGGTCGAGTGGAATGACGGCACAAGCCTATGGTGCCAATGACAATCGTCAATGCTCGTTGGTGTTATATCGTTCATTGATTGTTGCAATGATGGTGGGAATATTGCTTATTGTTCTGCAATATATCATCACCCAATGTGCGATATTTTTTATGGATATACATGACGACACGTTGCTACATTCTATGAAATATTTCTCGATATGCATATGGGGTGCACCGGCAATGCTTGGCTCATATGCCCTATCGGGGTGGTTTATTGGCATGCAAAATTCTCGTGCAACAATGTGGATTTCAATATTCATTAATTTGCTAAATATCACCACAAGCCTTTCACTCGTTTACATTTTCAACTGGGATATTGCCGGAGTTGCCACAGGAACCCTCGTTGCTCAATGGGGAGGTTTTCTTCTTGGGCTGATTATAATAAAATCAAAATATCAGTTAATAAAATCGTCATTCAACGATATTCTTAAACGCAAAGAGTTAAAGCGTTTTTTCTCAATCAATGCCCATATCTTTCTGCGCACGCTTTGCTTAGTTGCTGTAACTATGTGGTTCACTCGTGCAGGTGCACAGCAAGGGAATGTGGTATTAGCTGTCAACACCCTACTGATGCAACTATTCATGCTATTCTCTTACTTCATGGATGGATTTGCATTTGCCGGCGAAGCTATGGTGGGGAAATATATCGGAGCAAACGACCATCTCAACCTAAAAGCAAGCATCAAAGCGCTTTTCCAATGGGGATTGGGTATGGCTCTACTATTCACCGCCATCTACACACTTGGAGGCACTTCATTCCTAAGCATGCTCAGCTCCGACGCATCAGTAATCCAAGCCTCGGCCGACTATTTCTATTGGGCTGTGGCCATACCCCTCAGTGGCATAATGGCATTCACTTGGGACGGTATATTCATCGGAGCCACACGCACCCGCGCTATGCTTCTATCTATGGCTATAGCCATGATATGCTTCTTTGTTATATACTTCAGTTTATTCCCCACAATGGGCAACCATGCACTATGGCTCGCTTTCATCTCCTATTTGGCAATACGTGGTATTGTGCTAAACATCCTCTACCGACAAAAGCCACTTTTATAATGCGAAGTGAGGAATGTGGAATGGAGTAAAACGTGCGAAGCACGGGAAAGCGAAGCGATATGAGTAACCGGGGGTAGAGGGCAAAGCCCGATACCCTCGGAATGGAGAGTCCCACACCCCCAAGCGTCCGGAGGACGCGAATCAATCTAATTTAGGGAAATATGGTTCATCAGGCGACACACCCATCTCAATTAGCCAATCTCGATATTCCTCTATAAATGACACCTTTTTATGGTGTTCTTTCTGGTTTGATATATATGTGATTACATTAGGAATCTCGGATACAGAGTATGTGAATGCACCATATCCATCCCCCCAGCCATTCCAATTAGGAAACGCTCCGTCTTTTTTAATTAGATAGCTTGATTCTTGCTTTAAGCGTTTAACAAAATCGGTCAAAGCTACTTTTGAAGTGATGTCGACTAATATATGTACGTGGTCGGGCATTCCTCCAATCCGATAGATAAATGCGCCATAGTTTTTCATTAGATTGTATAAGATTTTATACAATTTACGTTCTACGTCTATAGGTATCGTTGGTTGGCGGTATTTTGTACCAAACACTATGTGATAAACTGATTTTGTGAAACTCATGATATACATTTTAATGCAAATATAGTGATAAATGAGCGAAATACAGTAATTTGGTGTATAATTCGCGTCCTCCGGACGCATGGTGTGGGGATGTTCTCCACTCCGAGGGTATCGGGCTTTGCCCTCTACCCCCGGTTACTCATATCGCTTCGCTTTCCCGTGCTTCGCACGCTCTACTCCATTCCTCATTACACACTCCGCATCCCTCATTACGCATTACGCACTCCGCACTCCATATTCCGCACTTCTTATTGGAATTTTTCTGTTTCTTTGATTAATATTCTATATTATACAATTCCCACAAAAGCTCTTTTGCTCTTTCATATCCTTGATCGGCTGATTTTTGGAACCATATTTTTGCGGTAGATTTTGATTTGGCTATGCCCCAACCATTATAATAACAAACTCCAACATTACATTGTCCTATTGCATTTCCTTTATCGGCTGCTTTGCGATACCATTTCAGTGCCTGTTTATTATTTTTAGCTACCCCTCTTCCATTTCCATACATCCAACCAAGACTTATCATTCCTCCTTCATGGTCATTCTCAGCAGCCTTGCGATACCATTTTACAGCTTCTGTATCACTTTGTATCACACCCTTTCCCGTTTGATAACAAAATCCTAAACTACATTGAGCCATTGCTTCTCCTTTTTCTGCTGCTTTACGATAATAAATTACAGCAGTATTATAGTCACATGTCACACCATAGCCATTATAATAACAATCCCCAAGCGCATTTAATGCTCTTGCGTCATCTTGCTCGGCTGCCTTACGATACCATTTTACTGCATTAATGTAGTCTTGAGTAACACCTTCTCCAGTAACATAGTAAAATCCGAGATTGCATTGCGCATAAGCATTGCCTTGCTCTGCTGCTTTGCGATACCATTTCACGGCCTCTGCTTTATCTGGCAAAACTCCATTCCCATTATAATAACAATCTCCAAGTGCAGCTTGTGCTTCGGCTATTCCCTGCTCAGCTGCCATTCTACACCATTTTACTGCCTCGGTGTAGCTTTGTGGCACGCCTTGACCAACGTAGTAGCAACCTCCAAGATTGTATTGCGCACCGGCATTTCCTTGTTCTGCGGCTTTGCGATACCATTTTACGGCTTTTTCTTCATCTTTAGCTACGCCTGCTCCAGAAAGATAACACATTCCAAGAGCAGCTTGAGCATAATCATCACCCTGTTCAGCTGCTTTTTGCCACCATGTCACCGCTTTTGCTTTATCTGCCAAAACACCTATTCCGTTGTAATAACAGAATCCAAGTCTAACTTGTGAATAGGCACAACCTTGCTCTGCGGCCTTACGACACCACTGTACTGCTTCTTCTTCATTCTTAGCTACGCCTGCACCATTAAAATAACAGTTCCCTAATCTATATTGGCTTAAAGCATCACCTTTTTCTGCATTTTCTTTAATGGTAGGAAATGCTTTTTCATAACAAGTTTGTGCTGTAGTTTTATTTTTCTCTAATCCACCATATCCATTTTCATAAGCAAGTCCAAGATGATAGTATGCCAGCAAGTATCCATTTCTAGTTAAAGAGTCCAACATTGACACCGCTTTTTTCTCATCTTTATCTACACCATAACCATTAAGATAAAATACAGCGACATTATAAATTGCTTCAACATTTCCCGAATCGGCAGCTTGAGAGAAACATTTAAAAGCTTCGTCATATTTACAATGTATATAGTAATCCTTTCCTTGCGCAAGCATTGAATTCACATCAGATGATTGTTGCGCCCACACAGGCACCACACCCACGAGCCACAAAAGTGTAAATAACAATTTCTTCATGATTTTTAATATATATATTTATAAATATTTATTATATCCACAAATTTAACAAAAAAGCAGCAAAAATTAAGATTAATCCTAATTCTGTGTTGAAAAATCACTCACGATAGTATACCCTTTTCACTCGTTGTGATACCGATGTCAAAATTTCGTATGGAATAGTATCTAATCGTTCTGCTAGTTCCATAACAGTTATATTTTCTCCAAAAATCTCCACGGCATCGCCCACTTTACATGGTGCGTCGGTGACATCAATCATGCATATATCCATACATATATTTCCCACTGTTGGGCAACGATGACCATTTATCAACACCTCGGCATTTCCATTTCCCAAGTGACGGTCTATTCCATCGGCATAACCGATAGGTATAGTTGCAATGCGCGAACGGCGCTTCAACACTCCTTTGCGTGAATATCCTATTGTGGTGCCTGCATCCCATTCTTTTATAGATATTACCACACTATGTAACGATGATACCGGACGCAAGTCATCTTGCGAACCATCATCTACAGTTGGGATACCATAGAGGCATATCCCAAGACGCACCATGTCGCATTGATGTTGTGGAAAACGTGTTATACCGGTTGAATTGAGGATGTGACGTAAAACCGGATAATCAAGGCCCCCTTGCAAAGCTTCACAACAACGGTAGAAATATTCAAATTGGCTATTGGTATAGTCGTCCATATCCAAGCAATCGGCAGTAGCCAAATGCGAGAATATCGAACGAGGTTTTATCACATTTTGCCCCTTCAACTTCTTCACCAATCGAGGCATATCCTCTTCAAGGAATCCCAATCGGTGCATCCCGGTATCAAGCTTTATGTGCACAGGATAGTCGGTTATACCAAATTTCGTAGCCTCCTTAATAATCTCATCGAGAATATCAAAACTATATATTTCAGGTTCCAATCGATAAGTAAACAATGTTTTGTAGTTACCAACCTTTGGGTTCAACACCATTATAGGCATTGTTATACCGGCTTTGCGCAAATCGACGCCTTCATCAAGCACTGCTACCGCCAAATATGCAGCTCCTTGTGTTTGTAATGTTTTTGCCAATTCAAAAGAGCCGGCACCATAGCCCGATGCTTTTACCATACATACGATTCCGGTTTCGGGCTTAACTCTCGACCTATAGAAATTATAGTTATGAACCACAGCATCAAGATTCACCTCAAGCACCGTTTCATGTTGTTTTGCCTCAAGCACATCGCTCAACGATTCAAAATGAAAATGCGACGCGCCTTTGATAAGAATCAATTCATTCTTAAAGTCGGCAGTTGTAGTCGACAATAAAAACGCACTTGTTGATTGATAGAATGTGGCATTCTCACCAAAAAGCGACTTATGTTTAGAAATCTCTTCCCCCACTCCTATCACTCTATTAATACCCTTTTGATTGAGCAATCGAGCAATTGACCTATATAACTTCTCTCCACCCATCGTTTCATGCATCACGTCGCTCAATATCACAGTTGTAGAATGTGATTTAGTGGCACGTTGATTCATAAAATCAAGAGCAGGAGCAAGAGAATGGAAATCGGATGTATAAGCATCGTAAATCAACAAACAATTATTCACTCCTTCAATCACATTTAAACGAGTCCCAACGGGAGCTAATGTCGACATTCGTGATGTAATTACATCAAATGGTCGGCACAAATATAACATCACCGCCAAACAGTGAATAGCGTTCTCCACATCGCATTCAGCAGTAAAAGGAATAACAATTTCGCCGTCATATTGAAGGTATGAGTATTTTATTTTTGTTGACGCTTTTCTTTTTTCCACTTTTGATATAAATAGCGGACTATCGGGATTTTTTCTCGACCATGCTATTTCTTTAACAGTCAACCCCGCATTTTCCACTACATCACATATAAGCTTGTCATCACCGTTATATACAATACAGTCACTATCACGGCACAACATCACTTTTTCTTCACACTTTACCCGGTCATTTTTAAATCCTTCGCTATGCTCATCACCAATATTTGTGATTATTGCTAATTGAGGGCGTATCATTGTTTGCAATGAAGCCATTTCATTAGATAATGATATTCCGGCCTCGAAAATTGCCAATTGAGTATCTTCATTCATTTCCCAAATCGACAATGGTACACCTATTTGAGAATTGTAGCTACGAGGACTGCGCACAATGCTATAATCGGCACACAACAGCTGATAAAGCCATTCTTTTACAATGGTCTTACCACGACTGCCGGTGACACCTATCACCGGTGCTGTAAAACGGTGACGATGACAACGCGCCAATGTTTGGAGCGACTTCATCACATTCTCGACAACCAAAAAATTTGCATCCTCAACATTCATCATTGTTGCCGGCACATGGTCAACAACAAAGTTTCTCACACCACTTTGATATAAATCGTGCAAATATCTATGACCATCGTTGTTACGAGTGCGCAAAGCAAAAAACAACGATTCTTCGGGATATGTCAAAGAGCGGCTATCGGTCAATAATATACTAATATTTGATGCCGGAATTTTAGGTTCGGGCAAATGCAAAATTTGTGTTATAGTTGAGATTGAATAAGTCATTCTTATTTTATTTTTGATATTGCCGCCTCCAAGAATGGATATTGCTGCAATAATTGCGTTTTAAATTGATTGGTTGATTGAACAAATCGCTCCACAGCATCATTATCATCACTCATGGGAATATGCATCAATCGTTTTGACAACTTCTCACATTTTTCGGCAAGCGTTATTGTGTCATCATCAAAAAATGATTGTGAAAATATATCATATATATAATCTACTGCCACTTCCGATGGATGAGTCATATCCGATGCATAAAAACGATAGTCGCGAAGGTCATCGTTCATTATCTCATAGGCAGGAAAATAAATCACATCATCACACGCCTTTTCCAATTGGTTTATAGCAAGTAACAATGTAGATTTACTCAATTGGTTTTCATGAGCTCCATCGCGCAAGTGGCGTATAGGGCTCACTGTAAATACCACATTAATTGATTTATTGACCGATTTTATACGAGAAATCGCATCTTTCCACATCAACACTATATCATCGATCGACATCATATCACGATTAAACATTGACGCAGGCAATTTGTGGCAATTGGCCACTACCTTGCCGGTCAAAGCATATTTATACACCCAAGCAGTGCCAAAGGTAACTATTAAAGTCGATGCGCGTTTAATCATTTCATGCGCTTGATGCATACGATTGTTTATATTGCAGAGCATTGATTGAGGGTCGACACTCGAAAACATTGAATGATGACTAAAGCTATGCCATCGGTTGTCGCCCTTCTCTTGAAACAAATCATCTAAAGAGAATTGCCTACACTGCAATATAGCATCAATCCCACAAGCTATACTTGCAGGATTATATAATGTTCCAAACGGATTAATGTCGACATCAAAACAAGCCTGTCGCAATCTAAATCCGACATTGTCGCTGAAGCACGAGCCTATCATCATCACCCCTTGCCGGTGATTAATGTATCCTCTATGCTTTAGAGGCTTAACTATAGTGCGAAACTCTTGCTTCATAAGCGATTAATACATATTGTAGTCAGTCGACAGCACCGAAAATTCAGTACGACGATTTATTTGGTCGGCAATTTCTTGATCGGCTTCACTTAACGTCAATATATATTCTTCGGTCAACACTGTTCCTTCAGGGAATTGAGGATAATCAGTTGCAATTTTCTTTGTTACGGTTTTGGGGCGAGTTTCGCCATATCCTTGATATTGCAAACGATCGGCACTTATACCAACTTGCGTCAAATAGTCGATTACCGCTTTGGCTCTACGGTGCGACAAATTGATATTATATTCCTCTTCACCCCAACGGTCGGTGTGCGAAGCCATTTCAATAGTAATATGCGGATTATCGCGAAGTATTTCGGCCAATCCGTCGAGAGCCTCTTGCGACTCGGGACGCAATGTGGCTTGATCGAAATCGTAGAATATATTTTCAACCACATTGGGCTTATTTATCGATGCCAAGAAGAAGTCAATACCATATTCAGCATCTTCTTCGGCATTATCGCTTTCAAACGCTTGTTTTGAATTAAGGTAGCCCTTAGCTCCTGCCATCATAACATATTTCACACCACGACGCAATGGGAATTTAAACGACCCATCATCGCGCGCAATCTCTTTTTGATTTGAGCCATCATTGCCTACGATGCGTATCACAGCATTAGGGATAGGTTCCTCATCTTTATCGAGCACCCAACCCGATATTGATATATTCAAATCGGGCAATTCAAATGAATATATGTGGTCATAGCCTCGGCCATCAGTACGATTAGTACTGAAATAACCTTTTTCCCCGTTTCCGAATGTGATGCCGAAATCATCGGCCGAAGAGTTCATCGGAGTGCCCATATTTGTCACATTCCAACGACCATCGGGTTGCAACTGAGCTTTAAAAATATCAAGGCCTCCATATCCGGGATGTCCGGTAGAAGCAAAATATAGTAAACTATCGGTGCGCACATATGGGAATACTTCATCACCGGGAGTGTTGATTAAATTACCCATATTTTCAAGCGAGCCGGCTTTTTCTTTCAAATTTATACGCCACAAATCCTTGCCGCCTTCACCACCGGGCATATCTGAAGTGAAATATAGATATATGCCATCGGGCGACACTGCAGGGTGTCCATAACTTGAAATAGTGTCGGAAGTAATCTCAAATTTCACCGGTGCGCTCCATTTTGCATCGGAGCGTTGTGAAGTATAAATCTCTACTCCTGTGCTTGAATTGAGTTCGCGACGCGCCTTTGTGAGATACATTGTGTTTCCGTCGGGCGAAAAAGCCACAATCCCCTCATCGAGATTGGTATTCAACTCACCTTCCACCGCTTCGGGGCGCTGCCATTGACCTTTTTCGTTCTTTTTCGACATCCACACATCGCCGTTTTTCATACCGGTTATTTCACTTTTCTTATCGCCGGTAACCTTCTCGTTTGTTGATGTAAAATATATCACATCACACGTTTTATCAAAAAACATCGGAGCATAATCAGCTCTACGAGAGTTAAACAATTTCTCATTTTTCACCACATATCGAGTGGTCTTCGACTTTTGGTTTTCTAACGCCATACGACTTCCTGCCAACCCATTTTGTGCCACATACGATTTAGGGTCGCGCATAAGATATTGTTCATATGCTGTGATTGCTTGAGCATATTTACCCTCGGCATGCAACATTTCAGCAAGGTGAAGTTGAGCTGTTGAATCGGGGAAACCATAGCGTATCGCATTTTGATAGGCTGCCGATGCTCTAGCACTTTGATTTAGCTTGCGATGACATTCAGCCATTTTAAAAGCCACTTCACCACGCAATCCACGTTGTTCTTTCTTAGTGAGTTTATTATATACTTTGCGGTAGGTTTTAGAGGCATCGTGATACTCTCCACGCGCCATCTGTTCATCTGCTACCGACAATTTAGCGCCACGACAACCTGTAAGCACCAATGCAAATATTATAGCTGTAAGATATACAATTCTATTCATATAAAAAACACATTTATAATCAGGCTATTTTCCATGCCTTAAATTATATAACGTAACTTCTACCCTCTATATTTTTCACAAAGCACAAATTTACTAAAAGTTTTTCACTTTCTTCACCTTTTGAGGACTCTCAGTAGAACAACTTCATTAAAATTGTCATCAATGTGCAATTTATGAAACTATTATTGTATCTTTGCAGATGCACTAAATTGTCAATATAATAACATAAATAAATCTACAATGAAAAAAAGATTATTAGCTATATCTTTAGCCTCAATTGCCATTGGAGCATCGGCGGCCACCCCCATGTGGCTTCGCGATGTTAAGATTTCGCCCGATGGAAAACAAATTTTGTTTACCTACAAAGGCGACATCTACAAAGTGGCAACAGAAGGCGGTGATGCCACACGACTCACGGCCCTTGACTCATATGAGTCAATGCCTATATGGTCGCCCGACGGAAAAACTATCGCATTTCTCAGCGACCGAAATGGCGGACAAGATATTTTCACGATGAGTGCCGATGGAGGTAAAGCCACTCGCATCACATTCTCATCAGAACTTGAGACCCCCGAGTCATTCACTCCCGACGGCAAGAACATCATCTTCTCAGCAGCGCTACAAGACCCTGCCGAAAGCGCCTTATTCCCTTCACGTCGCCTCACCGAACTGTATAGCATACCCGTTGAAGGTGGTCGCACAAAAATGGTGCTCGCGTCACCTGCTCAGATGATAAGCTACACTACCGACGGCAAATCATTCCTCTATCAAGACCAAAAAGGGATGGAAGATGAGTGGCGCAAACATCACACCTCATCGATAACACGCGATGTGTGGTTATATGATGCAAAATCGGGACAACACAAAAACCTCACCGACCATGCCGGCGAAGACCGCAACCCGGTGATGGGCATTGACGGGAAAACAGTATATTTCCTTAGCGAACGCGATGGCGGCTCAATGAATGTGTATTCATTCACTATCGACAATCCCCAAAGCATCACTGCTGTAACCTCATTTAAAACTCACCCGGTGCGTTTCCTTTCGCAAGGAGCCAATGGCACTCTCGCATTTACCTACAATGGCGAGATATATACTAAAACCGCTACCGGCAAAGCTTCAAAAGTAAAAATCAACATCACCACCGATGATGAGACTCCCGAACGCAAACTCAGTGTAACATCGGGAGCATCGGCTGCCAGCGTTTCGCCCGACGGCAAACAAGTGGCAATTATCAAACGTGGTGAATTGTTTGTTACATCAAGTGAATATACCACTACCAAACAAATCACTCACACTGCAGCTGCCGAGCGTCAACCTTCATGGGCTGCCGACAATCGCACAATTGCCTACACAAGCGAACGCGACGGTCACTGGAACATCTACACCGCAACTATCGTTCGTGAAGAGGACCTCAACTTCCCTAATGCCACTCTTATCGAGGAGAAAGCATTGTTTGACGACAATATCGAGCGCACATATCCTCAATATTCGCCCGACGGCAAAAAACTTGCATTCATTCAAGATCGCAACAAATTGATGGTCATGGACGTGAAGAGCAAAAAAGTGCATCAAGTTACCGATGGTTCAACCCATTCACGCCGCAATGGAGGGTTCAACTATTCATGGTCGCCCGACGGAAAATGGTTCACCCTCGAAGTGGTTGACAATATGCACGACCCTTATAGCGACATCGCAATCGTAAGTGCCGAGGGAGGTAAAATCACAAATATCACTCGCAGTGGTTACTTCGACGAAATGCCTCGTTGGGTAATGAACGGAAACGCAATATTATTCTTATCGGAGCGCTATGGTATGCGCAACCACGCATCGTGGGGCTCAATGAGCGACGTGATGATTGTATTCCTAAACCAAGATGCCTATGACAAATATCGTCTAAACGAAGAGGACTACGAGCTTTATAAAGAGGTAGAAAAATTTCAAAAGAAAAACAATAACAAGAACGACGACGACAAAAAAGAGGATAAGAAAGACGACAAAAAAGAGGAAAAAGATGAGTTAAACAAATTATCAAAAGATATTACAGTTGAACTCGACGGCATAGAAGATCGCATTGTGCGACTCACTCCCAATTCCTCAAATATTGGCGGCGCTATAATCACAAAAGATGGCGAAAATCTTTATTACCTATCAGCTGTTGAAGATGGCTACGACTTGTGGAAAATCAAACTTCGCAAACCCGATGCTAAAATCGTGAGCAAGCTCAATGCCGGTGGCATGTCAATGGAAATGGATAAATCGGGCAATATATTCCTCTTAGGAAGTAACTCAATGAAGAAGCTCACCCCTTCAAGTGACAAACTCACCTCTATCACCTACTCTACCACAATGAAACTCGATGCTCCTGCCGAACGTGAATATATGTTTGACTACGTGGCTCGTCAAGAGCGTGAGATGTTCTATGTCAAAGATATGCATGGTGTGGATTGGGATATGATGACAAAAAATTATCGTCAATTCCTCCCTCACATCAACAACAACTATGACTTTGCCGAAATGTTGAGTGAATGGCTCGGTGAACTAAATGTGTCGCACACAGGCGGACGATATAGCGGTTACTCTGCTACCGATGCCACAGCTTCGCTCGGCTTGCTTTATGATTGGAGCTACGACAAAGACGGTTTAAAAGTAGCTGAAGTACTCGAAAAAGGTCCATTCGACCGCTCTTCATCTCAAGTAAAAGCCGGCTGCATAATCGAAAAAATCAACGGCACAGAGATTAAAGCTAATGAGGATTACACAACATTGCTCAACGGCATAGCCAAGAAAAAAACACTCGTATCAATCTACAATCCTGAATCGGGCGAACGATGGGACGAAGTGATTCTACCTATCACATCGGGCGCTCAATCATCGTTGCTCTACAACCGTTGGATTAAACAACGTGCTGCCGATGTAGAACGTTGGTCAAACGGCCGATTGGGATATGTTCACATTCAATCAATGAGCGACGGCAGTTTCCGTGAAGTTTATGCCGACGTGCTCGGTAAATACAACCAATGTGAAGGTATTGTTATCGACACTCGTTGGAATGGCGGAGGACGACTCCATGAAGATATAGAAGTATTGTTTAGCGGCGAAAAATATTTCACCCAAGTGGTGCGTGGCGTTGAAGCGTGCGACATGCCAAGCCGCCGTTGGAACAAACCAAGCATCATGGTGCAATGCGAAGCCAACTATAGCAACGCTCACGGCACACCATGGGTGTATAAACATCGTGGATTGGGCAAGCTCGTGGGTATGCCTGTTCCCGGAACAATGACAAGTGTAAACTGGGTTACATTGCAAGACCCCTCGTTGGTATTTGGTATCCCCGTAGTGGGCTATCGCCTACCCGACGGCTCATACTTGGAAAACAGCCAACTTGAACCCGACATCAAAGTTGCCAACGACCCCGCGACCGTAGTAACCGGCGAAGACACCCAACTCCGCGTCGCAGTTGAAACACTGCTCAATGATATCGACAAGAAATAATTTCATTCTTTTAATTAATAGCTAAAAACTAATGAAAAATCTTTTATTATTAATACTATTGACAATCTCAATTCAAGCGAGTGGTCAAAATAGAGTGCAACACAATGAATCTGGCTTTATATGGTATCTAATAAGTCATGGTGTTTATGAAGGAGCTGAAGATGCATATGGAAATGAAATTATCCCATTAAGTCGAGAATATCATAGTGTATTCGTCACTAAACATGATGGGCAAGTGTATTTCCACATAAGAGATAAAGACGGATATTGTGGTCTTTGTGACAAATTGGGAAATGTGATTTTTTCTCCTCAAAAAGGATATGAAGATGTAAGTGTACATCGAAATTATTTTACTGTAAAAAAAGAAGTCGGAGGGAAAATGGGAATCTGTAATCTAAATGGAAAAGAGATTATTTCTCCCGATAATGGATATGATAATATATATGTCCATAATGATGACGGATTTACATATTTCGAGGTAAAAGAATATAATAGCAAGAGATATAACGCAAACAAAATAACCATCGGAATTTGTGATAAAAATGGGAAAGAGATTATTTCTCCCGACAGAGGATATTGTTACATATCTGGTTACCATGAAGATGACGGATTCACATATTTCGAGGTATTTAAAAACAAGAAAAAACAAGCTGGAATATGCGATGTTAATGGCAAAGAGATAATCTCTCCAGATAGAGGATATAAGAGTGTTTTTGTCAGTGGTGACAATAATTTCAGATATATCGAAGTTAAAAAGAAAGGGTTCGGCATTTGCGACATGACTGGTAATGAAATTATTTCTCCCACAGAAGATTTTACCTATATAGCACTTCGAGATTGGGAAGGAGTGAAATATTTTCATGCTAAAAAATCAAAGTCAGTGGGGGTATATGACACATATGGCAATGTTATAGCCGCACCAAATAAATATAGTGATGTAGAATATCGAGAAGATGGTTTTTACTATAAGGACAAAAAAGGTCAATGGGTAAGCCTTAATCTTACAATTGGTCCACAAGGGGTCCAATCATTGACTGCCACAACATCTGATATTAAACGCATATATCAAAATGCCCATTTCGAATGGTATAGAATTGCTAAACAAGAAAAGAAGGGAACTATTTATGGAGCAGAAGACATGAATGGCAACAAAATTATCCCATTAAATCGAGGATATGAAGAGTTGACATCGGAATCGGCAGAGGGTAGCTACAACCACTTCATTATTAAGAAAAATGGATATAAGGGGATTTGTGATATAAATGGCAACGAAATCATTTCACCTTCGCTTGGATATAAATCTGTTTTTGTTTGCAACGGTACAGTTCCATTGATTTCTGTGAGCAATGGCAAGTTTGATGGTCTATATGACCTAACTGGTAAAGAGATTATTTCAGTAAATCGAGGATATAATAATATTGTTCGGCATGATGATTGTATAAGCGTAAAGAAAAATGGGTATAAAGGTGTTTGTGATTTATCAGGAGAAGAGATTATATCGCCAAATCGAGGATACGACAATATCGTTCGACATAGTGATTATATTAATGTAAAGAAAAATGGATATGAAGGTGCTTGTGATTTATCAGGAGAAGAGATTATATCGCCAAATCGCGGGTATAACTCTATTTATTATATGAGTGGAGATTGCAATTTTAAATATTATTGTGTAAAGAAAAATGGCGTCGAAAAGTTTTGCGATGTTTTAGGAGTGGAGATTACTAATCCTAATTTTAAGAAACAAATCATTACGCAAGATAATGAAAATAGTAACGTTTCAAACTCTAATGATGTCCTAAAATACCACAAAAATGCGGTGCAAGGAGATGCCAAGGCGCAAGCCAGTCTCGGGTGGTGCTATAGCAATGGTCATGGTGTCGCGAAAAACTATACAGAGGCGGTGAAATGGTATCGAAAAGCAGCCGAGCAAGGACACGCTGGTGCGCAAAACAACCTTGGTGTGCACTATGAAAATGGCGAGGGGGTGACAAAAAACTATACCGAGGCGGTGAAATGGTATCGAAAAGCAGCTGAGCAAGGGCATGCCGAGGCTCAAAAGAATTTAAACAATCTCCAGCAAAGAATTGCACAAAACAATAAGCCCAAGCAAAACTCTAGCAAAACTACAACTAGTAAATCATCCTCAAATAACACGACAACTGCCACAAGCAATACCGCAGCCCTAGACCTTTACATAGGGGCGAATTACTATGTTGAAGGTAATTACACCGAGGCTGTGAAATGGTTGCGCAAAGCAGCTGAGCAAGGTGACGCCAAGGCGCAAGGTCTCCTTGGGAATTGCTATTACGAGGGCAAGGGGGTGACAAAAAACTATACAGAGGCGGTAAAATGGTTTCGCAAAGCAGCCGAGCAAGGGCTCGCCGAGGCGCAAGCCAGTCTCGGGTGGTGCTATGAAGATGGTCATGGTGTCGCGAAAAACTATACAGAGGCGGTGAAATGGTATCGAAAAGCCGCAGAGCAAGGACACGCTGGTGCGCAAGGTAGCCTTGGGGATTGCTATTACAAGGGCGAGGGTGTGACAAAAAACTATACAGAGGCGGTAAAATGGTTTCGCAAAGCAGCCGAGCAAGGAGACGCCGGTGCGCAATATTTCCTTGGGTTGTGCTATGCATTAGGCAAAGGGGTGACAGAAAACTACACCGAGGCGGTAAAATGGTTGCGCAAAGCAGCCGAGCAAGGTGACGCCAAGGCTATTGAAGCATTAAAAATATTGGAGAATATGGGAATATATTATTGATTTTAACAAAATAGATATCGGTATCAACGGCTCCCGGTAATTGGGAGCCGTTGCTTTGTTTTAGGGGAGACGTGGTGAATACAATGTCGTGCGAAGCACGTGAAAGCGAAGCGTATATAATAACCGGGGGTATCGCTTCGCTCAACCCCCGGTTAGGGAATAATCATCCCCCCTCACCAAGCCGTGCTTCGCACGGCTTGGTGTTAATGTAGTGCCTTCATGCTATATCGTTTCGCGTCTGCCAGACGCATGTGTGTAGATTGTAATAACCGGAGGCGTCGGGCTAACGCCCTCAACCACGCGGTTATTGCATATCGCTGCGCTTTCCCGTGCTTCGCACGTGCTGACCACCTCCCGGCTTCGCCGTACTCCTCCTAAAAATGAACTGTATTCCAAAAGTTGGACGGGTTAATTATTTATATTCTGATGAGTTCGGTATTGTACCTGACTCATTCTGTTTAATCTAAATTTAATTCTGAAATTATTATATTAATAAATCTAATTATCTCTTTGTGTTTTATTGTTAGAGTATTTAATTATTAAAAATTATTTAAGATGGGTTGAAATCGAGGAAAAATTGCTAAGTTTGTAGTTTGAAAGTAAATTAAGTGAAAATCTCGACAATTTTTTCAATTAATATATGGCTCAATCAAAATGCCGCAAAGTAGTATCGCAAATTAAATCGTTATTCACAAAAATCGCGAGTCCCTGCTATAAAGAGTTACCATATATTACAATAACCATAATACTACTCTTGTTGGCGAGTCCGTTAACGACCTTTCAAGATTTCATACAAGCCGTTGGAGTTCCTAAGGTGTATTATTTCACAATAGGCAATCATCTCATTCTATTTTTATACGCCTATATAGGAGCTGTAATTATCAATTACATCAAATCAAAGAGGCTTAAGCTTTTTTGCAAAATTGCGTTCTATTTTATTATAGTTTTATTATTCTCAATCACTCACTTTCTTTCGGAAAATTTCGATCTCACAATTAATCCCACATGTCTCACACTATTAGCTGAGACTACCTCTCAAGAAGCTACTGAATTTGTCAACTCATACCTAACGACCAAAGCCTTCGAATCAACGGCTCTACAAATTACGCTATACACCGTTATAATCATAGTCGCTGAAACGATATGGTATTTCGCCAAGACAAAAACGGCATTGCAATTTCTTCAGTCAAAGGCAAAAAAGCTATTAACGATTCTAAACGCTTCATTATCGGTTATTATATCGGTTGTTCTATTTGCAGGATGCACATATGCAATTTATCTGTCATGGGAATTCATCAAGATAAAATCTTCAGAAGAGTTTATATATCTGGCACCTCCAAGCGACCCCATCTCGTCGATTATTACATCGGCAATGACCCTCAACATCACAAGCAATAACATCTCTGATGCAATTATATTGAATGAATCGATTGCAAAAGGGAAAGAATCTCACGTTACAACCAATGACTCACTAAACATAGTGGTTGTTATTGGTGAATCACACATCAAACACCACTCACAGCTATATGGATATTCGCTTAATACTAATCCACTTCTATCAAAAGAACAGAAGGAAGAACGGCTATTTGTCTTTAACGATGTGATTACATCATCAAACTACACAAGTAGTGCCATAAAAAACATATTATGTTGCAATAATAGTTGCGAAGGAGAGTATTGGCATGAAAGCCCCTACTTCCCCACCATATTCAAATCGGCCGGATATGATGTGTATTTTTGGAGCAACCAACAATCCTACTCCAATAATTCCACTTTTTCATTCACCCTTAACAGTTTCTTATACAATCCATCTATATCCGAGATTACCTACAATATGACAAATGAAAAATCCTACGAGTATGACGGTGAGCTAATAAAATCATTTAACGAGTCGATTAAACTCAATGCGTCTAAGCACAATTTGGTTCTATTCCATTTAATGGGACAACATCATAGTGTATATCAACGTTACCCCAACGAGGATTTTAGCCATTTTAACGCCGATAGTATAAAAAGAAGCGAATCTTATCTAGGAAATTATGAAAAGGAATATATTGCAGGCTATGACAATGCAACATTATACAACGATTATGTTTTAAACTACATTATTGAGACATTAAAGGATAGTAATTCAATAATGATATATCTCTCTGACCATGGTGAGGAAGTGTATGATTACGGATATAAACGAGGAAGAGAATATGGCCCGCTAACAGCAAACAAGCTAAAATATCAGTATGAAATACCCTTCATGGTGTGGTGTTCCGACTCATATAAAGCGAAATATCCCGAGAGAGTAAATGCAATAAAAAATGCAGTAAACCGCCCCTTTATAAGCGACAATATCTGCAACATGTTGTTTAATTTGGGTAACATAGAAACTCCATATTATAGAGATTCCCTCGACTTAATTAGCCCCAATTATAAAAGTAAGAAACGAATAATCAACAACAAATACATCTACGAGGATATTCGCTATTCAACTGGTAAATAACACAAAACGCAAGAGCAACAATGTCTCTTGCGTTTTGTATTATTAAGGTATAAATGTAGTCTCTATTTTATCCTTGAGGGGTTTGTGATTGTTGTGGGCGTGAGAGAATGTCGAAATGGTCAACTAGGATTTCAGTAACACTACGTTTTATTGTGTTGCGGTCTTCCCACACACGGGTTCGAAGTTTTCCTTCGATATATAGTTTTGTTCCTTTACGGATATACTTTTCGGCTGTTTCGGCAGCTTTATCCCACATCACAATATTATGCCACTCTGTGCGGTCGGGCACTTGCGCACCTGAGGCGGTAGTATAACCTCTCTCGGTCGTAGCCAAAGAGAATGACGCTACCGGACGAGATTCGACATAACGTATTTCGGGATCGCGTCCCACATTTCCCACTAATATCACTCTATTTACCGACATAATGTTCTCTTTACTTTTAGCTGATTATTTCATTAATAATACCTCACTCTCACAACAATGGCAGTGTGTTATTTCCAACTCTCAATGTTTTACTTGCTTGCTTTTAGGCCTTCAATAACAGAGTTGGTGAAACCATGAGCTTCCATTGCGTTAAGACCTTTTATTGTGATGCCGCCGGGAGTTGTGACTTTATCAATTTCCACTTCAGGATTATTTCCTGTTGCTTCGAGCAACTCGACCGCACCACGAAGGGTTTGTAATACATATTGTTTTGCGTCATTGGGATAAATACCAAGTTCTACCCCACCTTCGGTTGCGGCACGAACATATCGCATAGCAAAGGCGATACCGCATGAGCAAAGGGAAGTGGCTGCGCCCATCAATCGTTCTTCAATCACAGCAGCTTTACCAAGCGCATTGAAGATAGCTTCCACTTCGGCAACCTGCTGAGCCGATGCATTGGCATTGTGGCTCACAAAAGTCATGCTTTGATGGATTGAGATAGCCGTATTTGGAATAGCTCGGAACACTACTGCACTTTCATTTCCAAGCCATGCTGTCAAAGTGGCAATATCAACACCCGCAGCGATTGACAAGATGATTTGACGCGATAGGTTGAGGTGTGGCAACACTCCTTTTATTACCGGTTCCACAAGCCAAGGCTTCACTGCCAACAACACAACGTCGGCATCAGCGACAATAGCCGAGCTATCAGTAGAAATTTCCACACTTGCACATTCGCGCTTCAACTCATCGAGCTTGTCTTGTGCGAGATCGGCTACGGCAATTTTTATATCTATATCACTATGAGCTAGACCGCGAGCAATAGCTCCGCCCATATTTCCTGCGCCAATAATAGCTATCTTCATCTTATACTACTTTTAAGCTTGCTTTGCAAGCGCATTTTTAAATCGATTGATAAAATCTTGTGCTTGTTCGATAGTCAACACAAGTGGTGGCAATAGGCGTATCATGTGAGTGCCGGTTGCTCCGGTAAACACTTTTTCCTCTTTGATTAGTCGGGTGCGGAGTTCTTTCACCGGATAATCAAATTCCATTCCTATCATCAAACCTCGACCACGCACCTCTTTGATGCCCGGAATCTGTTTCAACTCGGTCATCAAATATTCGCCTACCTTGCGAGCGTTTTCAACAAGATTTTCTTGTTCGAAAATTTCAAGCACTGCAATAGCGGCTGCACATGCGAGGTGATTACCTCCGAATGTTGTACCTAATTGACCATATATAGGAGTGAATTTAGGACTAATCAACACGCCGCCCATTGGAAATCCGTTGGCAATACCTTTTGCCACAGTGATAATATCGGGACGTACTCCGGTGTATTGGTGAGCGAAGAATTTACCCGAACGGCCATAACCCGATTGTATTTCATCGGCGATTAGCACCACATCGTGCTTGTCACATTCCTCACGCAATGCTTGCATAAAATCAGCGTCGGGAATGCGTATGCCACCTACTCCTTGAATACCTTCGATAATAACCGCGCTCACATCACCTTTTTCTAATTCGGCTTTTACGGCTTCAATATCATTTAGAGGCACAAATGTGATATGACCATTAGCATTGATTGGCGCAATGATTTTAGGGTTATCGGTTGCCTCAACAGCAAGCGATGTGCGACCATGGAACGCTTTCCCAAAAGCAACAACGCGTTTTTTGCCATTATAAAATGAGGCGAGTTTCAACGCATTTTCATTTGCTTCGGCTCCTGAGTTGATAAGGAATAATTGATAATCATCATAACCCGAAATCTTGCCAAGTTTGTCGGCTAATTTTTGTTGTAATGAATTAATTACCGAATTAGAATAAAACACAAGTTTTGAAGCTTGCTCATTAATTGCTTTCAAATAATGAGGGTGAGAATGTCCCACCGATATAACGGCATGACCACCATATAGGTCAAGATATTTTGTACCTTCAGCATCGTAGGTGTTACAACCTTCGCCTTTGACTATTTCAATGTCAAATAATGGATATACATCAAATAATTTCATCGCTATTGAATCTAAATTAAATATTTACGCAAATTTACACATATTATTTGAATGCTCAAACAATAAATCATCACATAGTAACTAAGTATTTATAGCAACAAATGTGATTATATTGCAAATTTAATAAATAAATTAATTATTTATGTTTATTCTTTTATATATCTTTGTATCATAATAACCAAAAATTACATTATTATGACTTCTCAAAAAAATGAAACTCCTTATAGTGGGTTTAAAATGAACGGATTCATTGCTTTAGTCCTTTTTCTTTTGCTAATGGCCGGGTCAATCTACACCATTGTTGTTGGTGGCATAGATGAATGTGGATTACTTATAGGTGGAGGCATTGCGCTCTTTATTATTAGTTTTATAGCATTAATAGGGCTATTTACACTTGAGCCAAACGAAGCTGCTGTGATGATTTTCTTCGGAAAATATAAAGGCACTTTCAACCAACATGGATTCTATTGGGTTAATCCATTTATGTCGCGCAAACGATTGACAATGCGTGCACGCAACCTTGATGCCGAACCAATTAAGGTTAATGACAAGGAAGGTAATCCCATCCTCATAGGTATGGTTATCGTGTGGAAATTGAATGACACATATAAAGCCATGTTTGAAATCGACGCTCAAAGCATTGCAAATGGTGCAACAGGAGCAAATGCCACTACTCGCATGAATGCATTTGAAAAATATGTGCGTATTCAGGGTGATGCTGCTCTTCGCGAAGTTGCCGGACTATATGCCTATGATGACAATAAAGACACCACTGACGATGATAATGAATTGACACTCCGCTCGGGTGGTGCTGAGATAAATGAAATTCTTGTAGAAAAACTTAATGAACGCTTGGCATTTGCTGGCATTGAAGTACAAGAAGCCCGCATCAACTATCTCACATATGCGCCCGAAATTGCTGCGGTGATGCTTCGCCGTCAACAAGCCACTGCCGTAATTGCCGCTCGTGAAAAGATTGTAGAAGGAGCCGTATCGATGGTAAAACTTGCCCTTGACAAACTTGGCACCGAAGGAATTGAATTAAGCGAAGAAAAACGCGCCTCAATGGTAAGTAATCTCCTCGTTGTTCTCTGCGCCGACGAATCGGCTCAACCTATAGTGAACACCGGTGACAAATAATCGCATTACATATAAGCAAAAAGGTAGCGGCAAATGTCGCTACCTTTTTTTGTTGTATTCCATTTATTTACCTCACATATCCTAGCGCATTATAGGCTTTCATGAGATAGGACTGTGCACGATCGCGTGCATCACGGGCTTTGCTACGATAGGAATTGGCCTTATCAATAGCATTATTGGCCTTGCGTTGATAAGACTGTGCCGAAGAATAATTTTTGCGATTAGTATAGTACTCCGCTTCACGCAAATAGCGTTTTGCCTCTTTGTCGTAATACTCCGCATTTTTCTCGTGACTTTGAGCCTGCTTGATATAGTATTCGGCATCACTTTGATATGATTGCGCTTGACGCAAATAATAGTCATTATCGGCCATTGCAACCATCACTAAACTCATAAATAATAGAGTTAAAAAACATCGTTTTGTCTTCATAATATTATATTTAGTTATAAATAAAAGCTACATATCGCACCTATAATGGCACTATATTTATGAGATAAAAGAATCTTTAAATCCGAGGAAATAAAGAATTCCGTCGAGCCCAATTGTCGAGAGAGATTGCTCGGCTGTTTCTTTCACCTTTGGTTTGGCATGGAATGCAATGCCAAGACCGGCAGTAGCAAGCATTGGGAGGTCGTTTGCACCATCGCCAACTGCTATAGTTTGAGCGATATTCACATTTTCCACTTGTGCAATCAATCGCAATAGCTCAGCCTTACGTTTTCCATCGACAATGTCGCCAACATATCGCCCGGTGAGTTTGCCATCAACGATTTCAAGTTCGTTGGCATATACATAGTCAAAGCCAAAGCGTTGTTTCAAGTAGTTACCAAAATAAGTAAAACCACCCGAAAGTATTGCAGTCTTATAACCCACACGTTTCAACACCTCAATCAATCGGTCGAGACCTTCGGTTATAGGAAGATTTTCGGCAATATCCTTCATCACACTCACATCAAGGCCTTTGAGCAATGCCACGCGCTCGGTAAACGACTCACAGAAGTCAATTTCGCCTCGCATAGCACGTTCGGTGATTTCTTTTACCTTATCGCCCACTCCGGCACGAATAGCGAGTTCGTCAATCACCTCGGTTTCGATAAGAGTAGAATCCATATCAAAACAAATCAAGCGACGTGAGCGACGATACATTGTATCTTCTTGCAACGAGATATCCACGCCTTCATTGGCCGACATCTCCATAAATTGCGACTGCATTTCAGCACGATCGCGAGGAGTGCCACGCACCGAAAATTCCACACAAGCCTTTGACAACGGATTTTCTTTTTCCTCTAAAGGCATGCGACCTGTCAAACGGCGAATGCTATCGATATTGAGATTTTGGCGAGAAATTACCTCCGACACCAAAGCGATGTGACGCGAAGTCAATTCACGACCGAGAGTAGTGATAATCCAACGTTGTTTCCCTTGACGCCCTACCCAATCGGTATATTCCTCTACCGAAATGGGAGTGAAATGAATTTGGAAATTCATCTCCGAAGCTTTAAACAACAACTCCTTCATGATGTCGCCCGACACCGAGCTATCGGTCTTAAACAAAATCCCCAACGAGAGATAATGATGAATATCGGCCTGCCCAATATCTAATATATCGGCATTATATTTAGCTAAAATACCGGTCAACGCAGTAGTCACCCCGGGACGGTCATACCCCGAGATATTAACCATTATAAGTTCAAGATTGTTGGCTTTCATATCAATATGTATTTATTTCTCAAATTTACAAATAAATTACCAACCAACAAATTGAATTACAATAAAAAAGTGATGCATAACGAATTTATGCATCACTTTGCTTAGATAGTTATATATCTTGATTATGCTTGTTCGGCGCGGTAGGCGTCGCAGGCGCGTTTTACTTCGCCGTGGAGGAGGAGAAGGCGTTTTGCTTCTTCATATTCCAAACCAAGTTCTTCAACTACCATGCGAGTGCCACGGTCAACAAGTTTTGCGTTAGAAAGTTGCATATTCACCATCTTGTTACCTTTCACGCGACCCATTTGAATCATAACGGCTGTAGTAATCATGTTACAAATCATTTTTTGACCTGTACCCGATTTCATACGTGAGCTACCTGTAACATATTCAGGACCTACAATCATTTCGATAGCGATGTCGGCTGCTTGTGAGATAGGAGCATCAGGGTTAGAAGTGATTGCAGCTGTCAAGATGCCACGTTCGCGGCAAGCGTTGAGTGCACCAATCACATAAGGAGTAGTACCTGAAGCAGCGATACCGATAACGGTGTCTTTTTCGTTGATGTTGAATGCTTCAAGGTCTTTCCAACCTTGAGCAGTGTCATCTTCAGCATTTTCTACCGGGTTGCGGAGTGCGATGTCTCCACCGGCAATAAGACCGATAACCCAAGATGGATCCATACCGTATGTAGGAGGAATTTCAGATGCATCGAGCACGCCAAGACGTCCTGAAGTACCTGCACCCATATAGAAGATGCGACCACCTTTTTTCATGCGGCTAACGATACCTGTTACGAGTTTTTCGATTTGAGGAATAGCTTTTTCTACTGCTAGAGCAACTTTTTTATCCTCATTGTTAATATCGGTGAGGAGTTCCAATACCGACTTCTTTTCCAAGTCATTGTAAAGTGAAGGTTGTTCACTGATTTTTACAAATGCCATTTTATCTAAATTTTTAATTATTAATTACTATTATAAATTATGCACTATAAATTATGCATTAATTAAGCGTGGTAAGCGATGAGGCCTTCCATTGGAGCTTGAAGGATTTTACCAATTTTGCAGTCAACAGCATCGGCAGCTTCTTCAAGTACTTCACGATAGTAGTGAGCGATAGAACCAACGAAGTTGATGCTATAGTCTTTATAGTTATCGTAGTTAGCGATGTTGCGCACGAAGAATGCTTTGAATGCATTCAATACTAAGCGGTGAACAGCAGGCTCTTCGATGTTTTGAATCAAGAATGGAGTGATTGATGCGAGGAAGCGGTTAGCAGGGTGTTCGCGATACACTTTTTGAATAATTTTCATACGATCTAGGTCGTATTGAGCGAGGAATTTTTCGCAAAGAGGTTCGGGAAGTTGTTTTTTCAACACGTCGCCAACGAGCAATTTACCGAGCACAGCACCACTACCTTCGTCACCGAGGATATATCCGAGTGGAGACACATTGTCAACAATTTTTTCGCCATCATAGTAGCATGAGTTAGAACCTGTACCCAAGATACAAGCAATACCTGCTTCGTGACCAAAGAGAGCACGAGCAGCAGCAAGAAGGTCGGTATAAACTTCGATTATAGGAGCAGGAACATGAGCAGCGATAGCACGACGCACATTGCCACACACATCATCATTGATACAACCTGCACCATAGAAATAGATGCTTTCGAAAGTCATACCTTCAACTTCGGGTTTCAACTCGTTGCCCATACGCTCAGCCATTTCTTCTTCGGTGAGCATGATAGCGTTCATACCTGGAGTGAAGAACTCCTTAACTACTTTTCCATCTTCAACGGCACACCATTGAATTTTGGTAGAGCCACAATCTGCAATTAATTTCATGTTTTGTATTATTATTTTGTTATTATATTTTTATATAGATTTTCTTCTTATAGAGGATATAACCTATCGACCAGCATAGAGCGATAAATAAGAGTGCATAGACACACGATGCAAGAGTTTCGTCGCCAAGCATAGGCACCAAGAATTTGCTATATACATATCCCTTTATAGATAATTCAGCTGCTCCAAATTTAAATGAGCCGAAGATGATGCCTAACACACCACCAAGCACATACAAGAACAATGGATTAATACCAAATGCTTCGAAGAAACGACACCATTTTTTATATCCTTTAATGTCAATAATCCATATTAACAATGCCAAGAATGTAGAAGCAAGGCCACATGTTACAACTGCATATGTAGGAGTCCAAAGTTTTTTGTTAATAGGGATTGAATAATCAAATAGGAATCCAATAATCATCAATATAGCACCAATAATAAACAATCGATTGACGCGCATATTTATATCCTTTACTTCCATCATTTTCATACCTGCCCAAAAGCCAATTAAGACATGAGCAATTGAGGGAATGGTACTTAACAGCCCTTCGGGATCAAATGCAAGTTTTACTCCATCAATAGTATCTTTATACATGTGATCTACGCCTAAAATAGTTTGGTCGATAACTGCTACTATATTTTGATTTGAGAACTCAAGACCATATTCGTCTACTAACAAAATTATGCCATATCCTACCAATAATGTTGCAACAGCCCATAAAATGTGTTTACAACGAAGCAACAATACAATAATAGATGCAGCCCCATAACAAAGGGCCAATCTAGGCATTACACCAAGAATACGGATCGTATCAAACGAATCAGCAGCTTCTAAAAAGGACTTACCACCGGCAATGCCATAACATAATTTACTAAACCATGCGATACCGAGCCCAATAGCAAATATCACAATTGTACGTTTGATGATTTTGTATAATAACGACCCTGACATTTTAAACTCAAACTTACGCATTGAGATAAAAGTAGAGATACCCATTATAAACATAAAGAATGGGAAAATAAGGTCGGTAGGAGTTAAGCCGTTCCAAGGTGCATGACCAAGTGGACGATACATATAACTCCATGAACCCGGGTTATTTACGAGAATCATACCTGCAATAGTGATACCGCGAAGGATATCAAGAGCAAGCATACGTTGACTTTGTTTCTTTAAAGGAGGAAGCTGTTGCTTCGTTGTTACTTCTGCCATCAGATAATATTATTTTTTTGATTTAGTACAACTATCAACCAAGTAAGCGATTGATTTATATGGTATACCACTATTTGTGGTCAAACCTATTTCACATGTGCGGCTATTAGAATAACCATGAGTAGCGCCCGATGCTTCGATTTGTGGACGAAGCTTACGCAAACCATATTTATTCAATTCAGGCATCATGAAACCTTTGTCGCCGGCAAATCCACAGCAACCTATTTCGGTAGGAATCACCACGTTGCGAGAACACATGCGAGCGAGGGCGATGATTTTATCGGCAAGTCCCATGCGTCGCAATGAACAAGTAACGTGAACAGCGATTGTTTCGTCGGTTTGTGTAAACTCAAGATTAGGAGCAAGGAATTCGTAAATAAATTCGGCAGGCTCGTATAAGTGCATTGAAGTGATGTGGTCGCGCATGCGGTGTAGACATGGACTTTGGTCACAAAGCACAGGATATTTGCCATTTTCCGATGCTTCGAGCAATGCTTTTTCGAGCTCGGCAGTCTTGCGATCGGCAATATCAGGCATACCTTTACTTTCCCAAATCATACCACAACAAAGTTTCTTCATGTTTTTAGGGAAGATAACTTCATATCCGGCCTTATTACATAGTGCGATAATAGTGTCGACCAATGTTTCCACTTTTTTGCCTTTTTCGCGCGATTGACCCAATGTTTGATTAATACAACTTGGGAAATACACCACTTTGCGGTCGCTTGCTTGTGCGGCGACTTTAGGTGAATAGAATGCGCCGGGGAGTGAAGGAGTCCATAATGGCACACCCACTTTGTGCAAGGCACCACCAATAGCATTCACACCACCATCGCCAAGGATTTTACCTGCAAAGTTGGCCATTGAAAGCACGGGACGGAACACTCCGGTGATATTGTGGAGATTTTTAGCCGCAAAATCACCAATCTTATATCCCATACTACCTTTTGGCAATGATGCTTGACGCAAGTCGTGAATCATTTCGCCGGTGTTGTTATCCATCGGACATGACATGCTACACAAACCATCGCCTGCACATGTGGCGTTACCATAAGTTTCGAATTGTTTTTCAAGACGAGCCAAACGAGCAGTGTCTTCGCCTGTTGTTCTCAATCGTGTAATCTCACGTTGAGCTACAATGCGTTGGCGAGCTGAGAGCGAGCCTGAATAGCCACATGACACACAATTCACCTCACAGAATCCGCATTCGATACATTTATCAACATGAGGATTGGTCAATGGCATTGGTTTCAAGCCTTTGATATAACATTCGGGGTCGTCATTGAAAATCACACCGGGGTTAAGTATATTTTGTGGGTCAAAAAGTTCTTTGACGCGTTTCATCATCGTCCAAGCCTTTGTGCCCCATTCTTTTTCTACGAAAGGAGCCATGTTGCGACCTGTACCATGTTCGGCTTTCAATGAGCCGTCATAGCGATCAACAACAAGTCGTTCGACAGCCAACATCAACTCTTTGTAGCGATCAATTTCTTCTTGAGAGTCGAATGACTGTGATATAATAAAGTGATAGTTTCCTTCAAGTGCGTGACCATAGATACATGCATCGTTGTAGCCATTATCTTGAAGTAATTGTTGTAATTCCACAGTAGCCTTTGGAAGGTCCTCGATGTGGAACGCCACGTCCTCAATCAACACAGTTGAGCCAAGAGGACGAGTACCGCCAACCGATGGGAAGATACCGGAACGTATTTTCCAATATTCAGAGTATTCTTCGGGTTTGTCGGTGAAGTAAGCCGGTTTGAATAGATTAAACGGCTTGAGAATTTCGAGAATTTCGTTGATATTTTTTTGCAACTCTTCGGGAGTGTCGGCCTTAGTTTCGGTGAGCACTGCAGTGAGTCCTTCGCCTGTTGGGTCGTTTACTGCCGAGAGTGATTTTTTGTCGAGAAGTTCGGCTCCGAATACGGGACCTTTCTTCATAGCCACCACAGCTTTACAAGCTTCTTCCAAGTCGCTGAAATAAAGCATTGCACTTGCTGAATGTGGATAGAGATGAGCTGTGTTAACAGTGATTTCCGACATGAATGCCAATGTACCTTCCGAGCCGACGATGCTATGAGCAATAATATCGAATGGGTCGCGGAATGTTACGAATGGCAATAGGTTTAACCCTGTAACGTTTTTAATGCTATATTTATAAAGTATGCGTTTCTTTAATTCTTCATCGGCACAAATTTCATCACGCAACTTCATTATACCCTCAATAAATTGAGGTTTGTTCATCGCAAAAAGTTTGCGAGAACGGTCATCGCCGGTGTCAAGCACAGTACCATCGGCAAATACCAAACGTACTGATTTCAAAATCTTGTCACTATTGGCGTGAGTGCCGCAGTTCATACCCGAAGCATTGTTTACCACAATACCACCCACCATAGCCGAGTTTTTAGAGGCGGGGTCGGGAGAGAACATACGACCATAGGGTTTTAGGTAGTCATTTACACGACTACCTATAATCCCAGGTTGTAGTTTTATTGTTTCGGCACCGGGGCCTATTTCATAGCCTTCCCAGTGTTTTCCGGCTACAATCAAAATTGAGTCACTAATGGCTTGCCCCGAAAGGCTTGTCCCTGCCGCACGGAATGTAACAGGCAAATTATGTCTAGAAGCAATCGAAAGCAGTTTCGACACCTCTTCTTCATTATTTGAACGAATCACAATTTGAGGTATCATACGATAAAAACCGGCATCGGTACCCCATGCGAGGAGACGAAGATCATCGGTATAAATACGATCTTTTGATACTATACCTTTTATGTCTTTTAAAAACTCTTTATAAGCAAGTTCCATAAGTGATTTAAATTATGTCTTTTTAATTGTAGAGATAATATTTAGCCGATTTGGCCTTAAATGCTTCAACATCTTTGTTCCAATAGTCAATGATGTCGGCAACTTTGTAATTCTTTGAGAATTTGATGCGAATTTGGTCGGTACCACACACTTTGTCAAACATGTTCCAACGGTTGCCCAATGTGCCTTGACCATCTTCGTCGAGGAGGCGTTTGTCGGGGTACATTTCGGCCAAAATTTCCATTGCATGGAATTGAACCATAGTCAATTCACAATCAAGCACATCGGTTACATAAAGTTGTACACCTTGAAGGTTTTCACCTTTACCCACGCTATAATAAGGTTTGATATGAATTGGACGGAAGTCGATACCTTTAAGATTCAATGCGTTCAATCGTTTGCAGAATTCGTTTGCATCAATCCATGAAGCACAAATCAATTGGAATGGCATAGTGTAGCCTACACCAATCGAAACGAAATACAATTCACCGATAATACCTGTTGTGGGGTAATAAATAGCCGATTGTGGATAGGGTTGATGTGGTGAAGGAAGAATCCAAGGCATGCCTGTTTGGTCAAATGTCATATAACGATGCCAGCCTTGCATAGGCACAACTGTCAATTTGGTTTTCTTTCCATCTTTCAACATACCATCATTGAGCATTAAAGCAAGCTCACCGGGAGTCAAACCATAGAGATATGGTATTTCGAATTGGCTCACCAATGAGTAGAATCCTTCTTCAACAAGGTTACCTTCAACCTTCAATCCTGAAAGAGGATTGGGACGGTCGAGCACCATAAATTCTTTGCCATTTTCGGCACACGCTTCCATACACAATCCCATTGTGCTGATGAATGTGAACGAACGGCATCCGTTGTCTTGAATGTCATAAACAAGCACATCAACATCTTTAAGCATTTCGGCCGATGGTTTCTTGTTTTTGCCATACAAAGAATATACTGTAACACCTGTTGCAGCATCGGTGTAAGTATCAACCTTTTCACCCGCAGGTATGTCGCCACGCACACCATGTTCGGGGCTGTAAAGAGCTTTAAGCTCTACACCGGGAGCATTGGCGAGAATGTCGATTGTTGACACAAGATTGTTGTCAACACCGCTGGGATTGGTAATCAAACCCACACGTTTGCCTTTCAACTGCTCAAAACCACCATCTCGAAGTGTTTCAACCCCGGGTTTTACTTGAGCAGAAGCTGCCATTGCCACAAAAGCGACAATGGCAAGCATTGAGATTTTCTTAAACACTGATTTCATGTTTATTTCTTTTCTTCAGCTTCTTTAGCTCCATATTTGGGGTCAATGTGCTTATGTACAAGAGCAGTAACAGCCCATGTTGCAAAGTTACAAGCAAGTACCCACCAGAAGAAGTTAATATATGAATTACCTAACAATTCTTCTTTGATATAACCGGCAGCCATACCTGGAAGCATCATACCAAGCGCCATGAATGCTGTACAGATTGCATAGTGAGATGTTTTATAAGGACCATCAGCAAAGTACATCATATAAAGCATAAATGCTGTGAAACCGAATCCATAAGCAAATTGTTCAAGAACGATTGCACTGAAGGTGATAATCTTACCTCCAATTTCAGAATAATCAGGTTGTACATTTGAAAGGATAATATAAGCCACACAGTTGAGTGAAGTAGCAAGAGCCATTGGCCAAATCCATTTCTTAAGACCACCTCTTGAAGCACAAATACCACCGATGATACCACCAATAGTAAGACCGATAATAGCAAGTGTACCATAAGCAAAACCGACTTCGGTTTGAGTCATTCCAAGACCACCGGCATCGCGAGATGCAAGAAGGAATGGTTGACAAAGTTTCACTACTTGAGCTTCGGGAAGACGATAAAGAAGCATAAACAACATTGCAAGCACAACGTGTTTCTTTTGGAAGAATGTCACAAATGAGCCAGAGAATTCTTTAACAATATCGCCAATACTTTTCTTCTTAGAATCACCACCACCAACGGCTTTATCGGCTGCAGGTGCAGGAAGTATGAACGCATGATAAAGTGATACTACTGCAAAAAATGCAGCGCAAATGATTACTGTATATTTCCAACCAAGAGCTACATCACCGGTTTGAGTTTGGAGAATACCAGCAAGAATAACAAGACCACCTTGACCAAATACGTTGGCACAACGATAGAATGTAGAACGTATACCTACAAACATACTTTGTTCTGATGTGTTAAGTGCAATCATGTAGAAACCATCAGAAGCGATGTCGTGAGTTGCAGAACAGAATGCTGTAATAAAATAGAAGAATAGACATAACATAAATGCACTTACAGGAAGTCCATTAGCGATTTCTTCTTTATTAGGTAATGGGAGAGTAAATGCAATAGCAGCAAGACCTACTGCCACACAAATTTGCATTGTAACTGTCCACCAACGTTTTGTACGAATAATATCCACGATTGGGCCCCAGAAAGGTTTGATTACCCAAGGGAGATACAACCAACCGGTGTAAAGAGTAGCGTCGGTTTCCGACATACCAAGTTGCGTAAAGAGAACCATTGTCACCATATTGATGAAGATAAATGGAATCCCTTGTGCAAAATAGAGCGTAGGAATCCACGCCCAAGGATTGCGTTTTGTTGCTTTAGCCATTTTCTTATTCTTTATTTAATTTATTAATATAATTCTTTGATGTCGGCGTCTACAAAGTAGTGTAAAAGGATTTCTTTGTAGTCATAACCTTTAGCTCCCATTACGGCAGCACCAATTTGGCAAAGACCTACACCATGACCCCACCCTGCACCTTTGAGAGTGAAAGTTGATGGAAGTCCGTTTGCATCATTTTCGCCTTTTTCCACCACGAAAGCAGAGCTATAGAGGTGAGAAGGAGAAAGAGTGCGACGAATCTCAAGTTCTTTACCTATAGTAAGAGTTTTGTTTGTGCCTACGATTTTGAGTTTGTAAAGTCGGCCTGAAGTACCACGAGCGATGGGAACAAGGTCAACAATATTACCATAATCCATGCCTGAGCGTTCTTTCACCAATTTAGAAATTTCTTCTTGAGTGTAAGTAACTTCCCAGCGATAGAAGTCGGTAGTTTCTTGGTCGTAGTTATTTAAAACTTGCGAAAGGATTTCAGCATCAGAAGTGTTACAATGCGCTTCGGGACGAGTCAAAATCCATTCACGAGCATTTTCTTCAATAGTCAAGTCGGGGAAATCTGTTTCATTTTCACCGTCGCGACGCGCTGCAAGGTAATCATAGTGGATAGGTTCCCAGCAGTTTTCAAATTCTTCATAAACGCCACCACAGCATTTAGAGAAGCGAGCGTCGCAAAGATTTTCACCGTCCATCAACACTTGTCCACGAGTAGCTTCGATAGCTTTTGCTACTTGAGGAGTAGATGCACGGGTGATACCTTGATAACGTTGACAGTGGTCGTCGGCACACACATCAAAGTTAATGTGATCTTCGCGGTCATACCACTTAATCATTTCATCATCAGATGTTTTTTCAACAGCCGAATATTGTTCGCCTGCGTCAACGATACGTTTGTTTTTATCAATTTGAGCTAATAACCAGCTACGCGAAATCACGGCATGAGCCTTGAGCAATTCGAGCGAAGCTGTAGCACTCATTTCAGATGAAATTACGCTCAACAAATAGTCTTCAACACCTAATATATTAATAGGAGTGATTTTACCATTTTCGACGATAAGTTTGAGCGCACCTTTGAAACGTTGATTTTCTTTACGTTCCCAGTGGAAGTTTACCCCAATGGTCACATCTTCAAGCCAAAAGGAAACTTCATCGTTTGCTGGTTCAAAAAATAGTTCGGTATATTCTTTATTGTTCCAAATAATAGATTTACCATCGGTGGTAGCCACTTGGCTACCACTGACAGTATTATCTGAAACATGGAAATCACCGTCGAGGATAAATTTAACCTCTGCGGCACTCATGATGCCGACCTTAATTTTGGGTTCTTCCATTAGTTTGTGTTATTACTTAATGTTGTTAACAATTTCTTCAACGTCTTCTTTTGCAAGACAAAGTTCGTTGAATACTACTTTAACTAATTCAGCATCAAGCTTGTTGAAGTCTTTTTCAAGAGGAGTGATAAACACACCACCCATATCAACAGAAGCAGGGCTGAGAAGCATTTTATCATCACCTTCAGTGCCATAGAACGATGGACGGTGTTGTTTGCGAGGAATAACCACAAGACGCACACCGGCAGGAGTTGCATAGCAAAGAAGATTCATCATTGGTTCTTTTTCACCTTCGGGAACAGGGATTGCATCGTAAAGACGAGCAAACAAGCGTTCACCTGCTTGAGGATCGTTAGAATCAATTACAAACACATTGAGAGGGAGTGAATCGCACACTGCGAGCACTGCATCACCATCGGTAGCAACAGTTTTAAGTTCTGCTCCGTCAAGAGCATCACCTATTGTGAGGAAGTCGCTATTACCTGCTTGGAAGTGCATATGATCGGGAGCCGAAGCACCACATTTAGGACCATTGTAGAACACAGTGTAACCGTCAAGATCCTTCGCAAGGCTCATCATGTCGGCAATGCGGCCTTTGATGAGTTGGTCAACGTGTCCCATATCGGGGATAGTCAAGTGACGAGGGAAGATAGGGAATGGGTTGATAAGGATAATATAACCATTGCCCCACTCTATGCCACGTTGCACAGAAGGACGATTTTCGGCACAAAGGAAACATTTACGTTCTTTGAGCGATTTAGCATCAACCTTAGCCGATGATGAAACGATACGTGCAGGGTTGAATTGCACTTTGATTTTCATTCCATCAACGTCAAGTTCTTTTACCTTAACGCCTTTAAGCGCTTCAAAGTTATCAGCGGCAGTTTGCCATTCGGCAAGCTGCTCGCCAATAAATTTGTTTACCATTTCAGTATTAACCACGGTCGTAGGAATTATTTGTTTTTGTTTAATTCAACACGAGCTTGAAGTTCCCAAGTACGGATGCGGTCCTTGTAAAGGTTGTTAGCATTAGTCTTGTTGATATCCAAAGCGTGGTCAGAGTTATCTTCCCAACGACGGCAGTAATAAACTACATCATAAACACGGCCAATTTGATAATGACGAGAGAATGCAAGACCGAGTGCATAGTCTTCACCATAACTTGTGTTAGGCACATTGATTTCACGAAGCATTGGAGTATAGAATGCGCGTGGAGCACCAAGACCATTGATACGAAGTGCATTATTGCGGCCATTTTCAGGTGTCCATTCTTTGTGGTCGATTACACCGGGAGGAATCATTTGCATATTGATGTCGGTAAGCATATAAGTACCTACTACCATTGAGCAATTTTGTTCGTAGAATGCGGCAACCATCTTAGCAAGAGTATTTTCATCAGAGTAAACGTCGTCAGAGTCAAGTTGAACAGCGAATTTACCACATTTTGGGTGATTTACACCTGCATTCCAGCAACCACCGATACCGAGGTCATCACGTTCTGGAATGATGTGGATAAGACGTTCGTCATCTTTGAATTCATCGATTGCTTCAGTTGTACCATCAGTACTACCATTGTCGATAATGATGAGGTTGAATTTGAAATCAGTTTTTTGAGCAAGAACACTCTTGATAGCATCACGAACTGTGCGAACACGGTTGCGAACAGGAATGATAACTGATGCTTCATATTCAAAGTCACCTTGGTTGAAGTTAATTTCTTCAAATTTTGGTTCAAGATAACCGCCGATTTTTTTGAGGTGGTCGGTACAAGCTTGTTCCATTTCAATTTGCACACCACGATTTTTTGGGTCTACATAGCTAAAGTGAGATTCACCTTCAGTAGCTACAGGAAGAGCAATTTCAGTGTAAAGATATTCATTAATATGAACAAGGTCGCCTTGACGAGACACTTTTAAACGAAGGTCATAAAGACCGGCTGCAGTATATTCCACATCAATTTCGGCTGCAGCAACTTTCAATGCTTTTGTGCAGAAGAAAAGAACTGAACCAAAGTTGAAATCATCGCGAAGTGAACCGAATTGATAGTCAATTACAGGAGCATTAGATTTTTTACCTTCAACAACTTGATAGTTGTCAGCATAAACCATAGCAGCTTTAGAGTCACCGGCAAGACGAACCATACGTTCGAGAGCCAAATAACCCATTACAAGATTGTTATACTTAGTATAAAGAAGTGTGTAATCGCCTTCAGCTGCAGCAGCGATTTTTTTCATGGTAGCTGAGCTATTAAGAGCATCGATGTTGATAACTTCACAACCTTCTACGGCAGCGGCGTTAGCATCTGTGGCAAGAAGGAAGATTTTTGTCACTAAAGCATTTTGACGAAGGCCGTCAACAGTTGCTTGCACTTGCTGAGCGTCAGCATAAGGGATAAAACAGTTGATAGTTTTCATTGTAAATGTATTAATAAAATGATTTGTAATTATTTAATATTAATTATTTCGATTATTTTTTCTTTGATTTCTTTTTAGAATTATCTCTATCAATACCCGATTTATGGTTAGTGAAAAAATCGAGCGTTGACTTCATCAAATGATTGCGTTGTGACTGGTCGACAATTGTTTCAAATGGGAAACCAATTACCACTGTTTGATACATTCCGTTATCGCAAGCCACGCCTCCAATGAGGTTATTTTCGGTATAACGCATTATTGTGGCACCTTTTTTATCATCGGCAGGATAGAATGAATCGGGCGATTCAACCACATAACATGTATCGTTTAATTCATTGCTAAATTTATATTCTCCATTATTAAACTCACTAAAACGAGATTGCACGTGGTATGCTTCGCCTGTGATACTAGCTTGACCGGTGCGCCATTTATATCCAAGCACTTCGGCAGCAAATTTTTGGTCGGCTTCGAGAGTAGCTTGGTCGGCCAATGAGTTATCCCAAAGGTCTGTTGCCACATATGCTCCCGACACAAACATATCTGTTCCTTCATTTGCCAAGGAGCGTAAACGATTTTGCAATGCCACAGGGAATGTTTTGTATTTTGTGCCATATGCACCTGTTCCCACTTTTATTTCTTTTTGTTTACCAAGAATAAGGTCAACAATTTCAGGTTTATCGTTGGCACCGGCAAATGCTTCGACACTTGACGACACAAATGAATAACCGGCATCGGCAATCGATACCCCATGACAATATACAAAGTCGAAAGTGTTACCGGCAATCACCTTTGTTTCATAGTTGGCACGGCTTGCACCAAATCCGGCTGCGTCATCGTCCATCCAAGGGATATTGCGACGGAATTCTGTTTGCTCGCCAATATAACTTATGTCGTAGAGATATGGCACACCATGGTCTTTGCGGTCATTAAATCCGGCAATGTTACCCGCTTCAAACCAATCGGGAGCCGACACACGAGTAAAACCATTTACGATTGTTACCGATTTTGCTTCTTTACCTTTATCACAAAGCGCAAGCACCTCTGATGGGAAACTTACGCCCCCTGCATTTGCTGCAATAATGCGATAAGAATGTATTTTGTCATCGCTAACGTTTGCGATGTATTCATTTTTGTCAACTTTTGCAATTTCACGGAATTCGCCATCGCCAATACGTTCTTCAACGATATAGAATGAAGGCATTGCTGTTGCTTCTTGCTTATCTTCGGTTGCTTGCCATGACAATAGATATTTACCATTTTCTTTTTTGTTTATGGCAAAAGCTCGGATTGGTAATGGTTGTACCACATAAGGACGATTGTCGCGATTTGCGATAAATTCAAGCATCCCCTTATATATTGAACGGCTCACAGTGAAACGGAAAGAAGGGTCAAGACCATATTTCATGTCGGCAAAGTTTTGGTGCGAGAGCAACTCAAGCAACAATGCCGGCACTTGAGGCACACGAGCCTCATAATAAGTTTTATCCCACATAGCACGGCGAGTCCAACGAGGTTCATAATTTGCACGTATGTCACCTACAATGTTTGTGGCAATGCTATCGGTCAACATTCGAGAAGCATATCGAGGAGTACCGTTGGCATATGTTCCGCCATTATCACTGTAATAAATGCTCAATGTGCCGATGATTGAATCATTCATTGTTGTACCGGCATCGGTGTGGAACGCAAGCGACAAATCGATTGGAATATTCAATCCTTGGTGATTTGGCAACATTGACGAGCCACCGGTCAAATAATTCACCCATGCCCCACGAGCTTTATAGTCGTCGGTATAGTCATTCACATTGTCCGATGGAGTGTAGATTGAATCGGGAACACCGGCCCATTGCATCCAATAGCGAGCAGCTTCGGTAAATCGTGGATATTCACTTTTTACATACTCATAGTTAATTCCGGGTTCGCCACCCTCTTTAACTTTACGAGCCACATTTCCCATACCTCCGCCAATCTTTACAGCATCGGCTGTTACTACCGATCCTTCTACCGCTGAGGTATTGACAAGTTCAATTACCGGAGCTCCATCACCCTTTGCATCAAAACTGAAATGACCGAGATAAATCCATGTGCCACCACCCATTTGTTGGTTCACCTTAAATTCTTTCACCCCACTACGAGAATGAATGCGATAAGTGGCATCGGGTGCGCTGTTGGGTAATGTTGCATACGACACATAGACTGCATACTTACCAGCTACAGGCAAATTGGGAGACCATGTTGCTGTTGACGCTTTCTCACCGGGCTTCACTGTAGATATTACTCTCACTTTACCTTCAGCAAATGGATTGTCGCCATTTTCAAGTACTGCTTTATTGTACGCAAATCCTTTCACCTCAGCATCAGTCCAAGATTGAGCGCCAATAGTTTCAGCATAAGATGATTGAGCAAATCCTCCATCGCGATCCACAATCACCTCATTAATGTTGATGTCGCGTTCGCGTGGACTCATCACATAAGCACCTGCGTTTTCAAGCATAGGCATCAAGAAAGGCACAACGTAACTTTGAGTGTAAAGGTCTTCAACTGTTTCAAATATTCGTGCACGCTGCCATTCCCAACGATTTAGTTTAGGCTCAAAATACCACCCATGACTCTGCCACATGGCGATATTATTACCTTCTAACCCCGATGGAGCTTCCACGCCCTCAACGGGTGTAATGAAGCGATTCTTTTCGGTAGGTGCATTCACCTGTTCATAAGAGACTGTTAAAAAATCATCAAGATTGTGTTTTCCAGCATATATAGTTACATCATAGTCTTTACATTTATCGCCAACTATCAATAATACAGCATTTTTCATATCCTTAAGCGCTATCGAATCTATTGAGTGATAGCCAACCATATCGTTACATGTGACTGTTACAATCTTTTTATCATCATCAACCGAGACCGACTCTACTTTAAATGCGCCCACATTTGAGCACTTTGGCTGCAATGCATTAAATACATTTAACACACTATCTTCCATGGTATTAGCCCATGAAAGACTTGACACACCCATTGCTAGCAACAGGATTATATTTTTCAAATTAAAATATTTCACGTTCGGTTTATCAGATTGTTAACAGTCCTTACTATGATTATTTACAAAGATAATACAAAGATTAAATTAAATCACCAAAATTAAAGAAAAAAATCTCCAATTAAATATTTATTAAGTTTTAACTACATTTTTTCAATATCAAGGTCTAACCACAAAGTGTACTTCATAATCAGTAACAGAACCACCACCCATGCTCATAAATCCTCCGACTTGTTTTGTTTCAAAGGGCTCTACTATTACAGAGAAATTTTTCCAACCATTATATTCAGATAAAATTCTTCCTCCAACAGCCAATACTGTTTCAGATTCATTCGTAACCTTTAAGCAATCAACACCTCCCCAACCATCATCGCCAATTTCATAAGTCAAACAATCCTCAAATTTTTTATCGGAAATTGGCATCACTCCAAGAGATTTAACTTTTAAAAGTTGCCATTTACCATTCTCCAACACATATGAAATCTGAGCCTTTGCGTCACATTTATTATTTGCCGATGACAATACCATCGTAGCAACAAACTCATAGTCATTATCTGAATCAGATAGTACTTCTGCAATTTGAAAATCACTAATCTGACCTTCAGCTATCTCCCAATACCAACCTTCTTTACGATAACCTTCACTTAAGCCTTCGGATAATTTATGTCCAATCAAATCATACTGAATTTTTTTCACTCCCGGCTTTTTTCCTTCGGAATGTTTTACACTTGAATTTGACTCGACCTCAACGGCTTCATCATCATGATGATTATTTCCTCTATTTACTTCATACGAACTACCGCCACATGAAACCAAGACAAAAAGCAAAATTGCAAAAAGAAAATTTTTCATATCCATATTAATCTATCTTAAACTATATCTAACACCTAAAAAACATCTTTATCAATCGGCGTGATATTGAATGAGCCCCGGCATTGAGCTTTGAGAGATTTTGGTTATTTCCACTCCAAAATCAGAGGCTACTTGTTTCAAAATATCAGCATAAGTAATAGCTAAAGCACCTACAAAACATATAGGCAATTCATTGTAATTATAAGCCGATATATTGCGTGTAAAAAAGCATTTAAATGCAGAATAAACCATTTGATACACATACTCACTATCGAGATGTTCCGACAAGAAAAACGAATAATGAGAAAGAGTGCGATTAGGAAGTGGATTAGTATAAACCGCATCCATTATCTCATCGGGGGTGATATTGTATTTTTCAAAGAACTTATCACAAAGATTACTGGGGGCAATACCTTTGAGACAGTCACTTAAAAACATTTTTCCAAGATAGGCTCCACTCCCCTCGTCACCAAGAATAAAACCAAGCGGGCGTACATTTTTCACTATTTTTTCGCCATCATAATAACACGAATTGGAACCTGTACCTAAAATACAAGCCAACCCAGCTTCTCGCACCAATAATCCGCGAGCAGCACCCAGCAAGTCACTCTGCACTGTTACCGGAGTTTTAAATTGTGCCACAAGCGAAGATTCCATAATCTTCGTTTTTTCAGCGTTTGCACAACCGGCCCCATAAAAAAACACATGTTCCCAACGACGACGAAAAAATTGCTCAGGCAGTTCCAAACGTATGCTATGAGATATTTCTCGACGTGTCTGAAAATATGGATTGAGACCTTGAGTAAAGGCTCGTTCTACAACTTTATCTCCATCAACAATCACCCACTCGGTGCGTGTAGAGCTACTATCGGCTATAATTTTCATTACTAATAATGGTTTACTATCTATTACTCACTACATGAGCTAACTCACTAATTTGCAAATTTATAAAATATTTTCCATTTATACAACTACATTTTTAATCCTCTACTTCGACAATTGAGTGCGACATAAAAAAGTGCCGCCCCTATAAGGAACGGCACTTGTCAAATATCAATCGTGAACGAATTATCGGCTGATTGAAACTTTGTGAGTTGTAGTAGCTTCTTCGGTAACAACTTTCATGATATAAACACCTTGAGAAATTGTTTCAACATTAAGAGTTGAAGAATTTTCAACTTCAGCTACTTTAGAGCCACGAACATTGAATAGTTCAAGTTTCTTGATTGCAGCAGGAGCTTCCACATTGAACACCTCATTTGCAGGGATAGGATAAATGCGAACGGCATCAGCATCAGCTATTACACCATCAACACCACCTTCGTCAGCAGCACGTTTGATGAGGTTATCGATGTAGAATTCACCTTTTTGAGTGATAGGACTTGTTACTTGAACCACTTTAATGTTGCTGAAGTTATAGTTATAACCAGCTTCAAGAGAGTTCAATTGAACTTCTTTGTATTCCCAACCGCGGAAGTTGAGGTCACAAAGTTTTTCATATTTAGTATCGGTACCTTGTGTTACACCAACCCAAAGTTCGTGGTTGTTGAAGTCACCATAAACGTGGAGACCGAGAACATCACCCTTAGCATAAGTGCGAGATACAGTATCGGGAGCTACGAAGTTCCACACCACTTGACAGTCGTGATTGTCAGCGAAGCTATAAGAGAAGCGATTAGATGATTTATCGTAGAGATATTTAGCTGTACTCTTAGCACTTGTAGGTTTAGCAAGGTTGTTTACAGTATAAGTAGTATCATAAGTAAACAAATTAGCCACGTTAAATCCTTCAAGAATTACACCTTCTTTTTCACCTGAAACGTCTTTAGCTGTGAAGTTAAGTGTTACATCGAGATTCATTGGAAGGTTTTCTTTGTCGCGCAATTCACCTGAGATAACGGCACGATAAGTTTCACCTACAGTCAAGTCGTTTTGCAACACAATCATTGCATTACCATAGCCATTTGACAATTGGTTAAATTTAGAGCTACGAGTATTGATTTTCAACTCATTGTTATTCTTGTCGTAAACTTTGATTTGGTTTTGGTAGTCAGAGTAATCGATAGTTTTGTCGAAACGGAACTCAAATACAGGAGCATCGAAGTGAACAGCACCGCCATCAGCAGGATAATTATCTATCATTTCAAGACGGTTGCGACCGAGTGTTTTGAATTTGAATTCAAAGTCAGCTCCAAGAGTTGGGTCGGCAGTATAAGTATCGGGAGTTTTAGCAGTTTTAGCCAATTTCACTGTATATTCAGTATCTGTTTCGAGAGAAAGAGTAGGAACAAATGAAACTTTGTGGAAAGAGTTGCTATATACGAAATAACCTTCAACAGCAGGAGTGATAGAGAATGCTTCTTCGAAAGCTGCTTCATCGATGTCATAATTGAATTCGAAGTCAATAGTTGAAGCACAGCTCACTGCAGCGCCATCTTGACCAATAGGACCATAAGAGTTGATAGTCAATTTTTCAGGACGTTTGTAGCACACTGGCATATCTTGGTAAGTAACCTCATCGGCCACAACAGTAACCTTAGCTTCTTCTGAATAATAGTTGTCGTGAGAAACTACCACTGTATATTCACCTGGAGTGATGTTACGGAACACGAAAACACCATTAAAGTCTTTATCGGTAGTACGTTCTTGAACTACATTGCCTTGAGCATCAAGCAATTTTACGTTAGCGCCATTGATAGCAGCGTTTTTGTCACGACCTAGGTAAGTAAATGTAGTGGGATAAGTAAATTCACGAAGGTTGTGATTGTCATAAACCACACCGGCAACGTTACCTGTTACGAAACGATCTTCAGTATCGAAGTGAATCATTACGGCTTTAGCAAAATACCAAGCTTCGAGCCAGTTATAGTCATCGTTCATCAAGCGGTGAGCTTGTGGACGGTGTTCGTGCATACCACCTTCTGATAGCATACCAACACCATGAAGGTTACGCAATACACCAAGGCTATAGCCAAGAAGGTCAACGTCAGCAGTTACACGGCCTGGATTAGTTGTTCCTGTTTGACCTTTATAGTTAACCCAGTTAGAATAAACACTAGTGTTAAACACTTCGTTAACCACTTCACTGAGTTTTTTGTTTTCTTCTTTATAAGTAGTAACTTGACCTGTCCAGTCGTCAATTTTTCCACCTTTGTGATAAATCATCAAAGGATAGTTAACACCTTCACCCGCATTTGAGTGAATAGAGAAGAAACAGTCGGCACCAAGGTTGTTAGCCACATATGCACGAGTTGCCAAACCTGGTTCATCGGGTATACCGTCACCATCTACTTCATTATAATTATTATGAGTACGAGTAATGTGAACATCTACTCCGAGAGAATCAAGTATAGCTTGCAAATAAAGACCTTTTACAAGGTTACTCTTAGACTCCCAGTACCCATCGGTAGAATTTTGTTCATAAGGATAAATTTTGATAGGACGGTCGTCACCATCATATCCACCGTGCCCCGGGTCAATAACCACAGTGAGGTCACTCATTTTTCTAGCTTGAACGGCGGTTGTAGCCACCAAAGCTGCTAATATTATAAATAATATGCGTTTCATCGTTATTCAGTTATTTTAATATTCATAATAAACATTTCGCCGCCTTCAGTAGTATAAACTACTTTATCTTTGGTAGCAGTTACACCATTAACGATTGAAGATCCGTCGGTCAAATCAATCACCTTACCTGATTCAATGTCGATAGCGATAACTTTAGACTTAGTCACTACATAACCATCATCTTCAGTGTACAAAGCCACTACATAAGAATCACCAGCCCAACATGGGAATTCAGCGCGTGAAGCCAAGAATTTAGCTTTTGTACCATCAAGTTCTGACACAAACAAGCCTGAATAAACTTCGGTAAACACTAATTTAGAGTTAGATGGAGAAACTGAAGCCCAAAGGTAGCGATAACCGCTTTCGATGGGGTTGATTGTTTGTTTTTTACCATCTAAAGACACTTCAATTGCTTGAGTTCTTGCCGCTCCATAAGCATATGTTTTACCTACGAATTGACGAGTGTCAACATTGCCACGTGAAGGTTCAAGCAATTGCACTTTTTCACCGGTTGTCAAGTCATAGCTTTTCACATCGCGACGAATTAGACCATCAACCTTTACAATTGAACGATAGATTACTGATTTACCATCGGCCGAGAATGCGGGGTCAAAACCAGTTCCTTGAGCATCGTCAATCAATGTAACTTCACTTGATGACAAGTCTAATGACTTAAGTCCATCATGGTCGCTTGTTGTAAACAACACTTTTGACCCATCGGGACTCAACACCGGATAATAGCCCTTAACATCGAGCTTTTCGGTAGAAACAACAGAGAGGTCGGCTGCACTCATAGAAGCGCACACACTCAATGCTGCCATTAAAATCCAAGATTTTGCTTTCATTTTGTTATTATTTTATGTAATTAATGTTTTACTACTACTTTTTTCAATTCGCTTGTGCCACCAACAAAGATTCTGAAGAAGTAAACACCATCAGCGATTTCGCTAACATTAAGCACATTGCCATCGGCTGTTGCGATAACTGTGCCATTCATGCCAATAAGTTCAACTTTGTCAATCAAGCCGTCGGCATTAGCGATGAGATATTCCGATGCTGGGTTAGGATAAACTGTTACAGTTGTCATTGTTTCAATGCTTTCCACTCCTACAGCACCATCTTTAATGTAGCTGATATTATCTAATTTAAATTCACCCTTACGGCTCATCAAGCTTGGTGTTTGCACCATCTTCACACCCGATAGTTGATATTCTTTTTCACCTTCGAGCATTGTCAACGGCACTTCAAAATAACGCCAACCGAGGAAGTCTAACTTGCCAACAGGAATATATTTCACATCTTCGGGAGCGATTGCTTCGAGATATACTTCGTTAGCGGTGAGGTCGCCATATACATGCACACCCACTGCATCTACATTTGTCATTTTAGCATCAGCAAGAGCCGAACGAGATAACAACATTTCGCTACCTTCAGTTGCAGGGAATTCATACATCACATTCACACACGATGTGCCAAACAACTTGTTTGTAGCATCTTTTTTGATTGACACTGTATCAACATCAACCGAACCTTGGCTATTCAATGCATATAGAGTTGCATCTTCCATATCTTCTATAATGCTGTCGGGCTTTTCTGTTCCTGCATCTACAGCAGTAAAGTGCACCACTACACTATCTTGCAAAGGAATTCCGTCTTTATCGGCAATTTCGTTTGAAAGAGTCATTTTATAAGTATTACCCACAGTCAAATCTTTTGTGAAAGGAATGCGGAAGAAACCATATTCAGCACCAAGTTTACTGTAAGTCATTTTACGATTATTAAGAGCCACCTTTGTGCCGGTTGAATCCACAATTGAGATTTGTTTGAGGATTGGAGTCACGTTAGGCAACTTATCAAAACGCACTTCAATAGCAGGATTGTCAAAGTGAACTTTTTCGCCATCTTTAGGGAATTGACCAATGATTGACATATAGTTGCGGTCGGCAGTAAAGAATGACAATTCAAATGGGGCTTCCATTGCCATGCCACCTGCATGTTTTGCCGATGCGTCAAGACGCGCTGTATAAACAGTGCTTGTTTGGTATGTTTGTGTTGGAGTGAAAATCATGCGAAGGTTATTGTTTTCCCATGTTATTTCACCGGGGATTTCGGGAGTGATTGAGAATGCAGCCTCAACACTTGCTGTATCCATGTCCCAATTAAAATCAAGAACAACAGGAGTGTTACAAAGCACACCGGGGTCACCTTCTTTCCATACAGGTGAATATGTTTCCACTACCGGCGCAGTATTGCGTATTTTGTTAAGCTTGAGATTCACATAAGTGATTTCATCGGCAGTCACTTCAACCATTGTTGATGTTTCGTAATGACGATTACCACTCACCTTCATCATATATTTGCCTGGCTCAACTTTACGGAACGCATAGATACCGTTAAGAATCATATCGCTATATGTTTCTTGCAATTTAGTTGTGCCGGTTTCGTCCCATAATGAAATATATGCTGTGTCAACTGTTTCAAGTTGGTCATCACCAATCATTTTGAAGTCACCCACGCGAGGGAAGCGAGAGTCGTTCAAACGACCTGCGATTGCGCCATATGATACACCGGGAAGTGAATAATGATCATCAACCGCTTTACGGAAATTCCATGCTTCAATCCATTTGTAATCAAGACTCATCAAACGATAAGTTTCGGGGATATAATCGTGGAAAGAGCCTTCAGAGAGAGCTCCGGGGATAGTGAGTTTACGCAACACCCCATAACCTTGAGTACCCCATGTTGGTTGGAATGACCAGTCACCACGCACGTTAGTGTTTGTAGATGTCCATATTGTGGCACCGTTAGTCAATAGGTTTACATCAATATTTGTAGCCCACACCTTTGCTTCGGGATAAACCGGTTCGTTATCGTAACCACGGAAGAAGATAATAGGGAAATTCACACGGTTTGATGTACCGGTAGCATTTGAGTGGATAGAGAGGAACAAGTCGGAACCGGCAGCATTAGCCAAACGTCCGATAGTTTCCAATCCTAGGTCATCGGCACTTGTGTTAGTCACACGCGACATCACCACATTCACGCCAAGGTCTTGCAACATATCGCGCAAGAAGAAACCTTTGTGCATGTTAGAGTTTGATTCCCAGAAACCCGAGGTATCCCCTTCGGCATATGGATAAATCACCACGTTACGGTCGTTAGCCGCATCGTGACCACCATGACCGGGATTAATATAGATAATGAGGTCACTATAATCTTTTGCCATAGCAGCAATCGAAGCCAATGCAGCGATTGTAAATGCAATAAATTTCTTTTTCATATCTTGTGCCTCCTATCTTATTTAAGTTTGATATTCATTTGATAAAGACGTCCGTCGATTGTAGCATACACAATCTTACCGGCATCAAACGATGCTGTTGGGTTCATTGTCATCGACTCAGGCTTTGTGAGGGCTTGGAATTGAGTGCCGTCGACCGAGAGAAGAACAATTTGAGAAGAACGATAATTGTGACCATCGTTTGTAGCGTTCATTGCCACAATGTGGTCATTACCATACCAAACAGGAGCTTCAAAGTTACCGGGAGTTGAAAGGATATTACCATTAAGGTCGGTAATAACGATTCCGAAACCGGCTGCAAAGAACATTACTTTGTTTCCGTCGGGAGAAAGTGACGACCAAATATAACCTGCGCTATTTGCCACAGGAGAATATGCCTTCTCTACCCCATTCTTGGCGATGATGAGGCTTGTTCCTTCGGTGCGCACACGAGTCGCTTTATTGTCGGTAACGAGCAAATCACCATCAACTGTAGTGGCAAAACCTTTAGTGGTAGCAACAGGGCGACTAATCACACGTCCTTGTTTTGACACTTCGATTGTTTGACGTGAAGCGATGTCGTATTTTTTCACTTGACGCATATTGCGATTGTTTTGCAATGTTTGTGTCACGAAATAAATTTCTTTTCCATCGGGAGAGAATGAAGCGTCGAGCCCTGCACGAGCTTCGGCACTTACTTTTACAACAACATTGTCATTGAAATCATACAAGCGCAAGCCGGTATAATCACATTCCGAAAATAGTAGTTGAGAGCCGTCGGCACTAAGCACCGGGTTGTGCATTTCGCTCTCCACTCCTTTGAGCAGAGGTGTCACCGACTCTACATCGGCAATCTGAGCCTTCATCGTTACGATGCCGGCAAATGCCATGATAGTGAGTAACAGTTTTTTCATATAAATTGGTATTATAAAGTTATTTTATTTCTATGTTAGTCAATTGGTTAGCATCTCACAAATATACACCAAGACATTCCGAACGAGCACAATCATTCGAATTTAAAGTGTATATTCGCACAAAGATAATAATAATTATCGAAAATAACCGACTTGAATTATGGATTTTTTGGGCACAATTATCTAAAATTTTGCTAATTTTCCCCATTAACAAATCTATCGTTATTCACATATACAAAACAAAAGCCGATGACTTCGCAAATACAATTACGAGTCCATCGGCTATGTTATAAAACCCTTAAATATCTAATTATTTCACTATCAATTTTGAGGTTGTTGAGCCGGTTGCGGTTTCAACTTTTACCATATAAATACCGGCTGACAATGATGAAGCATCAATGGTTACATTATTGTCGTTACATTCTTTTGAAGCAACAATAGCTCCTGCCACTGAATAAACATCAACTTTATTGATTGTTTGTGAAGATGTCACGGTAAATGAACCACCTTCAACTGGGTTAGGATAAATCTTCACTCCACTACCCTCGCCTATTGTGATGCTTTCAACCGATGCATAGTTGTTATATTCGGCACTCAATTCAGTGACTTTGATTGATTGCTCACCCTTGTTTGCTGTATTTGCTTCGATAGAGAAACGAATATATTGCAAAGTAATGGGGTAAAGAATCAAATCGTTAGGATCGCCAAGTGCCGATATGGGTATCTCTACACGGTGAGTTGTGCCGGCAGCAAACACTTCACCTTCTGTCGGGTTAACCTCCACTGTGTTCACCTTAATATGTTGAGGTGTGCGCAAGTCAATCAATAGGCTTGAGATATTGATTGATGGTGTAAATTCAATCCACAATTTATCGGGGAGGCTATAGTATTGCACTGCCTTTGTCATTTGAATATATGGAGCACGTGGAGAACCATAGGTAAATGAGAGTGTGCCATCTTCGGCAAGTGTACCTTTAGTAATACCCGAAGAGCCTTTTATTGTCCAACCGGTCATATCACTTGCTGGCATAATTGCAGCATTGGCAATCTCAACGGTCACTGTTGTAGTGTCGAGGAATTCACCTACAAGTCCACTGATTTTAGTTTTTCCTTCTTTATAGCCACGCAACACACCATTTTCGTCAATATCGGCCACTGATGGATCATCAACAGTCCATTTGATTGATGCAGGGTTGTAGTTATACACGATTTCGCCTATTTGAGCAGTAACCTCCATAGTATATTCACGAGTTGCATCAATGAGAATAGGTTTCACACGCATAGCTATTTCAGCATCTACAATATTAATTTTCTTTGTAACACTCACACCATTGTATGTGGCTGTCAATTCACCAACACAAGCTTTTCCGCCGGCAGTGAATTTCATTCCGTCGCATGAACCCACCGAATCGGGACATGAAAGGGTAAATCCTTGCAAATCTTTATCAATCAAATCGCCATATTTGTTATATGCAAGAATCACTGGTTGGAATTCGGAATAGATAGGTGCTTGGAGAGAATATTCTTCAAATTCAAGGCGGGTAATTTCATTGTCTTGAGGTGCGATTGAATAGAAGAACCAACCATTTGCCACCGAGCGAGGAGTTCCTTCGGTTGTTTTATTGATAACTTTACCTTCAACCATCATTTGGGCCGAACCTCCGGCGTCCATATTCATGATATTGGTGCAACCAAAATATTTCATAATGTCGCACATCACAAATGTATTACACCCGGCCGATTTGCCATATACAGGGTCAACGCTCATATCAATTACCACTGTGATAAGCGTTTTGCGGTCGGCTGTTGTTCCGTAGGCTGTGCGTGAATATGTTTTTGAGTTATAACTGTCAACGGTGTTAAGATCGGTCAATACACCGTCGACCATCACCACACCATTACCACCTATGAGTTGTTCTATTTCGGGAGCATCTCCATTGGGTTGCAACCATTTAAGGTCGATTGTCAATTCATCGCCTGCTGCCAATTTCTCAAGCGCTGCTTTATTTGCACCACGCCCAACAAGGCATAAATCATAATCGCCAAGAGTGCCGGCTCCGGCATTGACTTTCACCTCTTGAACCGTACATTTCATGGGACGTCCCACCATCCACTCGTTACCTTCGTTGATTTTGAGATACACCTCGGTTGACACATTTTCAACACGACGCATGCGTTGAGTGCCACTTTCATCGGCATATTGGTCGGCAGGTATAAAACTTTTATCACGACCGAAGAAATGGTTATAAAGACCTATTTCGCCGTCACGAACCAATTTATTTGTTTGTTGAATTACAAGAGAGCCTATTTTGTCGTTAGTCACAAATCCCTTATAATACATGAAATCAATATACATTTCCTTTGTGGGAGTGATTGCCACACAACCGGGCGAACCGTTATTGTGTCCCCACCAATCGGCATGAGCATTTGTTTCGGTAATAATTTCACCATTGCGCACATTTCCGTTAAATGTGGCACCTACAAGAAACTCTGCCCAAGGCCATTGCCCCGACACACACCAGAAGTTACCATTAGCCCCTGCCAAAGGTCGTTTTTCGTCCGTATATTGACGAGTGTAGGCATTGGCTAATTTTTCTGTTTTGCCAAGTTGCTCCCCACCTTGTGTTGTTTCCACACGGTTATAAGGATTATTCAAATCCATCGTAATCATATTCACGTTTAGTGGGAAATCGGGAATACGAAGGCGTTTATAATTCACGCCGGGACCCAAGTCACGGTCAATTAATATATCGGTACGATAGTTTGTTCCTTGAATGGGGATAGTATCGGCACTCGCCGATAGGGTTATTGCCATTGTGGCAAACAATGAAATTATTTTTTTCATAATATGCGTATTAAATTTATTTCACGATGAGTTTTGATGTAGTTGTGCCGATTTCGGTTTCAACTTTCACTAAATATATTCCCGATGAAAGAGCCGATGCCTCTACAGTGACATTGTTGTCGTTGCATTTTTGTGCAATAACTTTTGCTCCGGTAGCCGAATAAACTTCAACCCCTTTTATCGCTTTTGATGATGACACTGTAAACGAGCCTCCTTCAACAGGGTTAGGATAAATCTTCACTCCACTACCCTCGCCTATGGTAATGCTTTCAACCGATGCATAGTTGTTATATTCAGCACTCAATTCAGTCACCTTGATTGATTGTTCACCCTTGTTTGCTGTATTTGCTTCGATAGAGAAACGGAGATACTGCATTGTGATAGGATAGTTAATCAAATCAGCGGGATCACCAAGTGACGAAATAGGAATTTCTACTCTATGTGTTGTGCCGGCAGCAAACACGTCGCCCGAAGTTGGAGCCACTTCCACGGTATTCACTTTCACATGTTGTGGTGTGCGCAAGTCAATCAACAGGCTTGAAATATTGATTGATGGAGTGAATTCAATCCACAATTTGTCGGGTAGACTATAATATTGCACCGCTTTGACCATTTGAATATATGGAGCACGTGGAGAGCCATAGGTAAATGATAGTGTACCATCTTCGGCAAGCGCACCCTTGGTTATACCCGATGATGCTTTCACAGTCCAACCGGTCATATCGCTTGCTGCCATAATCGGTGCATTTGCTATTTCAACAGTCACATTTGTTGTATCAACAAAGTCGCCAATCTTACCAACGACCATTGATTTACCTTCCTTCAATCCGCGAAGCACACCGGCTTCATCGATTGAGATTACATCTTCATTTTCAATTGTCCATTGAATTGCAGCAGGATTGTAGGTATATATCTCATCGCCTATCGAAGCGGTTACTTCCATTGCATATTCGCGAGTGGCATCGATGAGAATAGGTTTAATGCGGATAGAGAGCTCCGATGAAACCACTTTCATTATTTTTGACACACTCACACCATTGTATGTCGCTGTCAATGGGCCTTCGGCAGCTGCTCCTCCTGCAGTAAATTCGGTACCGTTGCATGTGCCGAGTGAGGCATCACAACTCAATGTATAGCCCTTGAAGTCATCATCAACCACATCGCCATATTGGTTATAAGCAATGATTGTGGGCGAATAAGTAGCGTATGTGGGGGCTTGCAATTTAAGGTCTTTAAACTCAAGACGAGTAATTGTTTCATCTTTGGGGGCGATTGAATAGAGGAACCAACCATTAGCCACCGAGCGAGGTGTTCCTTCGGTTGTTTTGTTGATTACCTTGCCTTCAATCATCATTTGTGCCGAACCGCCGGCATCTACGTTACAAAGATTGGCACAGCCATAGTGGCGTGCGATTTGACACATCACGCGAGTATTACACCCTGCCGAAGTGCCATAAGCGGGGTCGGTTGATTTATCGATTACGATGATATAAAGCGTGCGGCCATCGGCACTTGAGCCATAGGCGCAGCGTGAATACACTTGAGAGTTATATGTTTCGTCATCGTTGCGACCGGTCATTTCGCCATTGGTCATCACGATAGCGTTACCACCGATAAGTTGCTCTATAACAGGCGTTACACCGCCGGCAGTTGACCAGCCATAGTTGATTGTCACTTGGTCGCCTGCTACGAGTTTGGCAAGAGCATCTTTTTGCGCACCACGCCCCACAAGACATAGGTCATAATCGCCAAGAGTACCTGTGCCGGCATTAGTTTTCACCTCGCCCACAGTGCAAGTCATTGGCTCACCGGCCATCCATCGTTGTCCCTCATTGATAGTGAGATAAACCTCGGTTGCCACACCTTCAACAATGCGAAAATGGCTCACACCATTATCATCTTTATATTGGTCGGCAGGCATAAATGTCTTTGTACGGCCATAATAACTATTATACAACCCTATCTCATTTTCGCGTACAATCTTATTGGCTTGAATGATTTCAGGACTGCCTATTTTTTCGTTAATGACATAACCCTTATAGTTCATCGACTCGATATAAAGGTTTTTAGAGGCGTCAACGGCAATCACACCGGTGCGAGCAGGTCCACCGTCCCATTGGTCGGAATAAGCATTTGTTTCAGTGATAATCTGACCATTGCGAAGGTTGCCGTTATAAGTTGCGCCTATCAACAAGTCGCTATGTGGTTGTTGCGACGACACACACCAGAAGTTACCATTAGCCCCGGCGATAGGACGTTTTTCGTCGCTCATATAGCGATTATATGCCGTAGCGAGTTTTTCGGTTTTATAAAGAGTTTCCGATGCTTGGAATGTTTCGATGCGATTATATTTATTATTCATATCCATTTGCAAGATATTCACATTCAATGGATATGCAGGAATACGGAGTCGGTAATGGTGTATCCCCGGACCAATATCTTGACTTTCAATCACATCTACATGATAATTCACATCGTTGATAAGAATTGTATCAACTTGAGCCGATGCCACAAGCCCCATAGCGAGGAGCATCATAGAGAGTAGTCGTTTTCTCATATATGGTAAAGTTTTTAGGTTATTCCGCAAAGATAGTGCAAGCCGAGCGTAATTGCAAATTAAATTTATTTAAATTTGCTTTGCCGAGGCGCAAGTGTAAATTGATTTTTTGACAAAATAAACATAAGGGCTGGCACATGAAAAGCAACTCTCCTCCTAAAAATTACTTTGTAATTTTCAAGAGGAGTACCCCGAAGGGGGGAGGTGGTCTGCACGTGCGAAGCACGGGAAAGCGTAGCGATATGCAATAACCGGGGGTTGAGGGTGTTAGCCCGAAACCTCCGGTTTTACAATCTACACATATGCGTCTGGCAGACGCGAAACAATCATATAGCATGAATGCACTACATTAACACCATTCCCGTCCTTCGGACGGCTTGGTGAGGGGACGGCTTATTCCCTTTCCGGGGGTATCGCTGCGCTTAACCCCCGGCTATTATAGTTGCTTCACTTTCTCGTGCTTCGCACGACATTTGATTCATGGCGGTGTTATATTCCCTTTCCGGGGGTATCGCTTCGCTTACCCCCCGGTTATTATAGACGCTTAACTTTCTTCGTGCTTCGCACGACTGGAGTGGAAATTCTGACCACCTCGGCTCGTTGAGCCACTCCTCCTATTTTTCTGCGAAAAACAAGAGGAGAGCTGCCACCCTTATCGACTTTATCGACTAACTACTCTCTACTAACTACAACAAAAAAGCGACGGCTCCCGATGATGGAAGCCGTCGCATATATGAATTATGAGAAATTCGATTAGAAGAGGTTGGCGAGGATTGAAGTGCCGTTGGTGAGGTCGAGGAGTGAGTTGTAAACACAACTTACGATACCAAGGGCGATGATACCTGCCACACAAATCCACATTGCCACACGTTCAGAGCAAGCCGATTTGAAGTTTGCAATCTTACATTCATCTTGGTGGATAAACATTGCTTTCACTACAAGGAGATAGTAGTAGAGTGAAATGATAGTGTTAATCAACGCAATCAACACGAGCACATAGATAGCGATGCTACCTTGTTCGATGGCTCCTGTGAAGATGAAGAATTTGCTAAAGAAACCTGCAAATGGAGGGATACCTGCCAATGAGAACATTGCAAGCATCATAGTGAACGACAAGCGTGGATTGGTTTTGTATAATCCTTTGTAATCGTCCATGCTCACCATGCCGGTGTTGTTTTCAATGGCTTGAATCACACCAAAGGCAGCGAGGTTAGAGAAGATATACACGAGGATATAATACATCAATGATGAAACACCTGTTGCAGTCATTGCAATCACACCAAGCATGATATAACCGGCTTGAGACACTGATGAGAATGCCAAGAAGCGTTTCATGTTGCGTTGGCGAATAGCAAAGAGGTTACCGATAGTGATGGTGAGGATAATCAACGCATAGAGCATCCATTCCCACACTTGTGAGTAAACTGTGCCAAACACTTGTGCCATAATCACTAAGAATGCAAATGCAGCAGCACCTTTAGAGATTACCGATAGATAAGAAGTAACCGATGTGGGTGCGCCTTGGTAAACGTCGGCAGTCCACAAGTGGAATGGTACCAATGAAAGTTTGAAACCGATACCTGCAATCACGAATGCAACGGCTACGATGAGCATCACACCTTGTTCGGCTGCGATTTTGGCTGCAATAGCATCAAAATAGAGTGAACCGGTGAGGGCATACACAAATGACAAGCCCATCAAGAACACTGCCGATGAGAATACTGCAGTGAGGATATATTTGATAGCGGCTTCGTGGCTTTCAACACGTTTTTTGTCGAAGGCAACCATTGCAGCTAATGGCAATGATGCTGCTTCAAGACCGATAACGAAGAGAAGGAAGTGACGAGCCGAAATCATCAAGTACATACCAAACAATGTAACGAGCAATAATTCGTAGAATTCACCACGGCGAATAACTTGATCTTCGCTATTGGCCCATTTCATTGATTGAATGAGAACGATAAACACACCTATATTGAGAATATTTTTGATGGCTACCACAATAGGAGAACTATTATACATGCCTGCAAACGCATCAGTGGCACATGCTCCATTCAAACAAGGGCAGATAATTCCCCAAAGGGTAAATACTCCAAACAATACAGTTGTTACACCTGCAAGGTTCTTTTGTGCCTTTTTAGGCATAAAAGTGTCATAAAAGAAGACTAATAGAAATATGACTAACAATCCTATTTCTTGCTTCATTGCTAAAAACTGTGAGTAATCCATTTCTATTTAATCTTAATTTAAACCTAATACTTTAAAAAACTCGGGATTGAATGTAAACTTAATCAAGTCACTAAAGAAGTTGGGGAAGCAACCGATTGCAGCCACACACACGATGAGAGTGATAGCCGAGAAGCGTTCCCACCATGTAGCGTCGGTCAATTGCAAATGATGTTCGTCTTGAACAGGGCCAAAGAGCAATTTGCCCACCACGCGGAGGATATACACCGCTGTGATTACAATTGAACAACAAGCCACGATAGTGAATACTCTGTGGAACATATCGGTGTGTTGGAATGAACCGACGAAGATTGTCATTTCGGCCACGAAACCACTCAAGCCTGGAAGACCGAGCGATGCCATACCGGCAATAACGTAACATACAGCCAAGAATGGCATAATCTTCATCAAACCACCCATCTCACGAATGTCGCGAGTGTGAGTGCGTCCATAAATCATACCTATAAGAGCGAAGAACAATGCTGTCATCAAACCGTGAGAGAGCATTTGCATAATAGCACCTGTCATTGCAGTAGTGTTGAGCATCAAGATTGCAAACAACACAAGACCACAGTGGCTCACTGATGAATAAGCATTGATATATTTGAGGTCGGTTTGAACACATGCGCTAAATGCACCGTAAACAACCGAGATACCTGTAAGAATCAAGAAAATCCAAGCGAGTTCGTTAGCTGCTTCGGGCATGAGATACATTGACACGCGGAAGCAACCATATCCCCCAAGTTTCATCAACACACCTGCGTGAAGCATTGACACTGCAGTAGGTGCTGAAGCGTGACCGTCGGGGCTCCATGTGTGGAATGGGAACATTGCACCAAGAACGCCAAAACCAACGAATGTCATAGGGAATAAGAATAATTGCCAATCATGTGGAATTGCGCCCTTTTCAGCGATTTCAACGATGTTCCATGTGAGTTGTTGACCTTCGGGAACTGAGTGGAAATAGATACCGATGAGACCAAGCATCAAGAATGCTGAACCACCCATCAACATCAATGTCAACTTCATTGCCGAATATTCTTTGCGACCTGTACCCCAAAGACCAATGAGAAGGTACATGGGGATAAGCGCAACTTCATAGAACATGAACATTGTGAAGAGGTCGATTGAGATAAAGAACCCAAACACACCTGTTGACAAAAGTATCAACCACAAGAAGAAATCCTTGGGTAGTGGATTGATTTTCCAAGAAGCAAACGAACCTGCAAACACGATAATCGCAGAAAGTAGAATCATTGCCACTGAAATACCGTCAACACCCACAGCGAGGTTGATATTGAGGTTTTCAAACCAGCACCAAGAATCGGTATAAAGCATTTGAGCAGTTTCACCTGCAGCACGAAGTGCAAGGTAATCAACCAATAGGTATACCGAAAGGGCTACCAATAAAGTAGAACCAACAACAGCAACGGTGCGGATCTGCTTCATATTATCCTTTTGGCAGAGGAATAATCCGAGCAACATGAGCACCGGAATTATCACGAAATATAATAATATATTTAATCCAAATAACATAATTTTCTATATTTTAGATTTGCACCATTGTTATTAAATCACGAAAACAATTACTACACTTGCAAGGATTAATGCTCCTAGAAGGTAAACCCATACATATTGTTGTACACTACCCGATTGCAAACCTTTAATCTTTTCTGATGCATAATTTGTCATGGTAGCAAAGCTATCCATTGTGCCGTCGATGATGTGACGGTCAAACCATGCGATAGGACGGCTCACAAGGTTGAATATAATCTTGTGAGTAATGAAGATATAAAGTTCGTCGAAGTAGAAGCGCTTGTTCGCAGCTGTCCACAAGCCCTTCATTGCATTCTTCATGCGAGAAGGTAATGCATTTTCTTTGCGATACATCACTGTGGCAAGTGCAATTGCACACACTGCGACAACAACACTGGTTATTGCCACCCAAAGGGTTAATTCAGGGTGATGAGGATGTCTATCAAAAGACACATAATTGCCAAAAGGAATGAAACCTGCAACACATGAAATAGTAGCAAGAATAATCAATGGCAATGACATGGTCCAAGGTCCATCGTGTGGAGTGTGGTGGCCATAATCAGGATTGTTCCACCAGAAGATGCGATAGTAAAGACGGAACATATAGAATGCGGTCAAACCGGCAACAGCTGTCATCCAAACGCCCCATAATGGGTTATTAAGGAATGCCGCTACAAGAATTTCGTCCTTAGAGAAGAATCCAGAGAAAGGAGGAATACCTGCGATAGCAAGACAGCCAATGAGGAATGTGATGTGAGTGATTGGCATATATTTGCGAAGACCACCCATTGCTGTGTAATCGTTTGAGTGAACTGCGTGAATCAATGCACCTGCACCCAAGAACAAGAGAGCCTTGAACATTGCGTGTGTAAACAAGTGGAACATTGATGCCATATAACCTACTCCATGATGTATATCGGGGCGTGCAACACCAAGTGCAACAATCATAAACGCGATTTGCGAGATAGTTGAGAACGCAAGGACACGTTTGATGTCGATTTGTGTACAAGCCACGATTGCAGCATAAAGAGCTGTCAACGCTCCCACTACGGTTACAATTTCTAATGCTGATACTTGAAAAATGTAAACAGGGAACATACGAGCCACCAAGAACACACCGGCAACAACCATTGTAGCTGCGTGGATAAGAGCCGAAACAGGTGTAGGACCTTCCATCGCATCGGGCAACCAAATGTGAAGTGGCATCATTGCCGATTTACCCATACCACCCATAAAGATGAGCACCAAGCCCCAAGTCAACACTGAACCTCCCATAAACATTGTTCCGGCAGTGCTTGCAAATACACTTTGAGGATTAGATGTCATGGTTATAAAGTCGAATGTAGAGCTATAGAATGAGAGAATCAAGATACCAATCAAGAAGCCGAGGTCGGCAAAACGTGTAACGATAAACGCTTTCTTTGATGCTGCAACAGCCGATGGTTTAGTGTAATAGAACCCAATCAAAAGATAAGATGACGCACCCACAAGCTCCCAGAAGATATACATTTGGAAGATGTTGGTGGCAACAACCAATCCCAACATTGAGAAACTAAACAATGAAAGGAACGCATAATAGCGTTGGAAACCTTTTTCGCCGTGCATATAGCCAAGGCTATAAAGATGCACCATAAATGAGATTGTGGTAATAACCACAAGCATCATCGCTGAAATAGGATCAAGAAGGAAACCGAGTTTGATAATCAATTTTTCGGTAAATTCCAACCATGTATAGTCGAATACTGCATGTTGCAAACGTTCACCGGCTGCATTGATAAACAATTCGCTACCGCTGAAGAAATATTGATATGCAGTGGTATAAGCAAGCACCAAGGCAGTACCCATACCCAATGTACCGAGCCAACCGGCAAGCTTATGGCTCATCTTATTCCCAAATAGCCCCAACACGAGGAACATTCCTAAGGGAATAGCTAAAATCATTAAAGGCATTGTAATATCCATAGCGCTTAAAATTTCATTTCGTTAACGTCTTCAACATCGATGTTCTTAGCCACACGGAAAAGGTTGATGATAATTGCAATAGCCAAAGCGGTTTCGGCTGCTGCAATTGCAATAGCGAAGAGTGTGAAGAACATACCCTCTAACGCTCCTGGATATAAGAAACGGTTAAAGACAACAAAGTTAATATCTACAGCATTGAGCATTAGCTCAAGTGAAATTAATATCGCAATCATGTTTTTACGGGTAATGAACCCATAAACACCACAGCAAAACATTATTAAGCTGGGAATAATATAATATAACATCGTAAGTTCCATAATCGATTATCTTTTACGAGCGACAACGATGCCACCAATTATACATGCGAGTAATAACACACTGATTGCTTCAAAGGGCAATAAATACTGACCTGAGCCGGTCCCCATCAATGTTTCGCCTAGCTTATCCATGGTAAGCTCCGACATTGCAGGCAATTTAGTGCACAAGTGGGCACAACGGCTCACTAATGCATATCCGGCAACACATAGAGTGGCTCCGGCAGCAATAAAGCCAAGCACATGCTTCTTTGAAGTAAGTTTTGCACTACTATCACCGGGATGGCTTGTCAACAAAATTGAGAAGACAAACAACACAACAATACCTCCTGCGTAAACAGCGATTTGCACTGCGCCCAAGAATTCATAATCTAATTGGAAATAAATTCCGGCAGTGGCAAAAAGCGTAAACAACAAGTATGTTGCCGAACGCAAAATTTTGCGAGTGGTGACAGTGAGTACCGAAAAGACGATAATCGACAATACGATTATGCCTAACATAATGATACTTCCTACTGATTCCATATAATGTGATTAATTTTTTATTTTTCTTCGTTTAACTTAGTGGCATCGCTTGCTTTAGTTGCATCATTGACCTTTGTCGCATCGGCAGCTTGTGTTTCAGCAGCCTTTGCGGCAGCAGCTTTCTTTGCGGCAGCAGCAGCTTTAGCAGCAGCAATTTTAGCTTCTTTTTCAGCCTTAGCTTTTTCAATTTGCTCGGGTGTTGGAGCCGGTTCTTCCTTTTCGGGGAGATAATTGAGTTGCTTCACTAATTTTTCGCGTGTAAACACTGCTTGTTCAAAATCATTAGAGAACTCCAATGCATCTTGAGGACAAGTTGTTACACACAACTGACAGAAAGTACAGCTACCCAAGTCATAGACATATTTGTCCAACTTGCGTTTTTTCTTTCCGTCCCAAGTTTCCACCATTTTACTTGTGATGCTAATTGTGCCATTAGGACAATTTCGCTCACATATTCCACATGCGATACATTTGTGATTTCCTTCCTCATCATATTTGAGTTCCAAAACCGCACGGAAACGCTCGGGAACCTTAACGGTGTCACGATGTTCGGGATATTTTTCAGTAATCTTAGGTGTAACAAATTCTTTACCGGTGATTTGCATACCTTTTACAAGGCTTGCCAATCCGGCACCTAATGATGAAAAATAATCTTTTACACTACCCATAGAATTAAGTCTAAATCTATTTTATTAAGTTATTATTATTTATCTCACCTGTCCGCCCACAATATCGAGCAACTCATTTGTGATGCTTTGTTGACGGAGTTTATTATATTCCAATCTTAATTGATCAAGCAATTTCTTAGCATTGTCGTTTGCACTTTGCATTGCCATCACACGCGCGGCTTGTTCCGATGCGCGGTTTTCGGTAAATATTTCTTGCATTGTTGAGAGCAAGAATAATGGCAATACCGATGAGAAGATTTGATTCACATCGGGTTCAAACAAATATGGACGTGAAGAAGCTACTTTCCCATCGGCCGGCATAAATGTCTCTTGCACAACAGGCAACACTTGTTCAATGCGTGGACGTTGACGGCTCATGCTCACAAAGTTCATATAAAGCACATCAACCAAATCGGTTTCTCCGGCTAGGAACTGTTGCTGCAATTGAGCCATGAATGCTTTAACTCCATCGGCCTCGGTTTTAGAATTTACTCCTTCAACCATTTCAACTACAACATCTCCATGGGCTATCTTATATGATGCCTTATACATCTTTGAGCCAACCGGGATTACTCTCACTTTTACATTTTCTCCATATGATGCACGATAATATTGCACCCTATCGAGCAATTGCTTGAATAAATTCACGTTATAGGCACCGCAAAGGCCATCGTCCGACCCTAACACCACGATGCTCACATGTTTAACATCGCGATTTTCAATTAAAGGAGATGCAAATTGGGCATCAGCGCTCAACAAATTAGCGATGATTGTCTCTATTTGAGAGCGGAATGGCAATTGACGCTTCAAAGCTTGTTCTGCCTTGTGCATCTTCGCCGAAGAAATCATCTTCATCGCTCCGGTAATCTTCTCTGATGAAGCTACCGACCCTATTCGTCCTTTTAATTCTCTTAACGTTGCCATTTAACTTTATATTTAATAACGGCTTGAAATTTCATTAGCCACCGCGGTGATTTTTGCTTCAATTTCATCAGTCAACTGACCTTGGCGAACCAAGTCGAGCACATCGGCCTGATGTTTTGCATGAAGCATTTGAATGAACTGCTGTTCAAACTCTGCCACTTTATCCATTGGCACATTTTGAAGCAATCCTTTCACACCACAATAAATCACTGCAACCTCTTCTTCAACCAACATTGGGCGATATTGAGGTTGAATTAGTAATCGTTCATTCTTTCGTCCCTTGTCAATCACACGTGCTGTAACAGGGTCAATATCACCACCAAACTTGGTGAACGACTCTAGTTCGCGGAATTGAGCTTGGTCGATTTTCAACGTACCGGCCACCTTTTTCATTGACTTGATTTGAGCACTACCACCAACACGCGACACCGAAAGACCCACATTGATAGCAGGGCGGATACCACGGTTGAACAATGCTGTTTCAAGGAATATCTGACCATCGGTAATTGAAATCACGTTGGTAGGGATATAGGCCGACACGTCACCTGCTTGAGTTTCAATCACAGGAAGCGCAGTGAGCGAACCGCCACCCTTCACCATTGGTTTCAGTGCCTCGGGGAGGTCATTCATATTTGATGCCACTTCTTGATTATCAATAATCTTAGCAGCGCGTTCGAGCAAGCGAGAGTGGAGATAGAAAATATCACCGGGGTAAGCCTCACGACCCGAAGGACGTTTCAAAATCAATGAGATTTCACGATAGGCCACAGCTTGCTTTGACAAATCGTCATAGACGATAAGTGCATCGCGACCGGTGTCACGAATATATTCACCAATAGCCACACCGGCAAATGGTGAGTAATATCTCATCGCAGCCGAGTCAGAAGCCGAAGCTGCCACCACAACGGTATAATCCATTGCTCCGTTTTGGCGCAAAGTATCAACGGTTGCGGCTATTGACGATGCTTTTTGACCAATAGCTACATATATACAATATACAGGTTTTCCTTCTTCGAAACTTTTGCGTTGATTGATAATAGTGTCGATAGCGATAGCTGTCTTACCAATCTGACGGTCTCCAATGATAAGCTCACGTTGACCGCGACCTATGGGCACCATTGAGTCAATCGCTTTGATACCGGTTTGGAGTGGTTGTTTCACCGGTTGACGGAAAATTACACCGGGGGCTTTACGTTCGAGAGGCAAGTCGATTAATTTGCCATCGATAGGTCCACGACCATCAATGGGTTCTCCCAATACGTTAATAACACGACCAAACAAACCTTCACCAACTGGTATAGATGCAATCTTACCGGTGCGTTTAACGGTCATATTCTCTGTCACACTATTAACATCATTGAGCAAAATAACACCTACGTTACTTTCCTCAAGGTTGAGAGCAACACCCTTAACGCCATTTTCAAACTCTACGAGTTCATTAGCGCACACATTGTCGAGTCCAAACACGTGGGCAACACCGTCACCTACTTCAAGGACCGTTCCAACTTCTTCAAACGAAACTTTAGAGTTTACGTTTTCAAGTTGTTGTTTTAATACTTCAGATATCTCGCTAGGATTAATCATCACAAATTATTTTCTAAGAAGATTTAAACGCAATTGTTTCAATTCATTCTGCACAGATGCATCGAGTCGCTCCGAATCGATATTGACAACGAATCCACCTATGAGTTGAGAATCCACTCGTTGGCTAAACTCCATTGTGCCGCCATTGAGATGACTCTCGATGAGTTTCTTTAGTCGTGATTGGCTATCAACATCCATTGCGGTTGCCGATACCACTTCTACCAAATATATATTATTGGCCTTACGATATATTGTCAGATAGGCTAAAGCAATGGAACGCATGGCCGAGATACGTTTGTTCTCAACCAACAACTTCATAAAATCGGCAAAACAAGTGTGCGACTTATCGGCTCCTGAGGCCACTTTGAGCAACTTTATTTTATCTTCATTGGCGATAAACGGATTGCTCATCACCTCTTGAAGCGATGAATCAGCTGCAAAGCTAGCCGACAATTGTTGCATTAAGCCATACATAGGTTTATCCTGACCCTTTTCAAGTGCAAACTTGTAAAGAGCCTTAGCATATCGGCGTGGAATAAGACCTTCGTTCATTGCGTTTATTAATTTTTATTCTCTATTTCGTCAAGAAGAGTGTTAACCAACTGTTTTTGAGCCTTTTCATCGGCAAGTTGAGTCCTCACCACCTTTCCTGCAATATCAAGAGCAAAAGAGCTCACCTCATTGCGGAAGTTTTGTTCGGCTTCTTTGCGCGCTTGCTCAATTGATTGTTTAGCGGCATCCATCACCTTCTTTGCCTCCTTTTGTGCTTCCTCACGAGCCTCTTCAATGATTTGTGTTTTCATCTTATCGGCTTCGCGAAGCATGTCGGCTTGTTGACGACGAGCCTCTGCAATATATTTTTCAGCCTCTTCGCGGGCGTGGTCAAGTTGCTCTTTAGCATTTTGAGCGTATTCCACACCTTTATCAATCAAATCGGCTCGTTCCTCAATGCCCTTTATCACTACTGGCCATCCCCACTTTGCCAACACAAAGAAGAGCACCACAAAAGACAAGAACATCCAAAATATCAAGCCAAAGTCAGGCGTGAATAGTTCCATACTATAGATTTACTTGTTATTAAACGAAAAGTGCAAGAATACTTACGATAACTGCGAAAAGTGCAACACCTTCAACAAGAGCTGCAATCACAATCATATTACTACGAATATCACCAGCCGATTCGGGTTGACGTGCGATTGCCTCCATAGCTGCGGCACCAATTTTACCAATACCAATACCTGCACCAATAGCTGCCAATGCGGCACCAATACATGCGCCAAAACCTACTAAACTTTCTGCGGCTAAAATCATTGCTAACATAACTTATAAATTTTAATATTGTTATTTAATTATTTTATTATTTACTTATTAAACTTTTATTCATGTGCCTCATGATGAGGATTTTCTTGTGCCAATGAGATAAATATTGTTGACAACATTGTGAACACATAAGCTTGAATAAAACTCACCAACACATCAATGAGCAACATAAATATCGAGAATGCAACCGACACCACGGTTGTTGCTCCGGTAACAACCGCTCCCATTGGAGCAAATATAAAGATAAGCATTGTCAATACCATCACAATCATGTGACCTCCCATCATATTGGCAAACAAACGCACTGTCAACGCTGCCGGCTTGGTAAACATACCAAAGATTTCAATTACCGGCATGATAGGAATAGGGAATTTTAACCATAATGGCACATCGGGCCAGAAAATATCTTTCCAATAATGCTTTGTCCCAAATATATTTGTCACTAAGAACGTACACACTGCCAAGACAAGAGTAACAGCAATGTTACCGGTGAGATTTGCTCCACCAGGGAAAATCACTATGAGTCCAAGCAAGTTCATTCCGAAGATGAAAAAGAACACAGTCAATAGATATGGAGCAAATCGACGTGCATTTTCTTTCAATGTCGACTTAATGACGCCATCATAAACAAATGTGATTAGCGCTTCAATCGCACCTAGGCCTTTGCGTGGAGCCTTTGCACCATTTCTACGATGCCAACGAGCCACACTCAACACACATGCAACAACCAATAAAACAGAGATAAACAATGCTAAAACATTCTTGGTTATTGACAAATCGGTGGGTCTATACTCATTTCCTGAAGCATCTTTCTTCACTATTTTTCCATTATAATCACCACCATGTGCAATATAGAATCCTTCATAAGTTTCGCCATTGGTGACCCTTGAAGAACTAAAACAATGCCACTTACCTTCATTATCTATCAAAATAACTGGCAATGGTATGCGATGATGGTGAGAGAAAGGCACTTCCCATCCATAACCGTCACCTAAGTGATGGAAAATGGTTTCTTTGATTTGCAATTCGCCTTCGCCACCTTCTGAAGAAGCATAGAGAGCATTGGGAGCAACCAACGCCACTACCATCATAAATAATATGAGAAATACTTTCTTCATGTTTAATATATACACACCGATACTATATTTTTATCCACATCAACCAATCCTCCATCGACTGCTATCGATTTCTTTTCACCTGCCACATCATACACAATATTTCCTGCTACGAGCGAAGACACTATTGATGCGTGATTGTTTAGCACGGTAAAAGAGCCTTTTTGCCCGGGGAAAGTCACAGCATCGACTTCTCCGTCAAAAAGCACATCTTCAGTTGATATAATTTTTAGTATCATAATTATCTAACTATTGAGCTATCGCTTTTATATGTTATTTCACTTCGGCAAGAAGTTTCTTACCTTTTTCGATTGCTTCATCGATTGTTCCCACATTGAGGAATGCTTGTTCGGGATACTCATCCATTTCACCCGAAAGAATCATCTTGAAGCCTCGGATAGTTTCACTCAATGGCACCATTACGCCCGGAAGACCTGTAAATTGCTCTGCCACGTTGAATGGTTGCGACAAGAAGCGTTGAGCGCGACGAGCACGAGCCACAACGAGTTTGTCTTCATCAGAGAGTTCATCAACACCAAGAATAGCAATAATATCTTGAAGTTCATTATATTTTTGAAGCAACTGCTTCACTGCTTGAGCAGTGTTGTAATGCTCTTCACCAATAACATTAGGGTCAAGGATACGTGATGTTGACTCCAATGGGTCTACAGCTGGATAGATACCTAGCTCAGCAATCTTACGGCTCAATACGGTTGTTGCATCCAAGAAGTTGAAGGTAGTTGCAGGAGCAGGGTCGGTCAAGTCATCGGCAGGCACATAAATCGCTTGTACCGACGTGATTGAACCATTTTTTGTTGAAGTGATACGTTCTTGCAAAGTACCCATCTCAGAAGCAAGTGTAGGTTGGTAACCCACGGCCGAAGGCATACGACCAAGCAACGCCGACACCTCAGAACCCGCTTGTGTGAAACGGAAGATATTGTCGATAAAGAGAAGGATTTCTTTACCGCCACCATCTTGATCGCGGAATTGTTCGGCCACTGTCAAGCCCGACAAAGCAACACGAAGACGTGCACCGGGAGGCTCGTTCATCTGACCAAACACGAGAGTAGCTTGCGATTCCTTCACCTTGTCCATATCTACATCGGCAAGGTTCCACTCTCCGTTTTCCATTCCCTTTTCAAATTTTTCGCCATATTTCATAACACCACTCTCAATCATTTCACGGAGGAGGTCGTTACCTTCACGAGTACGTTCACCCACACCGGTAAACACCGAGAACCCGTTATGACCTTTAGCGATGTTATTGATAAGTTCCATGATGAGCACTGTTTTGCCCACACCGGCACCACCAAACAAACCAATCTTACCACCTTTGCTATAAGGTTCAAGTAGGTCAATTACCTTAATACCGGTATAAAGAATTTCGGTACCGATTGTCAAGTCTTCAAAAGAAGGAGCCGGTTGATGAATAGGACGCACGTTTTCACGTTTAAGCTCAGGCAAGTGGTCAATCGCCTCGCCCACTACATTAAGCAAGCGACCTTTTACTTGGTCACCTGTGGGCACAGCGATAGGACGGTCAAGATTCACAACTTTCATGCCACGTTGCAAACCATCAGTACTATCCATTGCGACACAACGCACTGTATCCTCTCCAATGTGTTGTTCTACCTCAAGAATGAGTTCTGAGCCATCGGGACGGTCTATTTTCAACGAAGCATAGATAGGGGGAATTGCATTTCCCTCACCTTCGAAAGCCACATCGACTACCGGACCGATTACTTGAGCTATTTTGCCAAATTTTTCGCTCATAATCACGAAATTTATCTTTGTATTATGTTAATATTAAAAATGCAATTCAAAAACGATGATAAGAACCATCAACACAAGATTCACGAGGTTGATTGGTAACAAATATTTCCATTCAAGTTTCAATAATTGGTCGATACGTAGACGTGGGAATGTCCATTTAAACCAAATGATGATGAATGAGATTGCAATAGCTTTACCAATAAACCACACTACCGATGGGATATAATCCATTGCAGCATTGAATCCTTCCCAGCCGGGAATATGCAATGGCATCCAACCACCGAAGAACAACAATGTTGCCACACCCGATACGATAAACAAGTTAAGGTATTCGGCCAAATAGAAGAAACCGAAATGAATACCTGAATACTCAGTGTGATAACCTGCTGTCAACTCACTTTCTGCTTCGGGAAGGTCAAACGGACCACGATTTGTTTCTGCTGTACCGGCCACAAGATAGATTATAAATGCGATAAGAGCAGGAACGTGACCTGAGAATATAAACCACAAGTCTTTTTGTGCGTCAACAATACCGGTTATTGACATTGTTCCGGCAAATGCCACCATTGTCAAAACCGACAAACCGATTGACAATTCGTAGCTCACCATTTGAGCTCCTGAACGCAACGCACCAATCAATGTAAATTTATTGTTACTTGACCATCCTGCAAGCAAGATACCAAGAACACCTATTGATGACACTGCTATCAAGAAGAATATACCAATATTGAAGTCAATGATTTGCAATCCGTTAGCCCAAGGCAAACATGCAAATGAAAGCATTGATGCAATAATTACCAAATAAGGAGCAAGAGCAAACAAAAAGCGGTCGATGTGCTTAAGCGTGATAAGTTCTTTGATAAGCATCTTAAACATATCGGCAAATGATTGCAACAATCCCCATGGGCCTACTCGGTTAGGACCAAGACGACATTGGAATGCAGCACACACTTTGCGCTCAAAATAAATATAAAACAATGCCAACAAGGCATAAACCAATAAGAGTCCTACACCAATGAGCAAGCACTCTACAGTAGTAACAAGCCACTCAGGCATATATTGTCCGAGGAAAGTGTCAATCCAATTGGTTATCGTTGCGAATGTTATTTCGTACATAATTATATTATTAGTATATTATCTAATGTTATCGGTCAATATCGGGAACAATATAATCTAATGAACCGCCGATAGTGATGAGGTCGGCAATTTTTGTGCCACGAGTGAGGTGGTCAACCACATTTGCCAATGGCAAACAAGGAGGAACAAGTTTCAAACGCAATGGAGATGTGCCACCGGTGCTTTCAACATATACACCAAATGCACCACGGCAACCTTCAACCATTTGGAACCAGCGACCGGCAGGCAATTTCACCACTTTAGGAACTTTCACGCAATATTCACCTTCAGGGATATTGTCAATAAGTTGCTCTATGATGCGAGCCGATTGTTCCATTTCGGCAATACGTAATTTAGTACGAGCCATAGAATCACCTTCGGTATAAACAACCTCTTCAAAGTCGAGTTCTCCGTAGATGCTATATGGATTTGTCTTACGCACATCGCAGGCCCAACCCGATGCACGACCCGAAGGACCGGTTACAGCATATGATATAGCATCTTCACGTGAGAGTGTTCCCACATTGATGAGACGGCCTTTTGCAATTACGTTGCCAATAAACAACTCGTTATATTCTTTAATATTTTTAGGCAATACAGCGAGCAATTCTTTCACATCGCTCACGAAATCTTCGTGAAGATCTTGCATCACACCACCAATGCAACCATAGTTGAATGTCATGCGAGCGCCACAAGTTTTCTCCATGATGTCGAGAATTTGTTCACGCACACGCAATGTGTAGAACAACATTGTAGTAGCCCCCAAGTCCATACAATATGTACCTAAGAACAAGCAGTGAGAAGCGATACGAGCCAACTCGTCCATCAACACACGAATCACTTGAGCACGGCGTGAAATTTCTATACCCAAAGCCTTTTCATATACCATACACATCGCATGGTGATAATGATGACCCGAGAAATAGTCCATACGGTCCATGAAGTGGAGTGTTTGAGGATAAGTCAACCCTTCACATATTTTTTCTATACCACGGTGTATATAACCTGAATAGAAGTCGATTTTTTTGATTGTTTCACCATCAACTGCAGTGCGGAAACGCAACACACCGTGAGTAGCAGGGTGTTGAGGACCAATATTCACCACAAAGTCATTGGGTTCAAACACGTTGATAGTTTTCTTTTCAATCTTTCCATCTTCAGTTTCTACATATGAAACTGTAGTATCTTCTTGGCGTTCGTTTTCTTTTGGCACCGGATTGATTTCAGGGCTATCATCATAGTCCTTACGTAATGGATAACCTTTCCAATCGATACTAAGGAACATACGACGCATATCGGGGTTATTTACAAATATAATCCCAAAGAAGTCATACACTTCGCGTTCAAATGTTGTGGCAATTTTCCACACATCATGAACACTGTGAATCATCGGATTTTCGCGATTATCGGTTGTTACCTTTACCGAAATCATTTCATTATCGGCTGTAGACTTTAAATAATAGATACAACCAAGTTTATCGGTCCAATCCATACCCACAATAGTCACTAAAAAGTCAAAGTGCAATTCTTCTTTCAACGATTTAGCGAGAGCATGCCATTTTGAATCGGGCACACACACCAATAGGTCTTGACCTTCCTCAAATGTTGCTTCGGGACATAATTTGGCTATCTTTTCTTGAATATTTGCCATATCTGATATTGTCTTTATTTTCTATGCTTTAAATAAATGTGACTGGAAGTAGTTATCAATCATATGATTCCTCGGGGTGAGCAGCAAGGAAATCTTTAATTTTCTCTTGACGATTCACTCCACCAAAGAATTTTTCAACCTTCATTTTTCTTGACAACTGCATGATTGAATAAATCATAGCCTCGGGACGAGGAGGACACCCGGGAAGATACACGTCGACAGGAACTATCTCATCAATTCCTTTAACCACATGATAGGATTTGCGGAATGGACCGCCTGAAATGGCGCATCCTCCACATGCAATCACATATTTTGGCTCAGCCAATTGGTCATACAAACGACGCATTACAGGAGCCATGCGGTGCACTATCGTTCCTGCCACCATCATAAAGTCGGCTTGACGGGGTGACGAACGAGCCACTTCCCAACCAAAACGAGCCATATCATAACGAGCAGCTCCTAACGACACAAACTCAATACCACAACAACTCGTAGCAAATGTCAATGGCCAAATTGAGTTAGAACGACCCCAGTTAATAAGTTTATCAAATGAACCAACAATTACGTTAGTGCCATTTTCTTGCAACTCCTTTACAAGAGACTCAATATATTCGTTATCTTTCCACGCCTCATAAGGCATGCTTTTAGTTGTTACTTCCATTCAAGAGCTCCTTTCCGCCATGCATAAACAAGGCCTAACACTAAAATTCCAAAAAACACTGCGATGCTAATAATGCCGTTGGCGCCAAGTTCACGCATGCGCACTGCCCATGGGAACAAGAACACTGTTTCAACATCAAACATCAAGAATAAAATAGCATAAAGATAGTAGCCAACCTTGAATTGCGACATACTTTCACCGCGAGTAGGAATACCACACTCGTATGCTTCACCCTTTTGAGGATTAAATGAGCGAGGAGAAATGAGCCCCGCAAGCCACAGAGCCAATGCCACAAGACCAAAACCGGTCAATGCTGCAACTACAGCAAGCAAAGCACTGTTCTGAATTCCAAAAATGTCTAATAAAACCATATTTTAGTATCTAATATTTTTTCACACACTGCCACATAACATAAACACAACAACCGCATTGGCACCTATCATTCTGATAGCCACACCAATACAATCGCATCATGTGTTTATTTATTTAAAGGCTTATTTTTTCAACTGCAAAGATAGTCAAAATATATTAATTTTCAACTTTTTTACCACACAATATTTATCAACATTTTCCAAAAAAAATCACTCCTTACACACCTTTAAAACAAAAAAGAAAGTCAACCTGCTTCAGTGCAAATTGACTTTCATTAACTATATTTAAATCATCTTATCACTCTGTTGGAAGCGCATATCCTAAATTCGCTTGAACGGTGTACACTTCCATGCAATTAAATTGCAAATTCATTCCGGTAGCAAACGTTGCATCACCATTCAAATTTGTGATTTTGTAACTTGGATAAGGAACATCAACGCCTGAGTCTTTGATAGTAGGGATTAACTCTTTGCAAGCAAGCTTATAACCCAAATTTGACACCTCGAAAGGTATTTCAGCAAACTTCATATTCATCGCAGGCATTTTTTCGGCAAACTTAGCATTATACACATCAATAGTAGCTTGCATTTTGTCAGGCTCTAATGTAACTGCATAGTATGGAGTTTTTGATGTAAAATTAGTTGACGCAGCATTGTTCACCACACCGGTAGAGCCAAAATACACTGTTTGCTTTTGCACTGTAATCACTTCCACATCACCCATAGTCATTGACATATTTATAACAGGGATATAAGTCAATTGGTCATCCATGAGACGGCGTTCAAAAACATTTAATTTCAAATCATCTATCACATAGGCCGAAGCATCTACCTCGTTACCTCTCATAGTAACCTTAGTGGGAACAACATCAGTAGACGACACTACTTTCACTCCTTTATCACTGACCCATTTCAATCCTTCAATTGCAATATCAATACCGCCGGGCATATTTGCCGAGAATTTAGCGTTTTTAATATACACATCAACAGTAAAGTCGGCTCTCCAACGGAACATATAAGTAGTTCCTTTTACAATCACACCGCTATTCAAACTTTTCTTATAAATATATTGGAAACAACCGGTGTAGTTTTGTTCCATGTAATTGTCATGAGCCGATGGCTCGTCATCGTTGCTACATGATGTTGCCACCGATGCAAACATCACTAATGCCAAAATTGTCTTTAAAAATTTCATCTTATTCTCTTTTTTGTTATTATTTATTCGATTTAAAATTCAACCTCAATGTCACGCCACATCGTGCCGGACTACCCTTCTGCAAGAAGGCGTTACCTATAGAAACGAAATAAAATGAGTTATAGTGTGTATCGGTGAGATTATCACCCCATAAATCAAGGGTAAAATCATCTTTTGTAAAGCGCACCGATGCCGACAGCAATGCATAAAACGGCTGCTTCACACTATTTGCTTCGTCCCAATAAATCTCCCCTATCCCTTTCATATCAACGTTTAAGTCGACACAATCGAGCCATGAACGATTTACCGGTATATTGTAAGATGTGCCTAAAAACAATGTATTCTTAGGCGCATAGGGTATATAATTATCTTTAAAATCACTCTTTCCATTATTATACTCCACAAATCGAGCATCGGAATAGCCATAGCTTGCAGTCAAGGACCATCGTTCTACGGGGCGCCACATTGCCGAGAGTTCCACTCCATAGCTACGAGTCTTGCCGGCATTGGTCATGATGCGACCTGTTGTAGTGCCATCGGGGAAAACCGTCAACTGTTGGTCGCAGCAATCAATATAAAACAATGATACGCCGGCTGAGTAACGACCGTCACCATCGGCCACATGCGCTCCCACCTCATAGTTCCAGCTCTTTTCAGGTTTATACGACACCACATCATCAACTTTGTAAAGTTCGCTCAATCCCATCATGCCGCGGATACGCTGTTGCAACACATCTGAAAACATTTGAGTATTAAATCCACCCGACTTATACCCCTTTGCCACCGAGGCAAACACTCGCGAATCGTCATTCAACGGCAAGCGATAAGCGATAGTAAGTTTAGGCAATAATTCTACAAACGATTGACTCAAATGGCCATAATCATCAATATCTACCGGACTGTTGCGGAATGGCTCCATCGCTCCCGCCGTATTATCATATATAGTATATGAGGTATTACAGAAACTGTTATAATCGAGTGACGACTTTTCATAATCAAGACGCAAGCCCAATGTAAAAGCCCAACGATTTAAATCATAATGACTTTGATGATAAAGAGCCAATCCATAGGTAGGAATTAAAAAGTCACTTCCAAGTACAAATGTATCATCATTCCAACCGATAGGATAATAAGGGTTCACCTCATTGCGGTTTTTCTCGATAAGTTGCTCTATACCATACTCCTTAAATGTCACAGGCGCACTCATATTGGTGCGGCGATAGAACCCGAAAGCCCCCACCAACCAATCATAATTTTGCTCACGGCCTTTAACCACAAAATCCTGAGTCAATGCCCATTCATGACGTCGCTGAGTGAGTGTGAAATATTCAAGAGGTAGGAAATCTTGATCGAGTGTCATATTATCATCGATATACTGAAAACCGGTGATACTCGACATTGTTATCCCCTTATAATTCCAGTTAACGGTCAATCCATCTGTCACCGAAGTGCGACGATAAAAACATGTGTCATTGTAATTTATCTCGCCCGGCTCTACCGACTGATAGGGATAGCCGCTTTGGCGCGAGTGTTGCACCGATGCCACATTTTCTATAGCCACGTTAGATGTAGGATACCATTTTGTTTTCCAACGAAACGAGCCTTGTCGTTCGGTGCCTACATCACTCCCATTATACTCATTATTATAATAGCCGTCGGTCATGGTGAAATTTCCACCTATCGACATACCCAATTGCGATGACAACTTAGTGTAATACGACAACGAGGTTTTCAACGTGTTGGCCGTGCCATATTCACCCATAAATCTCACACCTTGGAATTTAAACGGCGAGATAGTATATATATTAATGAGTCCGCCCATTGTATTACGCCCATAGAGGGTGCTTTGCGGTCCTCGCAACACCTCTATCCTATCCACATCGGCCAACTCAAAATCATAATTATCCTTATTGAGAATAGGCACATTATCAACATTCAACCCCACAACAGGCTGGTCGATACGCGCACCTATCCCCCTCACATATATTGATGAGGTCATTCGTGAGCCATAATCGGGGATATAGAAATTAGGGGAAATAGCACTTACATTCTTTATAGCCTTAACGCCCAATCGCTCCACATGGTCAGAGTTCAACACCGTCAAAGCTGTGGGGCACTTATTCAAATCCGAGGTCTGTTTAATTGCCGAGACCGTCACTTCGGGCAACACATCGGTTGTGTCAACCTCTTCGGCAACCACATCGGCAGCCTGTAGATTACTTACGCAACCCACAAGCGAAAAAGCTACAATGATATGTTTAAAATTTACCCCCATTGAGAATTATGGTGCAAAGTTAACACTTATCCCACAATCCCACAATCACTATTTATAGTGAATTTTCGTCAGAGATTTATTGACGCTCACTAATTGTTATAATATCAGTAGCGAGGCGGCCATTATCATCATGCCCAATATCACACCACCTATCGAGAAATGGTGATGGCCATACTCTTCGGCACCGGGCAACAACTCATCGAGCGAGATAAACACCATAATACCCGACACGGCTGCCAATAGCAACGCGCTTATCGTAGGGGTCCAAAACGGCAACAAAAATGCCATTCCAAATAAAGCCCCAATAGGTTCGGCCAATCCGGTCCATATCGAGTAGGTCAATGCTTTGCGACGATTACCGGTTGAATGATAGATGGGCACCGACACTGCAATACCTTCAGGGATATTGTGAATGGCGATAGCTATCACAATGGGGATAGCCACATCAAAACCGTCTAAGGCAGCCACAAATGTAGCCATACCCTCGGGGAAGTTGTGTATACCAATCGCCAATGCAAGCATAAAACCGGTACGTTTGAGTTTGTCCGACTTAAGACCTATCTCCTCTATATGATGAAATTCGTGAGGGTTCTCATCAGAGGGGATTAAGAAGTCAATCAACGCAATCAACCCCATGCCACCGAAAAAGGCTATCAACATATATATTGTGGCAGTATCCTCGGCATACACCGATTTCAGATTTGCCAACGCCTCGGGAATCATCTCCATAAACGACACATAAATCATCACTCCTGCCGACAACCCCAATGCGCCCGACAAAAATCGGGTATTTGTGGCTCGGGTAAAAAAGGCCATCAAACTACCTATCGCTGTCGACATACCCGCCAACAGCGTCAGCCCAAGAGCCAATAATATCGTTTCAATAGTCAATGTCGTTTCCATTCTCTTTTAATTATGCTACAAATATACAACAAATTTTTCCAAGAAAAAGCACAAAACTCAACGAATAATAAGAGATGCTTGATAAACATAAAAAATGCGATTTACTAACATATAATTCTCCTCATTTTCGCAAACAAAAAAGGCCACCGACTATTACTATCGGCAGCCTTATTATTGGGAGTTATCCCCCCTTACTCCTAAATATTATTCATAATATGTGATAGTGCGAGTATCGGTAAATGTTTCGGTTTTATTTACTTTACCGAGGGAACGTCCTGAGGTATAATCGGTACGAGTGTATGAATATGAGCGCTTCACTTGGCGCGATGTCCAGTTGCCTATGCTATCAAAGTCGGTATAGGTATATTCTTCAGTAATGACCATATCGGGTTTCTCCCTATCATTGCCCGAATAAGTTGATTTTGAGGGCATACCTTTTTGGGTATAGGTATAGTGAGTTTCGCCGGTCCAGCCACCGCTACCGCCTTGCGACTCAACTGTAATTTTTGTGGGATACCCCTCTTCATTATAAGTATAGCAATAATATGGACCCATTCCTATCATCGTTTCGCCATCAACACTTGCAACTTGTTGGTTTGCATTGCGTGATATTCGTTCTCCTATTTCACTATGAAATTTCCATTTCCCTTCGGGAGTAAAATTATATCTATCGCTTCTATCTACAATGCAATCATAGGCATAGGTTTCACATTGTAGAATCTTTCGGCCCGACTTGATTGCCACCGATTTCACTTTACCATAAAGGTCAAATAGCTTCAAATCGGGACTTGCGCTATTTTTAAGATTCTCTATTTTAGCGACAGAATCGGCCTTTGCTTGCTCCTTAGCCCTCTTTTCTGCCTCCACCTTAGCAATCGAATCGGCTTGAGCCTTGGCTATTGAATCATTTCCATTCGATTCTTGAACATTACTACCTCCACATGAGGCAAACATTAAAGCTACAAGCGATAATGTTGTTAACGATAATTTTCTCATAATTAATATTGGTAATTAGATTTATATAAATTTTCAATAATATGAAATCTTAATGCAACGAATCTTTATTTATTCATTCTACTTTGCCTCGATGATAATTTCCACTCGGCGGTTGAGAGCGCGACCTTCTTCGGTTTTGTTTGTTGCCACATAGTCGGCCAACGGCACACCTTTGGCTATTATACGCGAAGCCGAGATGCCTTTTTGTTGCAAATATTCGCTCACGGCATTAGCTCGCTGTGTGGATAGGCGACGATTTGAGGCAAGCGAACCCACATTGTCGGTGTAACCGGTAATCCTCACTCTGGTCGAAGGCAATTCTTTCAATGTTTCTGCCACCTTGTCGATATAGTCGAGTGCCGAGCTGCTGAGGTCGTATTCGCCAAATTCAAACAATATCTTATCCTCAAACACAATCTTAAATGCTCTCGTTCCTTCGATTGAGGTTTGCTCTACTCTCACCTTTTTACCAAAAGAATCCTCAAGACGTCCTTGTTGGAGTGCGAGGTCATAATATGCCACATCGCGCTTGGTATATGTGGGATTCTCCACTACCGCATTATTTTTATCCAATCCTTTATTTAGTGGTATCCATGTGCCATTTATATCCTTATAGAGGAACACTCCGTCAATACAGATAATATTATCGTATAACGGCGCTACTATTTCATATCCATCAATACCACAAACACCATATTTTCCTCCTTTGCTCACACGATAATAGATGCGGCCATCAGAGCGGGTCTTTATAATTGACGAGTACCCTCTACTTATTGGAATAATGATTTTTCCCGACGGATTATAAATAGCATAACAACCATTTTTCCTCACCAAGAAATACCCTTCATAATTAGGGACATACTCCACCTCGGAATATTCGGTTGGGACAATCTCTTTTCCATCAGTCGACTTAGCCCCACACTTATCATCTCCATATGAAACATATTGCCACCTATAACTATCCCGCTCCGATTTCTCCTCTTGCTTGGGACGTATTATTTTGGTGTGCCTGGGAAACGTACGATCATCATCATTATAGTAACCGTTGTATCGCGTGTTAGGATTAGTAATTATAACAGAATCTAAGTTGTTACAATATTTAAATGCTCTGTCACCTATTTCCTTCACCGAATTGGGGATGGTCACGGAGGTCAAGCCGCTGCAACCAGAGAACGCATCGTTCTTTATTTCGGTAATATCATTAGGTATTACTAAATCTTTTATTTCTATGCCATTAAGTTTGAGTTTATTTGCACAATATAGTGGATTTGCATAAAAACTACCAAAATTAATCTTGCACCATGCAGATAAATCAGTGATATTAACCGAGGTCAAGCCACTGCAATAAGCGAACGCAGAGTTGCCAATCGTGGTAACGGAATTGGGGATGGTTACCGAGGTCAAGCCGCTGCAGTTATAGAACGCCCTGTCGCCAATCGTGGTAACGGAATTGGGGATGGTCACCGAGGTCAAGCCAGCGCATCCATAGAACGCATTCGCAGGTATTGTTTTTACATTATTTCCTATATTTATATTTTTTAGATTTGAACAATTGTTGAATATAGGATAAGACGAGCTTCCCATCGAAGTGCAATTTTCAGCATTGAAATTTAGTTCAGTCAAGCCACTGCAACCATAGAACGCCTGGTCGCCAATCGAGGTAACGGAATTGGGGATGGTTACCGAGGTCAAGCCGCTGCAATTAGAGAACGCAGAGGAGCCAATTGAGGTAACGGAATTGGGGATGGTCACCGAGGTCAAGCCGGTGCAACCCCAGAACGCACCGGAGCCAATTGAGGTGACGGAATTGGGGATGGTTACCGAGGTCAAGCCGGTGCAATCCTCGAACGCAAAGCCCTTTATTTTGGTAATATCATTAGGTATTACTAAATCTTTTATTTCTTTGCCATTAAGTTTGAGTTTCTTTGCATAACATAGTGGATTTGCCTCAGAATTACCAAAATCAATCTTGCACCATGCTGATAGATCTGATATTATCACTTCTTTCAGTTTATTGCAATCATAGAACGCATGGGAGCCAATCGTGGTCACCGAATTGGGGATGGTGATTGAGGTCAAGCCGGTGCAATACTCGAACGCCCCGCCGCCAATCGTGGTCACCGAATTGCCGATGGTGACGGAGGTCAAGCCATCGCATCCATAGAACGCATACTCGCCAATCGTAGTTACTGAATTGGGGATGGTTACCGAGGTCAAGCCGCTGCAATTAGAGAACGCAGAGGAGCCAATTGAGGTAACGGAATTGGGGATGGTCACCGAGGTCAAGCCGGTGCAACCCCAGAACGCACCGGAGCCAATAGTGGTCACGGAATTGGGGATGGTTACCGAGGTCAAGCCGGTGCATTTATAGAACGCAGAGCCCTTTATTTCTGTAATATCATTAGGTATTACTAAATCTTTTATTTTTTTGCCATTAAGTTTGAGTTTCTTTGCACATCTTGATAGAAAATCACAAGAGAAGCCTATTTTACACCACGCCGACAAATCAATAATATTAATATTAACTTCGGTCAAACTCTCGCAATTAGAGAACGCAGAGTAGCCAATCGTGGTCACCGAATTGGGGATGGTTACAGAGGTCAAGCCAGTGCAATCCTCGAACGCCCTGTCGCCAATTGAGGTCACCGAATTTCCGATGGTTACCGAGGTCAAGCCGGTGCAACCACGGAACGCCCATTCGCCAATCGTGGTCACAGAATTGGGGATGACTACATATTTTAACTTTTCTCTATAATTGAATGCTCTGTCGTCAATCTCTGTTACTGAATATAAAACTCCATTTATTTTTATTGAATTTGGGATAACTATTTTCTTTTTAGCAGAGTAACAGTTAGTCACTTTAACTGTTTTCTTTTCTTTATCAATAATAGTATAGTATATATCATTTTTTTCGTAGTCATAGGCAAATGCCGGGAGGGAGGCAGTTATAATCAATGCGATTATTATAATTGCGCGGAATTGAGGAGTAAGTTTTTTCATATACAACATATTTATATTAACAATCAATCTTTTAGCGAAAAAGCATCGTCACTTTTCGAGGTTAGATAGAGTTACTTTTCGCAAAGATATAGAAAATCATTTAAAAAGTAACAGTCATTAGTTAATTAAATGCAATAAGATGTTTTTTTAATTCATAATTTATAATTAACTTAACCTCCTCCCCCCTCTGGCCCGGGGGTATCGCTTCGGCTCAGTATCTTTTTAGTGTGGGCAAGCAGAAAACGATTCACTGGCAAAAAACGAGGGGAAACGTGCGAAGCACGGGAAAGCGTAGCGATATGTAATAACCGCGTGGTTGAGGGTGTTAGCCCGAAACCTCCGGACGGAAACGACCCTCCTCTCTCAGAAACCGTGCGAAGCACGGGAAAGCGAAGCAATATGTACCCCCCGGCTAACCGGGAAATTTTATTATGTTTTTTTTGAGCTATAAAAAAGCTGATTTTTTATTCATAAATTTTCAAATGCCCAAAGTCAATCATTGTCAGGGATTTATAGAGATTTTACCAACTATTTTGGCCATTAAGCCATGTTTTATGATGCACTTATAATGAATATGAGTGATAAAAGAATGATTATGTGCTAATTTTTCGCGTCTTTTCAGACGCATGGTGGTGGTAGTTTGCTAACCGGGGGTATCGCTTCGCTCTACCCTCGGTTATTATAGTCGCTGCGCTTTCTCGTGCTTCGCACGGGCTGACCACCTCCCGGCTTCGCCGTACTCCTCCTAAAAATTACTCTGTAATTTTCAAGAGGAGAGTTGCTGCCCTCATTGGCTATATTGTTCCTACTATCCGCTGCGTGGCAGGAGGAGAGTTAGGGGCTGACGCGTGAAAATTATGAACCCCGAAGGGCTCAACGAGGCTTGACCGAGTTAATTATGAATTATGCATTATGAATTATGAATTACCCCCCCGGCCATTATGGTCGCTGCGCTTTCACGTGCTTCGCACGGATTCCCACACCTTTTTGCTACATAGCCATAACTCCCCTATAATAGCCGGTGAGCAATGCTGATGCGATGGATTTTTTTGTAATAAAATCCAAACAAACTATAAACTTTTACATTTAATTGCGATATTATAAAAAAGTTTACTTAATTTTACGGCTTGAAATTTAATATATAGCATTTATGAGCAAAGTAACACCAAAAGATGACCAAGAGTTAGTGGCACGATTGCGCGAGCCATCGACTTGTCGCGAGGCTTTTGGCGATGTCATAAAGCTATATAGCGAACCCCTATATTGGCAGATACGTCGCATGGTCAACAACCACGACGACGCAAACGACTTGTTGCAAAACACTTTCATGAAGGCTTGGGGCTCAATTGAGCACTTCCGAGGCGATGCAAAACTGTCGACCTGGCTACACAAAATCGCCATTAACGAGAGCCTCACATTCCTTGAAAAGGAGAAAAAACGCCTTAACGTATCACTCGACGATGAAGAGTCGTTCTTGATTAATACCATCGAAGCCGACGAGCATGTCGACGGCGATGAGCTCGCATTACTTCTACGTAAAGCAATTGCCACATTGCCCGAAAAGCAACGATTGGTGTTTAACATGAAATATTACGATGATATGAAATATGAACAGATGTCGGAAATTCTCGGCACCTCGGTAGGCGCATTGAAAGCCTCATATCACCTTGCGGTAAAAAAAATTGAACAATTTTTTAAGGAACGCGATTAAACCATTTTCACAAATTATAGTCACATATAACGAAAACAAGATTTTACAGCATGAAAGAAGAAAAAAACATATTAGACAAAGTGAACCGCAACTCGGGGATGACCACTCCTGAGAACTACTTTGCTAATTTTGCTGAAAGCATGATGCAAAATCTGCCCGAGAAAAAAGAGGAAGCATTCATCACCAAGCCTGTATCCACATGGCAACGCATTAGGCCATTTGTGTATCTTGTGGCAATGTTTGCGGGAATATGGTGTATGGTTAAAATGGTCAACCTCATCACCTCTAATTCAATCACCAACGGTCAATCAACCGAACAAATCGTCGCCGAAGCCGTGGCCGATGATAGCTTCTTTGAAGAATATTGCTACGAAGACTTCAACGAATATTCATTACTTGAGACAATGTATGAGGAAGGAATTGAAGCCGAAGAAATAATTAATCCCGACACTGAAAATTAATCTACCTTAAATTATGAAGCGTTATATCACATTTATATTATTAGTAGCATTATTTGCCCCACTATGCCAAATAGATGCTAAAGGTGGACGCAACCGCGATGAGTGGTTCAAGAAAATACGCGAATACAAACATGAATTCATAGCAAATGAATTGGGGCTCACTCCCGAGCAACAACAAAAATTCTTCCCCATCTATGACAAAATGGAGGATGAAATTTTCAAGGTAACAAATGAAACTCGCCAATTGGAGATTAAAGTGTCGGAAGGAAACGTTACCGACTTGGAATATGATAATGCTACGCGTGCTATATCTGAACTTAAGCAAAAAGAAGCCGCTATAGAATTAAAATATTTCGACCAATTCAAATCGGTCATTTCTAGCAAACAGCTTTTCATGCTAAAAAAAGCTGAGCGAAAATTTGCTCATGAGTTGGTCAAAAAACGAAACAAGAGGTGTAAGAAGTAACATTCTCTCTCATAATATTTTTGACTAACCTATAGTCAAAACCTACAATTCATTCTCTACTCTCTCGAATCTTAAGAATATCTTTTTTCTTAAGATTCGTATTGTTTAAACAAACACCATCTTTATTATGAAGACAACCATTAAATCTATCTCGTTTTTCTTTTTATTTATTTTTTTAGGCACATTTATAGGTAGTGCAAATACTCCTAACCCCAATTTTGCCTACCCTAAAAAAAAGGCGCAACAAGCCGAGTCCAACCTCAATGCCGCCCTAAATAATGGAGATGGCAAAATGGTGGTGAAATCACTTATCGAATATGCTGTGGCACAAGACTTGATAAACACCGACAGCATACAATCGACCATTACAAAAATAGAGCATATAGCCGACAAAGAAAAAGACCCTTGCACAAATGCATTGATAAATATGCTATTAATGAAAATCTACTCCGATATTTATAATGCAGATAGTTTTAATATTAATCAAAGGGGTAATGTGAAAAGAGATACTCTTAACGACATCTCGGAATGGAGTCGTGTCGAATTTACTCAAAAAACGTCAGAGCTATACAACAAAATATTGGCTAATAGCGACGCACTTAAAAAAGCGCCGTTAAAAGACTACAAAGATTTTATCACATATAACAATCTCACCTTTATTTATTTCCCCACACTGTATGATTTTGCAGTAATAAACATAATTGATTACTTAGATAATTTTTTAAATAAATCCACCTTCCGTTTATCAATCTGCGATTATGAAAAACTCATTTCAACACCTATTGCATATTCCAACAAAGAGGAAGAACGGATAAACACCCTATTTAAAGACATAATTTCGTTTCACGTCAATGATTCCGCTCCGCTAATATATTGGGATTTAATTAGATTGAATTGGATTATAGAAAACACGCCCTCTGACGAGTGGTCAAATACAACCCGCAACATTGTCGAGGCCGTTGAGCTCCTTTACCATAAGCACGAACACTCTGAGTATGCCTCTCATGCTTTAATATTTTTAGCTAATAATACATATACACATTATTACACCAATCAGAAAAAAGAGTTTTACAATCTTCTAAACGAACGGTTGAAGCGTTTTCCGGCATTTGACCAAAACTGTGAGATAGAACACATAATCAATCGCATATCTCAAAAAGAATTGTCTTTGACATTTGACAACTACATTGCTCCCAACGATGAATTAAAGATAAAATTATATAATTCAAACTGCAATGGAACAACAATCGACATCATAAGACTTCCTGATGACATTAAAGGGCAAAACCGCTACTCGTTCAAAAAGAACGAGCAACCATGTATATACCAAACTATCGAATTAAGTAACGATTCAATAGTGCCTTTTTCTCTTAACGACACGATAACGGTAAAAATAAGTCAACCCGGATATTACACTGTCGTGGCATATTGCAATGAACAGGGACCAAACTTGAACAACTTGAATATCATTCATTGCTCCGAATTATCAGCATTAGCCTCCAATTATAATATCACCGACAATAGGATATGGGTTATCAACCCTAAAACCGGAGAGCCTATAAACAACGCCACAATTGACATATATTCCAACTTCAACTCTTCTAAAAGCAATAACACACCCGATTTCTCGATTAAATCATCGCGCGAAGGGCTCATAAAGCACGAATTAAAGCCTAATATCGCATACGACCTCTTTATAAGCAAAGGGAATGACCACTTTGGCAATAATATACATCTCTACACCTATGGCAACAACATCGACACCACATGGGTTGACGATGGCACTTGCTTCACATCGCTCCCTCTTTATCACCCTGGCGACATTGTAGAATGGAGTGCGGTGATATATAGCTCTAAAGATGAAAACAACAAACGATTTGCAAAGAACAAAAAATATATCATATCTTTCCGTGATGCCAATTACATGGAAATCGATACCGCAATGGTGATTAGCGACAACTATGGTCGTGTGAATGGCAAATTCACCATCCCCATCGACCGTCTTACCGGAAAATACTCTATCACGATAAAAGGAGAGTTTAATCGAAATGTAGCATATCGTTCTTTCAGTGTAAGCGATTACAAATTACCTACTTATAGCGCAAAAATTACCAATATAACAAAAGACGACGCCGGAAACTACACTATAGTGGGTGAAGTTCGCTCGTTCTCTGATTTTGCCATTGCCGACGCATCGGTCGACCTTGATTTAAATAGAAGCCCTTACAATTTTTATTATCGTGGCTTATTTTCCTCGATATATACGGCTAAAACCAAAACCGACATTGAAGGCAAATTCTCATTTGTCGTATCTCCTCAAGACTATAGCAAAGATGCCGGCTCAAAGTCGATATTTGACGCACAAATAAAAGTTACTTCGCAAAATGGAGAAAGCCATGAAACATCAAAATATTTCACAAATGGCAACCCTTATTATATCTTAGCCGACATTAATGATAAACCAATTGAAGTATCCAAGAATATTGCCCTCGATGTAGAGCTATTAGATGTATCAAGCAAACAAACCAATGGCACAATATTCTACTCCATAACCGACAAGAACAAACAAGTTGTTAAGAGCGGTTCTTTTGCATCTACAAGTGCGACAGTGGATTGGAGCGATATTCCAAGCGGAAAATACGGCATTTCACTCCACTCAACCTCGCCCACCGCAACCGACACTTTGACTCAGTCATTATGGCTATACCGCACATCCGACCCTCTACCCCCATGCGATAACGGATTGTGGCTTCAACACGACAAGTACACTATCACAAAAGACAACTCTGTAGAAATTGTATATGGTTCAACTTTTGACTCGGGAGAAATACTTTACATCCTCTACGACAACGACAAAATACATCACACACGATGGATTAAAGCTCGAAAGGGGATACACCGCACTCGTGTTCTCTTCCCTGTAGGGCTCAACAAAGCCAATATTAAATTATATGCTGTAAATAATTATGTGCATAGTGAAGTGGGGGCTAGTGTTACGCGTGCAAGTGCCGAAAAAGAACTGAAAATCTCGGCCGAATCATTCCGCAACAAAATCATTCCCGGAAGTGAAGAACAATGGACCTTCAAAGTGACCGACAAAAACGGTAACGGAACACATGCGGCCATGTTGATGAATATGTATTCGCTTGCTATAGAAAAATTAAGATCTCATCATTTTAGTTTATACTTTAGCAATCCTTCGGTACATACCTATAATCTCAAGTCAACATCTTTTAATCCTTTATTTTACAACTTTGACATCGATATAAATAACAATAGAAATTGCCTCGATATAAAATTACCTAAATACTACCTCTACGACCACTTTTTCGGTGAAAGATTTACTTTTTACCTTGCGCATGATGGGGCAATCTCTATACCTGAAGAAGGTTATGCCAATCGAACTAAAAATATTACTCTAACAGCTGCTTCTAAAAAGCAATCACTTCATGCCGAGGTTGCAGTCGAAGACAATATTGAAATTATCGATATTCCTCTTCGCGAGAATGAAACTCCATTGGCATTCTTCTGTCCGATGCTCACTACCGACTCCACCGGTCACCTTACATTCTCATTCACCGTTCCTAATGCCAATACTACATGGTTATTCAAAGCCATAGCTTATAACGACGACATGGTAGCAGCCAACTTCGCACGCGAAGTGTTGGCCAACAAACCTATAATGGTGCAGCCCAATATGCCTCGATTCTTACGCAATGGCGACAACGCCATAATTAAAGCCTCGGTGATGAATAATAGTGATGAAGAATTGGCCATTAACACTGTTATCGAATTGTTTGACCCCACTACTAACAAAACGATAGCAACATGCAATCAGACGGATACTATCATGGCTCATCAATCGGCATTGGCCGAAATTGAGATTGAAGTTCCTATCGACGCCACAATGATAGGCTACCGCATTAAATCATATTGCAATAATTTTGGAGATGGAGAACAATCACTCATCCCCATATTGCCGGCATCATCACCGGTGATTGAAGCAACAACATTCTACATGGGTGTTGACCAAAAAAGCTACACTCAAACGTTGCCCGACATGCCAGCCGACGCGCGTGTAACACTCGAATTTTGCGAAAACCCCACATGGTATGCCGTTACAGCATTGCCGGGCCTAAACCAAAATCAATCACGCACCTCAACATCGGCCGCCACTGCAATTTATTCAGCAGCTATAGCCGACGGCATAGTGCGTCAAAATCCTCAAATAGCAAACGCCATATATCAATGGCAACACTCCGATAAGAGCGACTCCACACTCGTGTCGATGCTTAGTCGCAACCAAGACCTCAAAAATATGCTTTTGAGTGCCACTCCTTGGGTGCAAAGTGCCGAGAACGACACCGAGAGAATGGCTCGTCTATCACTTCTTTTCGACAAAAAAAGCAACAAAACCGCTATCGACAAAAACATTCACTTACTTGCCACATTACAACGCACCGGTGGCGGTTGGGCATGGATTGCTGAATGTGACGAAGCTTCAACATGGAGCACCCTTTCAATTCTTGAAAAACTTGGACACCTCAAACGCCTCGGATTCCTCCCCGATGACAAAAAACTCAACTCAATGATTGAGAACGCAATAAATTACATTGATGCCGAATATGTGAAATATTATAAGAAATACCCCTATGGTGATTATAGTAACTATGTGCTCATTCGCGACATGTTCCCCGAATATAAACAATCTTCAGCCGCTAAAAATGTAACAAATACCACTATTCAACAAATCGTGGGAAACTGGATGCAATACTCGCTTGAGAAAAAGGCTACATCGGCAATGATACTCAACAATAACGGCTATAATTCTACTGCTCGCGAAATATTGAACTCAATAAACGAATTTTCACAAACATCGCAAGCCAAAGGCATGTGGTGGCCCACTATCGAGAACAACAGTTGGTACAACAATATACTTTCGCACGCAAATATTTTGGACGCATATCACCAAATAACCCCAAACAACAAAGATATTGACAAAATGCGTCAATGGCTCATTATCAACAAAGAAGCCAACAATTGGGGTAACTCAGCAGCAACAAGTTATGTAATATATACATTGCTCAACACCGGAACTCGTTGGACTCGACCATCGTTGGGCTGCGAAATATTACTCAATGAAGAAAACATCACCCCTACCCGTTTCGACAATATCACCGGATATGTCAAAACCGACATTTCTCCACTCGCTCCTTCGGGCAAGAAACTCACTATTGCCAAACATGGTGAATATCCTTCATGGGGCGCAGTCTACAGCCAATTTAACACCGACATGACCGGCATTAAAGCTGTGGCAGGGAATGACATCTCTATCGAAAAACAATTCTTAAAAAAAGAGGGCGATGCATGGGTCGTAGCAACCGATTATAAGGTGGGTGACATAATCAGAGTGCAACTCACTATCAAAACAAAACGCGACATTGATTATGTTACGATTACCGATGAACGTGCCGCTTGTTTCGAACCTACCGAACAACTTCCTGAACCGATATTTGCCGAAGGTATATTCTTCTATCGCGAAAACCGCGATGAAGCCACTAATATTTTCGTAACAAATCTACCTAAAGGCACATATCTACTCACTTATGATATGTATGTAAACAACGAGGGCGAATTTGCATCGGGTATCGCCACAATCCAAAGCCAATATGCGCCACAAATCACCGCCCATTCATCAGGAAATTACATTATCGTAAGCAAATAAAATGCCCATAAAAATATGGTAGGGGAATATTGCATAAATATACAATATTCCCCCTACCCTATTATAAATATTCATCCTCAATTATATTCTTTAACACTTCATTTTATGCATTAAATAGGAGTTTGCCGCAAGTCGCGTTAATTTATTTAACATATTACACTCTTTTATCTATATAAATATTCCACCTTTGTGTTAATGATTAATAACATTATTTCAGTTTTTTCATTTTTTATTATATTTGCATATTAATATACTCATAGTGTTTATGCACGAATGAGCATATTTTTGCATTTTAATTAACATAAAACTATATCTAACTAAATATATACCATGCAAAAATTTGCAATTAGACTAATTCTATTCCTCTCTATACTCTTTTTTGCCGCCCAAAATTCAATCGCCGACACCTACCCTAAACGCGAATTTCGCGGAGTATGGTTCACCACTGTTTGGGGCAATGATTGGCCTTCAAATCCCGGCACTTCAAATCAAAGCACACAAAAAGCAGAACTTCTTAAATACATCGATGCACTTGAGGACCTCAACATAAGTACAATCTGTTTTCAAGTACGAGGCATGAGTGATGCTATGTATCAATCATCAACCCTCCCCGATGGATTACAAATTCCATGGTCACAATATCTTTCAGGAACAAACAACCGCGGAGTGAGTCCCGGTTGGGACCCATTGGCATATGTGGTTCAAGAATGCCACAACCGAGGAATTGAAGTTTATGCATGGATTAACCCTTTTCGATGGGCCAATGGGGCGACAGAATGGACTACTACATATGACAAAGCAATTAAAAACAAGGGGTGGTTAATGAGCAATGGCACTACTACAGTATTAAACCCCGGCATCCCTGAGGTTCGCCAACATATCACCTACATATGCAAGGACATAATATCTCGATATGGTATTGAAGGCATCATCTTTGATGACTACTTTTATCCCAATGGAGGCACTCCCGAAACATCAGAAGCCCCCGACTACACTCATTGGATAAATAGTGGCACCTCATTATCCATTGGAGATTGGCGTCGTCAAAATGTAGACTTAACAATTGAAAGTATTTACAACATGATTCAAGAGACTCGCCCTGAAGTACGTTTAGTTGCAGGTCCGTCTCCTCTTGCCGGTGCATCGGCTTCAAAATATGGTTTAACATTATGGCCCAATGGATATGACAACCAATATAACACCCTTTATTCCGACCCTCTTTCTTGGATGGATAAAAGAATTGTCGACATGATGGCAACACAAATATATTGGCACCGTGACCATAAATTAGCTCCATATAACACAATTACCGATTGGTGGTATAGCCTTGCCAAACATTTCGACCTTCACAATTGTGTGAGTATGAATGTTTACGACTTTGAAACAACAATGAATAACCAGACCGATTTGGGTAAAACGACGGCACACTACGATGAACATGTTGCCAACATTTTAGCTTCGCGTGAATACGCCGCAAAATATGGAGTAAAATCAACAGGGGTAAATTTCTATGACACTCGCCACCTTGTTAGCGTCAAATCGGGTTACGATTATCAAGAACATGGCCAATATCTTCGCGACAATTGCTTTCAACGCAAATCTATAACCCCCGAAATACACTGGAAAAACACTCCCATTTATAACGCAGTAACCAATCTCGCATATAGCAGTGGCACTCTTTCATGGACAGCCGCTCCTATTCCAACAGGAGCCCACTCTCTCACAACTATCCGTTATACTGTATACGCAATCCCTAATTCAGTTAGTTACGAAGCGGCCTCTACCGACGATGGGTTTTCAGTAGAATATCTTCAAGGAATAACCTATTCGCCTAATTACACCCTTTCAAGCGACAAGCGAAGTGGATATTGGTATGCAGTGTGCGTATTTGACGGATTTGGCAACGAGCATGCTCCTGCGATTTACAACTACACCGGAGGTACTTCGGCAAAAACCACACTCACAAGTCCGAGCAATGGCAGTAGCGCAAATTGGGATCAAACATTCTCATGGAACGTAATACCCGGAGCCACTTATTACTTACAAATTTCAACGTTCGAAAACTTTTCAAATATTCTCATTGACCAACCTAATCTCTCAACAAACTCTGTAACTATCAACCTTGAAAATCTAGTAGAAGGAGAAACATACTATTGGAAAGTGACCACACAAGAAAGTGGGAAGACCGCCACTGATAGTGAAATATTTTCTTTCAGCGTTACGACTCTAACCTACTCCCCTCTTGCCCAATTAGAATCTCCTCAAAATAACGCCACTCTCTCAAGTTCTACGACATTCTCATGGAGCAACGACGATGAACATGTAACATCTTTTACATTCCAAATAGCCTCTGATGCATCTTTTTCAAACATAATCAACTCTCAGGATATTGACAAAGCATCGGACGGACCAACATCAACAACCATCGACATAAAAGGAATGTATGCCGGCACATACTATTGGAGGGTAATCTCAAAAGGACGAATTTATATTGACACCCCATCGGAATATCGCACATTTATTGTGGCCTCTCTTCCAAGCATTGAGTTCTCGCTCATTTCCCCCGACAACAATGCTCAAATTGAAAACACCCAAACATTTGAATGGGATGCTATTGATGGAGCATCATATTTATTTGAGATAGCGACAACCGAAGACTTTAGAAATGTAATAAAAACTGAAAACCTCTCATCAAACAATTACGAACTAGCGGTAGACGAATTAATATTTAGTCCAACATATTTCTGGAGAGTTACCGCATTTAAAGACGGATATAAAAATACCACATCAGCAATTCGCACATTTGCAAAGTCTTTAGATTACAATCCGGCTGGAAATCTTTCAATTACCCCCATTTGGAATCATAGCATCAACTCTGAAGGTCTTCCTGAAGACCTTTCTGGAGATAACATGCGATCAATGACTGCTCACAATGGGAAAATATACGTAGCGAAACGAACAAGTACGAATGAACTTCAACTTTTAGAATTTAGTGCCAACACCGGAGTTCTTGTTAATACCATTACCCTTACCGGAGATTGTACTAGCCATTCATCATATGGAGCAAATGGGATTTTTGTTGATGATGCAAACAATTTATGCATTACTAGTATAGGTATGTCTGCAGGCACCCCACTAACAGTATGCACAATCGATCCCGATACCTATGAAACAAAAAATGTATTCTCCTACGGAGAGGCAGGTTTACGTATTGACTACGCTAATGCATTGGGTGATGTTACAAAAACAGGTGGACAAATATGGGCTGCAGCTTCCAGTTCAGGAAGTGCAAAAAACAACTACGTTTATCGTTGGACTCGCCAAAGTGATGGCACTTGGAAGACAGAATACACTATTATAAATACGTTCAATCCTACATCTGCAACAGGTGTAGGTAGTGCTCCTTGGGTTATGCCCCTTCCTAATGACAAATTCATTGTGGATGGCTCGTCAAACTTCCCTACCCTATACACATTTAATGTCAATGACAATGCAACTTATGTGAGTGGGTTTGCTGATGACTCCGATTGTGCGCCAATTAACTTCGAAGGAGCAGGCATGGCTCAAATCACCATCGGACAAACTCCCCTATTCATATATAGCAATGAAACTTCAGCCGCTAATGGTTATAGTTTTAATATTGTCCACAATCCTTCATCTTTCGATTTCTCTAAGATGGAAAAATATTGGACTATCCCAAAAGAAAAATTAGGGGATTATTACCACCCATATGTATTAAATTCTATTGCTACAATTGACAATAATGATGGCAGTGTGACGGTATTTGTTTATGCTCCTAAAAATGGGCTTGCGGCTTATCGCATTTCATTGCCTAAGATTCCTATCACGCTCAACTCGCCTATAGATAACATCCAAACCGAAGATGGATTTGACTTTATGTGGACAGGGATTGATGGGGCATCATATACTATTGAGTTGTCAGCAACACCAACATTTGACGAAATTACTTATAGTGCTACCACTAATAATAATATATATAGTTCAAACAACATTTCTTCTTTACCCAACTCTACTACATATTATTGGCGAGTTATAGGTACACATGACAGTTATGCTCCTACTACCTCGGCAGTAGAATCGTTCATAACTCCTGCAAAGCCTTCGATATGTAAGCCTGTGCATTACCTACCCAACGACAAGGAATCGCTCAATAGTGACATCGTATTTGTTGCGATAAAGGCCTATTTGGTTAATGTAAACACCACAAAGCTTGAACTTGCCGATAATTCTATTTTGGAAATCTCTACCGACAAAGATTTCACCAATATCATCTACACCAACAATCAATGGGTTGATGTGAGTGTTAATGGCACGGAATATGAATGTATCCAACATACACTCCCCATTTCATATTTCACTAATGGTACATATTATTGGCGCATACATGCTCAAGAAGAAGGATATGACGATGTTTATTCTGAGCCTTACTCATTCGTTGTAACCGGACAAAGCGACATCCCCGACAACGAGGAAAACTATACTATTGAGCGCGAAGACAATGCTGATTATCCTTCTATAACCGAGGTTTTAAGTAGCGGTAAAAACATATGGCAACTCACCAATCTATGGATTCGCAATAGCGAAAAAAATCATATTGATAGATGGGGTAGTTATAGCACAGACTATCGCGGTTTCTGCACTCGCCATGACCATAACGGCGACCAAGATGGGAAAGGCCTCATTTGGATTGCTCGACACACCGATAGCAAAGGATATTTAGAAAAATATGATGCAAGTACTGGCGAATATTTAGGTATTCTTGAATTATCGGGCACTTATGAAAAAAGCACATTCCCTTGTAACGATGTATTCGTTGACGATGGAGGTAATTTATGCATTATGAACCTTAAAAATTCAACAACAACTAAAGATGACGATTTAGAAATAGTTGTTGTTGACCCCAAAACGGGAGCAGTTCAAGATTCTCCTCGTTTTAGGGTTTCATTGGCAGGGGTTCGCATTGACCATGCTAATATAGTTGGAGATATAACATCTGGCGAAGCATATATATTTGGCGCAACATCTAACGAAAATGCAAATGTTTATCGTTGGAAACTTGATAATGGAGTTTTAATAAATGCAACGCCTACTACTAACAAAATTGCAACTTTCTATCCATCAAAAACTTCTGGAACTACCGTAAAAATGCTTGGAACTGCTGCTCGAATATATCCTATTAACAAAGATTATTTCTATGTTGATGGGGCTGGCACATCTTTCACATTATATAAATTCAACGAAGGAGGCTCTAATGCCACCTTAACAAGTTCCTTTGAAGCATATGCCCCAAATAATGATATTAATCCCATTTCAAATCATGGAAATGGAGGCACATTCTTCTTTCACGATGGAATACCTTTCATTATATACAATCACTCATCTTTTTCGTCAAATAGTCCAACTTCATCTGATATTAATTACAAGTATAATCTTGCTAAAGTCGTATCTCATACCAGTTGGGAAACAATAACTAAATATTGGAGAATACCCAACGACAACATCGGCACATTAGACCATACAAGTGACGACTTCGGTATGCTTGTCGATTATTTACAATATGATGCATTGACAGGGTTACCTAAAGGAGATATCGCGACATATTTAAATGGAGATAGTTTTGACCGCACAAACATATATATTTATGTACCGGGCAACGGTATGGCGGCCTACTCACTCTCTCGCCACATTGACATTTTCACTGGAGCAGAAGGTCTCAACAGTGAAAATATAAACATTAATATAAATGCTCAAAAGATAACATTTGGTTGCGATGTAGATAATGCTCAACTATATACTCTATCGGGAATGTTGCTCAACTCCGTTGAAAATGCATCTTCAATAGAAAAGCCAATAAACAAAGGTGTATATATTCTTAACATTACAATCAATGGCAATACAACAATACATAAGATAATAATATAAACAATTTAAATAATAATACTTTTCATGAAAAAAATTTTCCTTAAAATCACAGTGTCGCTATTGGCAATGTTGCTTGCTATGCCTGCATGGGCTGCAACAACTCCCAAACGCGAACACCGCTCAGTGTGGGTAACTACTGCATGGCGCATGTGTTGGCCTACTGATGCCGGAACTTCATCTTCTATTGCAACAAGCCAAAAGAATGAAGCAATTCAGTATCTTGACCTATTGAAAAAAAATGGGTTTAACTGTGTATATTTCCAAGTGCGTGGCATGAGCGATGCTATGTACAAGTCAAGTTACGAGCCATGGTCAAGTTATTTGACAGGTACACGTGGAGCAACACCTGCTTATGACCCTCTTGAATTTTGGATTACCGAATGTCACAAACGTGGCATGGAACTTTTTGCTTGGGTTAACCCCTATCGTTATGAATCATCGGTATCAGGTGCTTCTTGGACCGGAGCAAATGACTATCGCACCACTCACCCCGACTGGATTATGGAATACAACAACGCAAGTATCCTTAACCCCGGGATTGAAGCAGTGCAAACTCGCATCGTTGATGTGTGTCGTGAAATCGTAGGTAATTACGACGTTGACGGTCTCGTTTTCGACGACTACTTCTATCTAAACAGCGTTCCCAACTCTTACGATTCAGATTTATATTACGCAAATCGCACCTCCTCTTCTCAATCACAGGCCGATTGGCGTCGTGAAAACGTAAACTCAATGGTTCGCAAGGTTTATCAAATGGTTCAATCAACTAAACCTTACGTAAAATTTGGCATCTCTCCTGCAGGTGTATCTAAAACATCTGCTTCAAAATATGGTATTTCAACTAGTTCAATCAGTTCTGCAAGCGACTGGCAATACTCACAAATCTATTCCGATCCATTAGCATGGTTAGGTGAAGGTACTGTCGACTTCATCTCACCTCAGTTATATTGGCTCGATTCTCACGCTACCAATGGTTTTGACGTCCTTTCAGAATGGTGGAGCAATGCTTGTGCCGACGTATTTGGACGACATTTCTATGCAAGCCACTCTATTTCATTCTTAGATGGTGCTAATTACACATCTAACTGGGCAGAAGTTGCCGATCAGGTTCAACACGTGCGCGATTTTGACAAATTAAATGCTCCCGGTAGCGTATATTTTGGTTCTCGCGACCTCACCGGCAAACGGAATCAAGGTGTTGCAGAATATTTGAAGTCAAACAAATATCAAAATATAGCACTCCCCCCTGCGTTGACATGGAAATCATCTTATGCTTACAATCCCGGCAAAGTAACAGGGCTAACACTTTCAGGTACAACATTATCATGGAATGGTTACAATAATATGCGCTATGTTGTATATGCAATTCCCAACAACACTACTATCACAGGTGACATTCCCGCCGAATACATAATTGGCAACCCCTATTCTACTACATTTGACGTATCGTCTTATTCAAGTGGATATAAATTAGGTGTATCTGTTTTTGACCGTTATGGTAATGAATATGAAATCGTGTGGTTGGGCGATGACACCGAAGACCCCGGCACCGGTGGTGAAGAGACTAAAGAACTTGAACGCACAACGATTAACACTCCTGCCGATGGCTCTACAGTTCAATCAGGCTTCACTTTTGGTTGGACTGCAAACTCGGTAAGTGGCGTTTCTTATCGTCTTGAAGTTGCAACATCTAATACATTTGATAACATCGTGTTTGCAGCCACTACTAGTAGCACAAGTTACTCTTCTTCAAGCATCTCACTCTCTGAAGGAACAACATATTATTGGAGAGTTATCACTTCTAAAGAAGGTTATACAAGTTCTACCTCATGGGTGGGTTCATTCACCATGGCTACTTCAGGAGGCTCAACAATTACTCCTACCGACGTAGTAAAAGATCCTAACACTTATTCTAATGTAAATGGGTTCTCAATCGAAAGCCTTTGGATGTATTCTAAAAACACATCTAATTTCCCTTCACAACTCGGTGGCGACCAACGTGGTATGGCAGCATGCAATGGTAATGTTTATATAATCCAACGCGATAACATTCTCCTTGAATTCAGCGGTGAAACAGGCGAATACCTTCGTTCAATCACTTTGACCGGCGATTGCTCTACCGATGCCAACGGCAACTCTCTTCAATACAAATGCCAAGATCTTTTTGTTGACGCAGGCAATCATCTTTGTGTAAGTAGCATGACTCTTGATTGTTCAACAACCCCTCTTACTGTATGTACAATTGATCTTAATACAGGAGCGACTACTCGTGTATTTAATATGACATGCACATTAGGTGGTCGTATTGACTTTACTGCAGTTCGTGGTGATGTAACTCAAACAGGATGTGAAATTTGGGCTGCAGTAGCAAATTCTAACTATGTGTATCGTTGGACCCGTAACGCAAGTGGATATTGGGCTATAAACTACACTACAGTTTCAACTTATTATCCCTCTGGAAACGCAACAACCAACAGCACAGCACCTCGCATTATGCCCGTTTCAAACACACAATTCATTCTCGATGGACATAATTCAGCACCTGCTCTTCTCTCATTTGTAGCAAGTGGGACTGCCACATATAACGATGGTTTCGAAAACAATCCGTCAATTGCTCCTACTGCCAACAACTGGAATGGTATATCTCAAGCAACACTAAATGGCACTCCTATTTTTGCTTATGTTTCGGCTATTGCTCCAAACACATTCACTATCGTAACCAATCCTTCAAACTATAACTTCAGCAAAATGTCTTACCTTTGGACAGTTCCTGCTAATGGTCTCGGTTCAGAAGCCAACACTTACGTCACATCTAAACCAACAATGGTAAACAATAGTGATGGCTCGGTTACATTATATATTTATACTCCAAACAATGGTCTTGCCGCATATATATTAAAATCGGTTTCAACTGCAACTCCTCAACTTGATGCAGTGTCATTGAGCACTCCGGTTGGTGGTACAACTGTAGCAAACGGATTTAGTTTTGGTTGGAGTTCTATTTCAGGAGCCACATACACAATTGAAGTGTCAAAATCATCATCTTTCTCTTCTATTGACTTTACTGCAAGTACTACTACCAACAGCTACTCATCTTCAAACTTTGCTCTTGCAGCAGGTACTACATACTACTGGAGAGTGAAAGCATCTAAAAATGGCTATATCGGCTCTACATCAAGTAGTGCATCATTTGTAACTGCACAACCTACCCTTGCTGCTGTTACTCTAAAAAGCCCTGTTGGCGGTGTAACCGTTGAAGATGGTTTCAATTTTAGTTGGAGTGCTATTGATGGAGCATCATACACCGTTGAAATATCTACTCTTGCATCATTTGCATCAGTAATGTATTCTATTCAAACATCGGCAACATCTTATTCTTCTTCCGACCTCAATCTTTTGGACGGGACCAAATATTATTGGAGAGTAAAAGCCGATAAATCCGGATCGGTTCAATCGGTATCGGCTATTGAATCATTCGTAACAAAGCAAGCTGAAGTTATTACTCCTACTCCAACTCCGGATGATACTCCTAAAGATGATGCAGAATATGAAACAGTAAACAATCTCAGCATCACAAACCTTTGGATTTACTCTATCCAAAAAGGCAACTTCCATGAAGAACTTGGTCGCGACCAACGTGGTATGGCTGCTTATAATGGCAAAGTATATATTTCGGAACGCTCCAATGGTGCAGGTTACCTCCTTGAATTTGACGGCAACACAGGTAAATTCCTTCGCAAAATCACTCTTACCGGTGATTATTTAAGCACATCTGATGGTTATACATTAGGTTATCCTTGTAACGATGTATTTGTTGATGGAGGCAATCACTTATGCGTGGCAAATATGATCACATCTTCTTCTATCAGCAGTCAATTAAACGTCTCTATCGTTGATGTTGAAACAGGAGCTACAACTCTCGTATTTGAAACAGACATATCTAATGCATCTTTACGTATTGACAACTGTATGGCATATGGTGACCTCACAAAAAAAGGCGCACAAGTTTATGCAGCTCCATCTGGTAATTCAGCCACATCTTCTACTTTACGCAAACGCATCTATTGTTGGACTCGCCGTTACGACTATGATCCCACTGTAGTAGACGTATACAACGATTGGTCTCTTGGTTATAATGTAGTCAAAGCATTCTATCCAAATTCAGTTTCAAACTATGGTAACGCTCCTCGTGTATTGCCTATTGGAACTAATCGAGTAATCGTCGATGGATCAACCGTATATCCCACATTATACACCTACAATTCATCATGGAATGGAGCGACATCAACTATCGAAGACGGGTTCAGCTCTAATCTAAGCATTCGTCCAACAGGTGTATTAAGTGCAGGTATGTGTGAAGGAGAAATCAATGGTCGTAAGCTTTACCTCTATAGCTTTAACGACGACATGACCGAATTCCATAACTTCGCAATCGTTCTTAATCCAAGCAACTTTGACTTTGCCGATATGGAAATGCTTTGGAAAATTCCTAAAGCAGGTCTTGGTAACGTAGGTAACACTTATATTTCATCTATCCCTGCAACTCAAAAGAACGCTGATGGTTCGTTGAACGTTTACATCTATACTCCTAATAATGGTCTTGCTGCTTATCGCATCGATGACCCAACAACAAGTATACAAGGTATTGAGTTCAACACTAAATTAAGCATTAACGCTTACAACAAGACTATCCACTGTTCTGAAGTTGTAAACATGATTGAAGTGTTCAGCCCTGCCGGTGTAAAAGTTGCCGAAGGTGAAAATTGCCAATCACTCAATGTGTCAAATCTCGCAAAAGGCATCTACCTTGTTCGCGCCACAAACGATGGTGAAACAATATCAGAAAGCATTGTTATCAAATAACATTGAATTCTAAATAATCCAAAGACCGATGTGGAAATTCCATGTCGGTCTTTTTATTTTAAACGATTAATCGTAAATTTGTCCTTTGAAAAAATTTGATAATGAATTACGACGAAAAATATATGCGCCGAGCCATTCAATTGGCCCGCAACGGAATGATGTTTGCTTCACCCAATCCCATGGTAGGAGCTGTAATTGTACATGACGATAAAATCATAGGCGAAGGGTATCATCGACGTTGTGGTGAAGGGCATGCCGAGGTCAATGCCGTGGCATCGGTAACACAACCCGAGCTATTACCCCACTCCACCATATACGTTACACTTGAGCCATGCTCGCACTATGGCAAAACACCACCATGCGCACAACTCATCATTGACAAAAAAATTCCACGAGTGGTGATTGGTATCCTCGACCCATTTGAAAAAGTAAGCGGGCGAGGAGCAAGAATGCTACAAGAGGCCGGTTGCGAAGTAACACACGGAATTTTAGAAGAAGAATGCCTACAACTTAATGCTCCATTCATCACAGCTCACACAATGCGCCGTCCGTTCATTACTCTCAAATGGGCTCAAAGCCAAGACAGATTTATAGACCGCATACGCACTGTTGACACCCCTAGTGCCGAATTGTTTTCCAATCAGCAATCATCAACATTAGTTCACAAAATGCGAGCCACGCACGATGCTATAATGATAGGTAGCGGGACTGCCTCCAACGACAATCCCTCGCTCAATTGTCGCCATTGGCATGGTCGAAATCCCATTCGCATCATTTTAGACCGAAGTGGGAAAACGCCATCCTCATCTACTGTATTTACCAACTCCTCTCAACCCACAATATATATAACCGCCACAACAAGAAATGACTTACCCTTACACGTTGAGCAAATTATTGTCGACATCAATTGCTCATTGAAAGATGTGATGTATATACTTTACAAAAAAAACATCACATCGGTGTTGATTGAAGGCGGTGGGGCATTATTGCAAAGTGCTATCAATGAAAATATATGGGACTGTGCTCGAATTGAAACCAACCCCAAATCTTTGGGCAAATCGGGTTCAGTAAAAGCTCCTATCATAGAAAACAAAGCCGACAAAACCATTTATTTGGGCAAAAACAAAGTAGATTTCCTTTTCAACAACCCCCTTCTACTAGTTAAAAACATATAAAAAGCCATATAAATCCCTTATGCAAATTATGACATTTCACTATCTTTCACCTAATTAACATCTTTTTATAGTATACTTTTATACATTTTATAGGTGTTTGATACGTTGTTTTAATGAAATTGTTGTTAACTTTGCAAATTGTAAAATAATATCTTATGTTGAAAAAAATTGCGCTTTATATTATATTAGCAACTGTTGCATCAGGATTTATTGCGTGCAACGAAGACTCTGATGACCCCTCCGTCTCATCATCAAATGTGATGGTGACATCTTTTAATCTTAAGGCAAATGACAGCCTACTTGTAAATCTTGACTCGGTGTATTTCTCTATCGACCTTGAAAATGCCAAGATTTTCAATGCCGACTCATTGCCTTACGGCACTAACGTTTCTCGCCTAGTGGTAAATATAGGCACAATGGGTAGCTCTGTTGCCGAATTGACGGTTCCTCGTCCCGGGAAAAGCGATACAATTATCGACTATTTAAAGTATCCCTCAGATAGTATTGATTTCAGCAATGGTCCCGTAAAATTGCATCTTGTGGCGCTTGACGGTAAAGCCAAACGTGATTACTCTATCTCAGTGAATGTGCATCAAGTAAAACCCGACTCGCTTTTCTGGAATCGTTTGTCTAAAAACAAACTCCCTTCTCTTCTAAACAACCCCACAACACAAAAAACAGTCATTTATAAAGGTGAGGCATTGTGTCTATCGGGTATTCACCCTCAATACACTCTTGCCACAATCGACAATCCAAGCAATTTTGTTTGGGACATGAAAGAGATAGCATTCACGTTCACCCCCGATGTGAACTCACTTAATGCAACTGACAATGCACTTTTCATGCTTGACAATGAAAACAACCTTTACACATCGACCGATGGTGAAAGTTGGACAGCCTGCAACGAAAAATGGCATCATATATATGGCGGATACGGAGACAAACTTGTAGGGGTAAAAGAGATTGACGGCAAATACTACCACGTCACTTATCCCTCATCAACCACAACCCTCGTTGATAACGAATGTCCTATTTCAGGGACAAGCCCATTTATATCATATAACAACGAATGGGAAACCACACCTCAAGCATTTGTTATGGGAGGACGCCGTAGCGATGGCAAAGTCATTGGCGATATGTGGGGTTACGATGGCAATTCATGGGCTAAGATAAGCCAAAAAGGCATCTACCCTCGCGAAGCTGTGACCTTATTGGCTTACTACACATTCGAAACCGACACCGACAATTGGAGTGTTACAAAACTTCCAACACTCATTGCGTTTGGCGGTTTTGATCAAGAAGGATATGCCGGTAAGAATGTATACATCTCCATTGACATGGGATTAAATTGGAAACTTGCCGACGATTTATTGCAATTCCCCGATTACATCCCCGCCATGGGCAATGCGCAAGCACTCGTGTTTAATCGCACTATCGAAGCTCGCAGTTCATCAAACTGGATTGAATATCCGTCAAAGGTTCTACCCTCATATTGGGAAATCAGCACTCCCGCATTGTCACGTGCCAGCCAAGCACCAACACAATGGGATGCACCTTATATTTATCTATTTGGTGGATATGACAATAATGGCACCCTTTACAACTCAATTTGGAGAGGAATAATCAACCGCTTAAGTTTTAAACCTATAATATAATGAAACGCCTATATACACTGTCAATAATTATAGCCATGATGCTATCGTTACAGGCTTTGCAATGTAAAGCCGACGATTTTGCATCATATAAATTTGACGTGGGCGCACATATAGGCATGAGTGGCTATCTAGGTGATGCAAATGAAAGCAACATGTTCAAACATCCCGGCTATACTGCCGGTGCATCATTCCGCTACCTACCTAATAGTCGATGGGCTTTTCGTGGCATTTTCTCCACCGGCTCGCTTAACGGCAATACCGCCGACTATGAAGATGTATTCCCTAGTGGCGTAAATTATGAATTCTCTTCTCAATTTTATGATTTAGGCGGACGATGTGAATTCAACTTCTTCAATTATGGTATAGGTGAAACATATAAAAAAATGCGCCGTTGGAGTCCATACCTATCAGTGGGTATAGGAGCCACATTTGCATCGTGCGACGGAAATACCGCGTTTGCTATGAACATCCCCATGGGAGTGGGCGTAAAATACAAACTCAAACCTCGATTAAATCTAGGAGTGGAATTTTCGATGACAAAGGTTCTTGGGGACAATGTCGACGGAAAATTACTCACCGATTTATATCAAATTAAAAGTTCATTCTTAAAAAACACCGACTGGTATTCACAGCTAAGCATTTCAATCACTTATGAATTTGGCGAACGTTGCGAGACCTGTCATTATGTAGAATAATAAACTCAACCAAGATATGGCTCTTTTAGATAAAATAGACCGCACAAATCTGCCCGCCCATGTTGCAATAATAATGGACGGCAATGGTCGTTGGGCTAAAGCCCGTCAACTTAATCGGTCGGCCGGACACGTCGAAGGAGTCAACACGGTGAGACGCATCACCGAGATTGCCTCGGAAATTGGCATCAAGCATCTAACACTCTACACCTTCTCTACTGAAAATTGGAACAGACCTCAAGATGAAGTTGACGCGCTGATGCATCTTATCGTCACTGCAATTGAGCGTGAGACCCCCGACTTGATAAAAAACAATGTGCAACTTACAATGATTGGTGATTCATCGCGTATGCCTAAAGAGGCTCTCGATAGGCTTAACCAATGTGTCTGCGACACGTCTCACTGCTCAGGCTTGAACCTATGCCTTGCTCTCAGCTATTCGGCTCGATGGGAAATTACTCAAGCATGTAAAACATTGGCAACTAAAGTCGCAAACGGTGAATTGTCGGCATCGGATATTGACGACAACACAATATCAGCTCACCTCACAACCGCTTCAATGCCCGACCCCGACTTGCTCATACGCACCGGGGGAGATATGCGCATAAGCAACTTCCTACTTTGGCAAATTGCATATGCCGAGATATGCGTGGTCGATACATTCTGGCCCGATTATAGCAAGGACGATTTTTGTAACGCAATTATACAATATCAATCACGAGAACGTCGCTTTGGTAAAACAAGCGAGCAAATAAATGAAAATAAGTAATCATTATGCGATATAAGCTATTAATATTAATTGCGCTAATATGCGCAACTGCTTTTGGAAGTTCTGCTCAAGAAAAAGTAGACACAATATATAATCCTCCGGTTATATACTCTTCCACGCCTAAAAAATATGAGCTTGCCGGGATTGAAGTCTCGGGGAATGGCAACTATGAAAAGTTTATCATTATTGGTTATTCCGGTTTAAAAGTTGGGGATATGATTGATGTTCCCGGCGACGACATTACACAAGCAGCTAAACGCTTAATGAGACAAGGGCTATTTGCTCAAGCCCAAATAAAAGTAACAAAAATTGCCGGCAACAAAGTGTGGTTAGAATTTGCCTTGCGCACTCAACCTCGCATTTCGGCAGTTAACTTCATAGGCGTAAAGAAGGGGGAACAAGAAGACCTTCAAGAACGCCTACATCTAACACCGGGCAATCAAATCACACAAAATATCGTCAACCGCGCTACTAAAATTATCGAAAAATATTACGATGATAAAGGTTTTAAAAACGCAAACGTCAAAATAGAACTACGCGAAGACTTGGCGAAAGAAAATGAAGTTTTTGTTGATATTAAAATCAACAAAAACAACAAGATAAAGGTTCACAAAATCTATATAGAAGGGAATAGTGCCCTTAGCGACGGAGCCATTAAAGGTGCTATGAAGAAAACCAACGAAAAAGGTAACATCAAAAAAATATTTAGCCAAAAGAAATTTGTTGAAACTGACTACAAAGACGACCTCAACCGCATTATCGAAAAATATAATGAAAAAGGGTATCGCGATGCTAAAATCATTTTTGACAGTGTAGCCCAATATGACGAAAAAAATGTCGACGTATACATCACGGTCGAAGAAGGACAGAAATATTATATCAAAAACATTGATTGGGTTGGGAACACAGTATATTCAACTCAACAACTATCGAACTTCCTAGGCATTTATCCAGGTGAAGTTTATAACCAAAAATTAATCAACAAGCGATTAAGCGAAGATGATGACGCTGTTTCAAACTACTATATGAATCAAGGGTATTTGTTCTATCAACTAGTGCCAATTGAGAAAAACATAGTAGGCGACTCTATAGATTTGGAACTTCGCATGTTTGAAGGGCCTCAAGCCCGAATCAATAAAGTGGTTATTAATGGTAACGACCGTCTTTATGAAAAAGTTATCCGTCGCGAACTTCGCATTAAACCAGGTGAGCTTTTCAGCAAAGACGATTTGATGCGCTCTCTTCGCGAAATTGCTCAAACCGGACACTTTAACCCTGAAAATCTTCAACCCGACATCAGACCTAACCAAGAAAACGGAACTGTCGATATTGTTCTTGACCTTGAATCTAAAGCTAACGACCAAATCGAGTTCTCTTTAGGCTGGGGACAAACAGGTGTTATCGGTAAACTTGCGTTGAAGTTTACCAACTTCTCGCTTAAGAACTTGTTCCGCCCTAGTTCTTATCGTGGCATTATACCTCAAGGCGAAGGGCAAACTTTTACCATCAGCGCTCAAACAAATGCCAAATACTATCAAGCATATAGCATTTCATTCCTTGACCCATGGTTTGGAGGTAAACGCCCCAACTCATTATCACTTTCGGCATATTATAGCCGTCAAACCGGGGTAAACTCATCTTACTATAATAGCAACTGGTCAAACCCCTACTTATATGGTAACGGTTATGGATATGGGTATGGATACGGCTCTGATTATTATCAAAACAGCATCCAAAACGCCTACGACCCCAACAAGTTATTGCAAATGGCAGGCGTGACACTCGGTTTTGGGAAACGTCTAAGCTGGCCCGATGACTATTTCACCCTCACTGCCGACCTCTCTTACAACTGGTATAGCCTTAAAAACTGGGAATACCTTTATTATATGAATAATGGTACATCCAACTCTATTGTATTAGGCTTGACTCTTGCGCGCAATAGTATTGACAACCCACTCTACACTCGCCGAGGCAGTTCGTTCTCATTGAGTTTACACATGACTCCTCCTGCGTCATTGTTCAATCCCGGGGAAAATTGGGAAAAACTTTATGGTGAAAACACAACCGAGTCTAAAAAAGAACTTTACAAATGGATTGAATATTGGAAACTCAAATTCCGTTCTCGCACCTACACTCCTCTTACCGACCCCTATGGTCAATGGACACTCGTGTTGATGACACGTGCCGATGTGGGATTGCTAGGTAGTTACAACAAATGGCTCAAGTCTCCTTTCGAGACATTCTACGTGGGTGGCGACGGCATGACCGGTAGCTACACATATGCTACAGAAACTATCGGTCTTCGTGGTTACGACAATGGTCAATTCACTCCTTGGGGTAAAGAAGGTTATGCCTACACTCGTTTTGGCATGGAACTTCACTTCCCATTCATGTTGCAACCAACCACTACAATATATGGTTTGGCATTTGTTGAAGGTGGTAATGCATGGACCTCTGTTAAAGACTTCTCTCCATTTAACATCAAACGCAGTGCCGGTGCCGGTGTGCGCATCTACTTACCAATGGTGGGTATGATGGGTATCGACTGGGCATATGGTTTCGACAAAGTTTATGGTCAACGCGGTGGTAGCCACTTCCACTTCATCCTTGGTCAAGAATTCTAATTTTAAATAAAAAAATAAACTATTTAAGATTTGATTGGTCTTATATCAATAGAATAACATAAAAAACAGATATTATGAAAAGAATCGTTTTAGCATTAGTTGTGATGATTGCTTGCGCATGTGGCGCATCAGCTCAAAAGTTTGCTCTCGTTGATATGGAATATATTCTCAAGAATATCCCTTCATATGAGATGGCCAATGAGCAATTAAACCAACTTTCTCAACGTTGGCAAAAAGAGGTAGAAACAAAATTCAAAGAAGCAGAGACTCTCTATAAGAACTATCAAGCCGAAATGGTATTCCTCACCGACGACCAAAAGAAAAAGAAAGAAGAAGAAATCACTGCTAAAGAAAAAGAAGCTGTTGAACTTCGCAACAAATACTTCGGACAAGATGGCGAATTGAGCAAAAAACGTCAAAGCCTTCTCATGCCTATTCAAGATGATGTGTATAACGCTGTGAAGAAAGTATCGGAAGAAAAAGGGTATCAAGTTATATTCGACCGAGCCTCATCGGCTAGCATAGTATTCGCATCGCCACGTATTGATGTGAGCAACGAAGTATTAGCTAAATTAGGTTATTCAAAATAATTAAGCTACCTTTGCACTAACTTTTTAAAATTCACTGAATTTATAACTAAAATCACTTTATAAGAAAATGATCAAGAAAATTCTTCTCGCAATCATGATTGCGCTCCCTATGTGCGCTATGGCACAAACTAAAATCGGTGTTATCAACGCTGATGCAGTTTTCCAAGCTATGCCCGAATCTACTCAAGCTCAAGAACAACTTCAAAGCGTAAGAAAACAATACGAGGATGCATTGGAAAAATTAAAAGCTGAATATCAAAAACTCATCACTGAGTTCCAAGCAATGGAAAACGATGCTACTGTTCTTGATGCTCTTAAAGAACAAAAGATTAAAGACATTCAAGCTTGCGAAGGTAAAATTCAACAATTTATGCAAACAGCCGACCAAGACATCCAAAAGCAACAACAACAGCTTGTTGCTCCTATACAACAAAAACTCGTTGAAGCAATTAAAGCCGTAGGACAAGAAAATGGGTTCACAGCAATTTTCCCTGAAGGAGTTGCAATCTACACAGGTACTGATGTTATTGACATCACTCCGTTAGTGAAAGCAAAACTTGGTATTAAATAGTACATTAATAATACAATTCAAAACGGATAGCGCAAATGCTATCCGTTTTTTTGTTATATGAATGATATTTCATAAATTTGCATTATGAAACAATTAAGCGACAAACCAGGACCAATAGGTGTGTTCGACTCAGGATATGGCGGACTGACCATATTAAGCGAAATTCAACGAGCAATGCCCGACTATAACTACATTTATTTAGGCGACAACGCTCGTGCTCCTTATGGTACTCGGTCGTTTGACATCGTTTATCGTTTCACCCTTCAAGCCGTAAACTATCTTTTTGAGCAAGGGTGTCATTTAGTCATTCTTGCCTGCAACACTGCATCGGCTAAGGCTTTACGTTCTATTCAACAAAAAGATTTGCCTAATATTGACCCCAATCGTCGAGTACTTGGAGTTATCCGTCCTACGGTTGAAAAAGTCGGTGAATTATCTAAAAATGGCAATATCGGAGTGTTTGGCACTCCAGGCACAATTCAAAGCCAGTCTTATAATATCGAAATCGCCAAACTACACCCACATTTCAACACATATGGCAACGGCTGTCCTATGTGGGTTCCATTGGTTGAAAATCGTGAAGCCAATCGTCCCGGGGCCGATTATTTCGTAAAACAAGAAGTAGACAATTTATTTGCACAACAAGCCGACATCGACACTGTGCTCTTGGCTTGCACTCACTATCCTTTGCTATATGACAAAATACGTCAATACGTGCCGCAATCGGCTCAAGTGATAAAGCAAGGTGAAATCATAGCCGAAAGTCTAGTAGACTATATGCACCGACATCCCGAAATGGACGCACGTTGCACACGAGGTGGCAACACTCAATACCTCACTACTGAAAACGCCACAAAATTCTCTGAAATGGCTAGTGTATTTCTCAACCACGACATAACTGCCTCACAAATAGAGTTGAAATAACTTCTATTGGAGATGAGTCACACCTAGCGACAACACACTTATGCGTGTTGTTGGCGATGCCGCATGTATAGCCTCACAACAAGCTAAAATTGTTGATCCCGTTGTTATAACATCATCTACTATCAGCACGTGTTTTCCCTCTAACCCTACTACATTTTTCACTCTATACACCCCTTTGGTATTGAGCCATCGTTCATACCTATTTTTGCGTGTTTGTGTTTTATGCCCCTGACTGGCAACTATCGACTTGCTCATTGCAATCCCGGTAGCATCGCTCAATGCCTTGGCCAATACTTCACTTTGGTTATATCCTCTTATCAACTGTTTAATCCAATGCATTGGCACAGGCTGTATCACATCTATATCATCAAAGAATCCATCTGCGCTCAATTCCTTCACAAAACTTCGAGCCAAATGTGCTATTATTATAGGGCGTCCGTTATATTTAGCCTTATGAATCAATCGTGCATAATCACTATCACGATAATAATAGAAATATCCCGTAGCCTTTTCAATCGGAGCCTTACCCGCCAATCGTTGATGTATTGCATTAAAATCTTCACGATGCAACTGAGTGCGAGGCATATCCAATTTGCAATGCAAGCACATAATATCCTCTCCGCGCGACAATGAACGCCCACACACCTCACATACCTTAGGGAATATTACCCGCAAGGCATCATCTCCCCACTCTTTAAGCCATGTTAAATCCATAGACTTCGATCCTTAATCACTTTTGCTACTAGCTGAGACTCATACCCACGAGAAATCGCAAAACGATACAACCTAGTGCGACCTTCATAAGTATCTACATCTACAATTGTTTTTGCCTTAGCTTTAATTAGGTCAACAAGTATTAGTTCATATTCATCCTCATCAATAGCCTTAAGTGCTTCCTGTATATCATTATCCGACAATTGTTTCATACGCAATCCATAAATAATTTTCATGCGTCCCCATTTATTAAAGCGATATTTATCACGACAATAAGCCACTGAAAAACGTGCATCATCAACAAATCTTGATTCTATCAACCGGTCTATTATTATATCAATATCATTTGAAGCAAGTCCCCAACGATATAATTTTTGACGCAAATCAGCTACACATTGCTCCGAGCGGGCACATAATGACTCCAACCTCATCAACGCATCTTGTGGTTTTACTGTCTTCCTTCGCTTCACTTCCATCACTAATCTTTTTTAGGGAATTTGGCACAAAGCATTCTATCGCGACCTTGCATATCTTTAACAACCTCTACTTCTTCATACCCCTCTTTTTGCATCAATGCCACCATTTCCGACGCAAATAGTGGATTAATTTCAAAATACATAGAGCCACCGGGCACAAGCACTTCCCGTCCCCACTCAGCAATAGCTCGATAAAAACGCAATGCATCATCATCGGGAACAAATAACGCTGTTGACGGCTCATAATCAAGCACCATGCGTTCCATTGCGCTACGCTCACTATCTATGATATACGGAGGGTTGCTCACTATTATATCATATTGCTCATCGTCTTGCACATGCATGGCCAACGCATCACGACATTTAAAGTCGACTTTTACATTTAGCTTCCCTGCATTAACTTTAGCGACACTCAAAGCATCTTCAGAAATATCAATCGCACTTACATTTGCAAATTTCAGGCCTCTAGCTAGAGTTATTGCAATGCAACCACTCCCCGTTCCCACATCTATCACTCGCAAATCTTTCTCGTCTCGATTTCGAGCGATTATCATATCTACAAGTTCCTGTGTTTCGGGTCGAGGTATCAAAGTGTGTGGTGTAACCATAAATCTATTGCCGGCAAAACGAGCCCAACCAAGAATATGTTGCAACGGCTCCCCATTGAGTCGACGACTCACAATTTTATCAATCTTTGCAACACAAAAATCGCTTAAATCGTCGTCTCCTTTCAGCAAAATGTCAACCTCACCATAACCTAATACATCCTCAATAATGTCACGCACCGACCAATATGCCTCACGCTCTCCAATAGCAACTGCTAGAGTGCTTTTTATTTGTTTTATTTTTTCCTTGAGTGTCAAAATTTGTCAAACTTTACATATTTTCCACAAAGGTAATCTTTTATAGTCATTTTCGGTTGTTAGAATTTGTTAATCCCGTCAAAAAAAATTATCTTTGTCAATTAAATACATAAACATTATTGCTCTATTTCAATGAATCGTTATATCTACTTTGCTTCTCGTGATGAAGTTTATCGCATTAACGCCTCTCAAATAGTATTATTCATCGCTGATGGCAACTACACATTTATGCAATTATCATCGGGTCAAAAAATTGCATTTACCTTGTCTTTACAAAAAATGCAAAACTATCTCGCTGAAAAATTGGGAGATGATGCGCGCACATTTGCACGAATAGGCAAGGCTCACATCATAAATCTTTCATATATCTATCATATTGATGTAGCCCGCCAACGTCTACGCCTTTTATGCGAAGATAGCGGAAAAGAATATCCTATCAGTGTTTCAAAAGAGGCGCTTAAAAAGCTCAAAGAAACTCTTATTTCATCTCAACAATCTTAGATATTTGCATATGGGAGATAGTAAACAACTCATTATAGGGCGCGATGTTCCCAAGAAAGATAATATGTTTAGAACCCCTGAACATGAATTCATTAGTAATACCCACGCATCAATAATCCAAGATGAAGAAGGTAACCTCTTCATTAAAGACTTATCTTCAACCAATGGTACATATGTCAACAACATCCAAGTCATTGAGTCTCCCATAAAAATCACTGACGTAATAACTCTTGGGGGGAAAAAGGGCAAAGGCTATAAATTACCTTTGGAGCAATTAATTGTTAATAGATTTAAGCCTTCGGATGCCGAATTCAACGAAAAGATGAATAAGCTAAAACTTGTTTACAACAACTATCAAAACGAGATTGAACGCATAAATTCTCATCGTGATTTTCTTAATATCCTCCGTATATCTCCAGGCATACTACTTATCACATATCGCATTTTCCCTACCGGCAAAAACATCAAAAGCATATCTGATTTCTTTGAAGATCCAATGTCGGTATTGTTTTTAATCCTCTTAATAACCATATTTATTGTCACAAACTTCTTCATTTCACTATATGCTAAAAAAGCGCGTAAGAAACAACAAGTTTTAAAAGAGCAATTTCAAATTAGATACACATGTCCTAGTTGCCGCAAATCACTAGAACCAAAAACATGGGCATTTATCGAAAACAGCAAGGAATGTCCTATGTGCGGACGCCCATTCATCCCCAATTGACAATTTCATCACATGAAACAGACATTTCATCACATAATCCCTTATAACATGCGATAGATTGACATAAATTTATATATCTTCACATCGCAATTTTTATTAAAAACTAAAAAAGCATTAGATATGGCACCTAATTTAGATTTAAACAATGGATTTGATGGTTTTGGCTCTGCCGATTCTATCAACGATGACTTCATTATTCTCAATGAAGACTTTATCGGAGATGGCAATTACGACTCGACTTATGCCAACATTATTGAAGATGACAATGCTATTATTGTCTCCGATGACTTTTTTATGATTGAAGACATCGACAACACCATCAATAACTCCGATGATGTAAACGAATACTTAAATTCTGAGGGCTTTGGCCCCTTCATTGATTCTGTTGATATTTTTTAATATAACAATTTTGATTAATGGAACAAAAATATGTATGCCCCGCTTGCAAGTCAATATTATTAATTGACGGCAATAATAATGGCGACATAAAGTGCCCTAATTGTGGCGGTTCTCATAATTTCAATGAATACACTCGAGTGTTTACCATTGATTATCAATGCAAAAATTCACTTTGCAATCTCCAGTGGGTAGTAGCCTCTCGTCAAAATAACAGCTACTCCAATCACTACGTTTGCCCCACTTGTCGTTGCGTCCACATAGGACAAATCAACCATTCAATAAAAGAAATCAAATGCCCTAATTGTAAATTTGACCTAATTTTTGCTATTGAACCGGGAAAGGAACCTAGTCAACTTTCTTGCCCATATTGCAACCAGACTGACTTATATAATAATTTCTTCAGCCCTAATGAGGTATCATTACCACCATTTAATGCCGAAACCATTAGTTTTAGATTAGAGCTTATAAATGACCGCCAAGAAAAAGGGAAAGGTTTATATGGTCATTCAAAAGCAATAGAATTCTCGATTAAAGAAGGTGAACAATTGAGAATTGGGCGTAAATCAGAAGGAAGTCTTACTGAAATTCAAATACCCACCAATGACGACATAATGAGTCGAAACCATCTTTCGGTTACAATAGAAAATACTAATGAAGGTTATAAGCTAAAGATAACCGATTCTAACTCTGCAAATGGTACATGCGTCAATAGCAAAATCATACCCAAAAACGTACCAATTACATTAAACGATAACGACACTATTAGAATGGGAAAATCAGTCTTCACTATAAAAAAGATTGTGCGGCCTCCTATTTTTAACAATAATATATAGAACGATAATATACTCCAATGGAAGAAATTTTTATTTGCCCTCAAACCAATTGCAAACACCCATTTAGCCCGAAGGTATCAAACGGAATAATACAATGCCCCAAATGCAAATATTCCGCTGACCGCTCTCACTACAATGTCATTAGCGGCAAAACAAAACATTGTGCTTATTGTGGCGCAAAATGGATTGATTATAAACATGCAGTAACTGAGCGTAATGGCATTATTGTTTGCCCCAAATGCGGACACAAATCAGAGATAACAATAGTAAATCCCAAAAAAAATAAAAATTGGAGGTCATCCGGAGTATTAATTCTTCAAGAAGATCCCGACAAAAAGTGGGGTGATGCAGTCACAACATTTTCACTCAGCGAAGGTCGTAATATAATTGGACGCGTCTCTTCTGATGGCAAAGCTAATATAATGTTTAATACTTACGACAAATATATGAGCAGAGTTCACATTGAAATCACCATCAAGAAAAATACTGACGGAACATACACCCACACCTTACGTGACATTTCTACTCACAATAACACTTATATAAACGACGTAAGAATACCCAAAGGTCAATTAGCAATACTTGAACCCGGATCTACATTAAAGTTAGGGCATACTACGTTTGCAATATGTGACACTACGACAAAGATTGTGTCTGATGACACAACTGGGGTCAAAACAATTCCCGAATAAACATTGCATATAAATAATTTAAATAAGCATATATAAACTAAAGAATATATTAGTCATGAAAATTTTTCAACCTCAAGCAATGCACCAATTGGGGAAACGCGACAACCAAGAAGACGCGATATTCCCAAAATTAGGCAATGCTACCGAAAATGACCGTTTGTTTATTGTGTGCGACGGTATGGGAGGACATGAATCGGGCGAAGTAGCCAGTAACTCTATATGCCAAAGCATAAGTTATTTCCTCAAAGATGTAAACCCTGACACATTCTCGGGCGAAGACTTCAAAAAGGCTCTTAAATATGCATTCGACGAGCTCGACAAGCTCGACCAAAACCCCGACAATCCTCGCAAAATGGGCACCACTCTCACATTCCTTTATTTAGGAAACAATAGTGCACTTATAGCACACATTGGAGATAGTAGAGTGTACCAACTTCGTCGACATAAGAAAGGTACGATGTCCATTCTGCACCGCACCGAAGACCATTCATTAGTCAACGACTTATATAGAGCCGGTGTTATCACTGAAGAAGAAACAAAGACCCATCCACGTCGCAATGTGATAACTCGAGCTATTCAGCCCAACCTTGAAGAGCGTCCCAAAGCTACCGTATTCGAAACTAAAAATGTGAGAGAGGGTGATTATTTCTTCTTATGCAGCGATGGCGTATTAGAATCAATCGACGATCACATTCTCAAACGTATATTAGAATCAAATTCTTCAGATGAAGACAAAATTGAAGAAATAAAAAAACGTTGTGATGGAAATAGCAAAGATAACAACTCTGCTTATCTAGTACGCATAAAGGAAGGCCTTCCTATTGTTGCAGAAACGACTAATCAGGGTATCGCTGATACCGCTAAAAATGAAAGCAATACTGTAATCCCTAACAATAACACTTCTTCAAACGGCCCTATCAGAACAAATCAAGTAGATTACTCTGATTGTAATCCCTCTTCAGCACCTGAGAACCGACACTCAAAACTTAAGCGTGCAAGGTATATTGGGAAAGTTGTAGGATTAGTATCTACTCTAGTTGTAGTAATTGGCGTGGGCTTTTGGGGCGTAAAATTTATCTTAGATGCCGCCGAAGGTCCCATTACGGCATCTAAAGAAATTTCTCACGAACAGCAAAACTCACCATTCTATAAAGGCGACTCTATTGATGCTTTAACTGCCGATGTTGACAGCACCGCGCCTGAATATATCAAGCGACTATCCCCTCAAGAACGTGCTGATGTGGTATATCTTAAAAAGAACAATATCTGGAATAAAGACGACTTAAAATCAACACGATTTATCGCAATATTCAACAATTTGAAAAATGGCAATATTGAAGCCATAGCTGCTATATTCAATGGATATGACGATAAATATGTAAACAGTCACCTAAAAAACATCATTGGAAAATATAAGTCAGCCTCTGTTGATCAAAAAAACAAATTCAGCAACACTATTTCTGACGAAACAATAGACATCATTAGTGCTTACACTGCACTTTCTAAATTAAGCACTAATGACACTCAAAATAAAAAAGAGTCTAAAAAACAGAAAGAGCCTAAAAAGGAAAACAACACAGAAAAAAAATCAACAACCGATAGCTCAGATCCTGCCGGAAATACGGCTAATCCGGGCGAGGCTAATATTGGCGAGGCTAATACGCCGCCAGAGACTAATAACCCTGAGTCTTCTAATCCAAAGACTACTGAGCCTTCCACGACAGAGCCCACGCCAGCTCCTACCGGTAACTAAATTCCATCCTCTTTTTTGAAGGATTTAATGATAAATGATAATGGGTCGTGATTAAAACATCTCGACTCATTATTCTTTATTATATCTCTATTAAGGATTTCAAGGTCAATATTCAGTATAATATTTCCTATTAAAGAATAAAATTACTAATTTTGCACATTGAAACTTTTGTCATCAGATTATCAAAATGATTAATGCTCCCACATATAGCTTACCTGCCGGTACAATTATCGACAAAAGATATGAGATAGTACGATATATCTCATCGGGAGGCTTTGGCATAACTTATGAAGCTATTGACAAAAGATTTAATTCAAAAGTAGCGGTTAAGGAACTATATTTACGTGATATTTGTAATCGAGACTCAAACACCGACTCAATAAGTGTAAACGACACCAATATATCAACATTCGGCAGTCACAAACGCAAATTCCTTAAAGAAGCTCACCGTCTTCACAAACTATCGCACCCTAATATTGTCAAAGTATCAGATGTTATCGATGCTAACGGCACTGCTTATTATGTAATGGACTACATTGAGGGCAATCCATTGTCAAAGGAACGCACCCCAATGGACGAAGCTGCAGTAATGGCTATACTCAACCAATTACTTGATGCCATTGAGTATATTCATAGCAATAAATTGCTACACCTCGACATAAAGCCATCCAACATTATGATTGACAATAATGGCAAAGCCATTTTGATTGACTTCGGTGCTAGCAAAATTATTGAAACGACTGACTTTGATAGCATTAGCACTACTACAGCTTTATGCTATACTCCGGGCTATTCACCGCTAGAACAAATGTCGGCCTCATCGGCGAGTGACCTAGGCACCCATAGCGACATATATGCATTGGGGGCTACTTTATTTAAATTACTATCGGGCAGTACCCCACCACTGCCTAATGACATACTAAAGAATAGTGGAAAAATTCCCTCTTTAAATAACATCTCTGACAATCTGCGCAAAGCTATTGAAAAATCGATGGTAGTACTTCATACCAATCGATTGTCAACCGTAGCTCAACTTCGTCAAATATTAAATAAGCCAATCATTGATAAAAACATTTGGGCACAATTATTCATATGGTTAAAATCGCATAAACCCATTTTTTCAAATAATCCCAAAAGGGCATTATCAATTATTCCCATTATCGCAATTGTAGGACTATGCATATGGGGCATAGCTAGCCTATTGAGCGATGAGGAGGATAGTAATAACATAGCAAAAATCCACACGACTACACAAGAAGACTCGATCAAACAAGTATCTACATATCGTCAAGGTCAGCCCAAAAGTACAGAGCCAAAATACTATCGAGACCTTACAGCTGACGAGAAAAACGATGTGGCTTATATGAAGAAAAACGACAAGTGGACTAAATCAAATCTCAAATCAAAGAAATTTATCTCGGCTTTTGATGATTTAGCCAATGTCAACATAAGCAATCTCAAACGCACCTTTAGCGGATTTCAAGATAAACACCTTAATTTGTATATCAAAGCAATTATCTCAAGATACCCCGATGCAAGGCCCGAACAAAAAGAAAAATTCAAAGAAATTGTCTCCAAAAGTACTATAGACCTTAAAGAAGCAGTTTTGGCTATTGCACGAAGTGACAATGAAAACGAAGGTAGCAATGCTGAAGTGAAGACCAACAGCAAGGGTGACGCTAAAGTTAACAATAAAACGACCAATAAAGCTAAAACTGAAGAAGTTAAGTTATATAGTAATTGACTAAAACTTCCTCCAACCACTTGATTTTAATCATATATATGGACTTAAACAATACTACTAAGAATCCGAGTAGCCGACGGGGCTCAATTATTGCGATTTCTATAATCACGATAATTATTGCAGGTATTGTTTTTTATATGTGGTATAATCACAAGGCTACTTTCATTACGGCAACCTCATTTGAACAAGAACCAATTGATAGCATAATTGAAACTGAATTTATCGACACAATTCCCTCCGATTCCATTGATTCTATTGTTGCCGACTCTATCGACTCTATCGCTGCCGACTCTTTAAAAACTGATTCTTTAAACATTGATTCTATCAATAATGCGGTTGAACCAAACCAAGAATCAATATTCGATACATCTAAAAAAGATATGAAAAATCGCCTACTCGCTATCGAAAAATATCTTGAAGAAACGTCTCAAAACTATGAAAAAGGGAAAGTTTCGTCAAAAAATGCTCGAATAGCAAGCGATTCAGTTTCTACAGTTCTTGACTCAATAACAAAAGAGAAAAACTCCAAAGATTTTAAACACCAAATCAAAGCGATAAAACGCAAAAACAACTCTCTTCGCGAGTCTCTAGGGCTAACATCTTCGAAAGATTCAACCGCAATAACTCAATAAAAATAAGCAAAAACGACTGCTCTTATGAAATTAGCTGTATCATTTTTACTTTGCATTATTTTCGCCATACCCGTTTGCGCTGAAAATTACGTTGTTGTCTCAAAGAAAAATATGCTACTCACAGTATATAACGAAAATGATAGCATATTGCTACAAACTAGAATAAGTTGTGGCAAAAATTTCGGAAATAAAACTCGACGAGGAGACAAAAAAACATCTGAAGGCACTTTTAAAGTTACTGCAATTCAAGACGCCTCATCGTGGACATGGGATTTTAAAGATGGACGCGGAAAAATCAAAGGTGCCTATGGCCCCTACTTCATTCGGCTTAAAACGCCTATAACCACAATGATAGGCATTCACGGCACATGTTACCCCGAATTGCTCGGCACTCGCACTAGTAGCGGTTGCATACGCGTACACAATAGTGTGTTAGTTAAGTTAGTCAAACTAGTCAAAGTCGGCACCAAAGTCACAATTGAAAAAGACTGACATTCAATCAAATTCCAATAAATAAAATGGGAGAATGCAATCAATGCGCTCTCCCATTCTTATTTACAATATTCTGTATCACCAACCTAAATATTCTATCGCTTTTTCATTCCCTTTCTTAGCGAAGCCTTCGATAAACCTATTGGCTCTAAAAAAATCATGTTTATCTGACTCTATAAACCACTTAACAGCTTCATCTTCATTCTTTTTCACGCCTTTCCCTTTTGCATAACATTCTCCTAATACAAATTGGGCCAAGCCATAACCTTGTAGGGCTGCTTTGCGATACCATTTCACTGCCTCTTTAAAACTTTGGTCAACTCCTACTCCATAGAAATAACATTCACCCAATGCAAATTGTGCTTTGGCATATCCTTGATTGGCCGACTTTTTAAACCATTTTGCCATTTTTTCATGATTGAGCAAAATCTTTTGGTAACCAATATAACATTTTCCGAGATTATACTGAGCCGAAGCATAACCCTGTTCGGCAAGTTTAATAAGTTCCCTTGCTGCGGCATCAGATCCTTTTAGTGTAGCCTTGTAATACCATTCAATCGCTGTTTCCATATCTTTAGACACTACAAAGGCGGTTTGATAACACAATGCTAGAGAATACATCGCTTCATTCAAACCTTGCTCAGCTGCTTTTTTAATCCATCTCACCCCCTCTTCATTATTAACTTGCACACCATAACCATTCAAGTAACACACTCCTAGTAGAAATTGTGCCAGTTCATCTCCTTGCAAAGCGGCTTTTCGGCTCCATTTTTCCACTTCCTCATAGTTTTTCTCCACCTCATAGCCCATGTAGTAAAAATAGCCTAAGCGTGATTGGCATTGAGCCGACCCAAGTTCGCTACCTCGATGATAACATTCCAATGCTTTTGCATAGTCTTTCTTAAGTTCATAACTATATCCTCGATTATAAATTACAATAGGATTGTCTAATCGAAAAGAGACTGGCAGAACAAATCTACTTCGCACAATTTCGCCACCCACTTTAGCGGGAGTAAATCTTTTAGGAATACTTTCCACAACGCGCACAGCTTCTTCTTCAAGATGTGGATAACTGCTACGTTCTACTCTAACATTAGAAATCCAACCACTTTTTTCTACTACAAACGATACTGCTACACGTCCTTCTACCCCTTCCTCGTAAGCTTTCTCAGGATATATTATATTATGACTAACACACTTCAATAGTTCAACATTTCCACCAGGATACTCAGCTCGTTGATCTACCACATAGAATATTTTATCCTCCTTGGGGTTCTCTGTCAAATTAGTAGAATCAATTAGATGATAAGGAGATTGTGGGCATGATCCAACTTCGGTTCTTCCTTCCTCCTCGGTTTCAAAAGATTCCACATGATTATTGACCATTTGCGCCGATACTGTAGTAGCTAAGGCTGCCATAAATAAAATAATGTAAATAGTTTTCACGTTCATAATTCATATTATTAGTTAAGGGGAATTTCTATATATTCCACGAGTTAATTAAACAGTAGTTATTGAGAATGTTCTTTTATGGAGATTTATAGAAGTTCCCATAAATTATTATTCAATGACAAATCTTCTCAAAGTAATTTACATAAGCTCTATAGGTATTGTTATTTAACACCTAGATTGTTTGTGTGATTTTGATGCAAATATACCTATTTCTTATCAAAATGCCAAATATTTTGCGTATATTTTACACTTTTAACAAAAAGAGTAGCATTAATGACAGATTTCTACAAAAAGTATTGCATTTGCAACAAAAAGATTGTATCTTTGCAGAAAATATTAGAAATTTTCAATCAAACAATGATTTATAGCACTACACATCATCATTATCATCATCTTGTTCTCTAATGAGGAGCATGGTTATGAGGTATGTGTAAAACTTTCATGAATTGAATAAAAAATATACCAAGCCGGCTTCCTTATAAGGTGTCCGGCTTAGTCTTTTTTTAAGAGGCAAACTTATATACTATATTTGATAATAATTAAAAACAACATATAACGATGGAAACAAAACTTAGAATCGCGGTACAATCAAAGGGCCGCCTTTATGAAGAAACAATGGAATTGCTCTCTGAAGCCGGGGTAAAAATGACGTCGGTGAAACGCACATTGCTTGTGCCTTCGCGCAACTTCCCTGTCGAACTACTTTTCCTCCGCGATGACGACATTCCCGAATCAGTGGCTATGGGTACTGCCGATATTGGTATAGTTGGACTTAACGAAGTGCTCGAAAAAGACAAAGCCGTTGAAGTGATTAAAGAACTTGGCTTCAGTAAATGCCGTTTGTCGCTCGCCATTCCCAAACGCATAGAATATAATGGAGTGGAATGGTTTAACAACCGCAAAATTGCCACTTCTTACCCTGTGATTCTAAAAAAATTCCTCAACGACAATAACATCAATGCCGATATTCATGTGATTACCGGTTCGGTAGAAATTGCTCCCGGCATCGGTCTTGCCGACGGCATTTTCGATATCGTTTCATCGGGTTCAACCCTCGTGAGCAATAACCTTGTAGAGGTGGCGAAAGTACTCGAAAGTCAAGCGGTACTTATTGGTTCGTCTAAAAACGCTCTTTCAAGCGAGAAGCAAGCCATTCTCGATGAGCTATTGTTCCGTTTCGATGCAGTGAAGGCTGCTGATGGCAAAAAATACATTTTGATGAATGTGCCTCGCGAAAAGCTCGATGAGGTGTTGGCCGTGTTGCCCGGCATCAAGAGCCCAACAGTGTTACCTCTTGCCAACGATGATTGGTGTTCGGTTCACACCGTTCTCGAAGAAAAACGTTTCTGGGAAATCATCGGCAAACTCCGTGCCGTTGGTGCTGAAGGAATCCTCGCCCTTGATATCGAAAAAATGGTTTTATAAACATGATTCAACCACTCAAAAATGGAAATAATTAAATATCCATCAGCCGACAAATGGCAACAATTATCGCAACGAGCTCTCGCCGATAAAGCATCGGAAGTGAAAGCCATTGTTACCGATATTATTGCCAACGTGGTTAAAGGTGGCGATGTGGCAGTAAAAGAATATGAGCAACGTTTTACCGGTGCATCACTCGACTCTCTCGCAGTAAGCGACCAAGAGATAGCCGAAGCCTCAATGCTTGTGAGCGATGAATTAAAAGAGGCCATAGAAACTGCTCGAAAAAATATCGAGGCGTTCCACAAAGCGCAAGCTGCCGAGGTAGAAGTTATCACCGCTCCCGGTGTGAAATGCATCCAACGCCAAGTGCCTATCACTAAGGTAGGTTTATACGTTCCCGGAGGCAACTCTCCACTATTCTCAACAGTATTGATGCTTGCCGTTCCTGCTGTCATTGCCGGTTGTGAAGAGATTATCCTCTGCACTCCCGCAGGAAAAGATGGCAAGGTACACCCGGCCATATTATATGCCGCAAGCGAGGCCGGAGTAAAACATATATTCAAAACCGGTGGAGCACAAGCCATTGCTGCTATGGCATATGGCACCGAAACGATTCCGGCTGTGTATAAGATATTCGGTCCCGGCAACCGATTTGTAACCGAGGCAAAACGCCAAGTGAGCGAAGGCAACGTGGCTATAGATATGCCTGCCGGCCCGTCTGAAGTGTTGGTAATTGCTGATGAAAACGCTGACGCATCATTTGTTGCATCAGATTTTCTCTCTCAAGCCGAACATGGCCCCGATAGCCAATCGATATTGGTAACAGCCTCTGAAAAACTTCTTGAGCAATTACCTATTGAAATCGAAAAATTATTAAACGTGTTGCCTCGCCGCGAAATGATGGAAAAATCATTGAGCCACAGCCGAATGATATTATTGCACGACGATGACGAAGTGATGAACTTCTCAAACTGCTATGCTCCCGAACACCTCATCATCAACCATAGCGATGCTTGGGGATTGGCCGCCAAAGTAAAAAATGCCGGTTCAGTATTTGTTGGCCCCTACTCTCCCGAAAGTGCCGGGGACTATGCTTCGGGCACGAATCACACTCTCCCCACTTCGGGCTATGCTCGCACTTATAGCGGTGTAAATCTCGATAGTTTCACAAAAAAAATCACATTCCAAGAACTAACCCCACAAGGAATTGCCTCGATAGGACGAGCAGTGGAAGTGATGGCTGAAAATGAAGATTTACATGCACACAAAATGGCAATGACTCTACGTTTAAAATCTATAGAACAAAACTAATTGCAGGATATGTCACTCAAAGAATTAGTAAGACCAAATATATGGAATCTAGAGCCTTATACATGTGCCCGTAACGAATTTACCGGCGAAGCGCGTGCATGGCTCGATGCCAACGAAAATAGTCGCATTGAAGGGCTTAACCGCTACCCCGACCCACTGCAATGGAAGGTAAAAGAGCGATTGGGTGCTATTCGTGGCGTAGATGCGTCGCGTATCTTCCTCGGTGTGGGAAGTGACGAGTGTATCGACATCGCTTACCGTGTGTTCTGTCGTCCGGGTATTGACAATGTGGTAGCCCTCGACCCTACATATGGCATGTATCAAGTGTGTGCCGATATCAATGACGTAGAATATCGAAAAGTGAGCCTCAACGAGGATTTCACACTCAATGTTGATGCGGTGCTAAATGCAACCGACGAAAACACTAAAATATTATGGATATGCACACCCAACAACCCTACCGGAAATGCATTTCCTCGCGAACAATTACGTGAACTTTGTACTCGTTTCAAGGGCATTACCGTAATCGACGAAGCATATATCGATTTCTCTCCAAAAGGCTCTATGGTGGAATATCTCGATGAATTCCCACGAATGATTGTGATGCAAACATTCTCAAAGGCTTGGGCAAGTGCCGCTATGCGACTTGGAGTGTCATATGCTTCTCAAGAAATTATCGAAATCTACAACAAGGTGAAATATCCTTATAACATCAACATTCTCACTCAACGACAAGCTCTTAAAGTGCTCGATGATATAGAAAACATCAAACGCGTAACTGCCGAGATTCTCGATGCTCGCAACCAACTTGTAGCTGAATTGGCAATGATTGATGAGGTGGAAAAGATATTCCCTTCTGATGCCAACTTCGTGCTTGTGCAAGTGAAGAATGCCAATGCTCTTTATGCTTTCCTTCGCTATAATGGTGTGATTGTGCGCAATCGTAGTCGCGTGAATTTATGTGGCAACTGCTTGCGTATCACTGTTGGAAATGACGAGGAAAACAAATTGTTAATCGAAAAAATTCAAGAATATGGCGCAAGATAAACAACGTGTGTTATTCATAGATCGTGACGGGACTCTCATCGTAGAGCCACCGGTTGATTTCCAAGTTGATTCGCTTGAAAAATTGGAATTTCTTCCCGGTGTGATGCGTGCGATGAACTTGATTGCAACCCGATTGAATTATAAATTGGTGATGGTAACCAATCAAGATGGATTAGGTACCGATTCATTCCCCGAAGACACTTTTTGGCCTGCCCATAACAAGATGTTGAAAGCTCTCGAAAACGAAGGGATAAAATTTGACGACATCATCATCGACCGCACGTTTGAGCACGAAAACAGACCTACTCGCAAACCGGGCACAGCTCTATTGATCGAGTATCTCACCGGCAATTATGATCTCGAAAATTCGTTTGTGATAGGCGACCGCCAAAGCGATATGAAATTGGCCGAAAATCTCGGTTGCAAAGGGATATACATCAATGAAAACGCCTTCAAATCGTGGAACGATATCGCTAAATTTCTTCTTGACAATGAGCGTAAAGCCCATGTGACACGCAACACAAGCGAAACTCAAATCGACATAGAGTTATCACTCGACGGGGCGGGACAATGTGAGATTTCCACCGGTTTAGGATTTTTCGACCATATGCTTGAACAAATAGGTCGTCATTCAGGCATGAACCTAAAGATAAAAGTAAACGGCGATTTGCACGTTGATGAACACCACACTATCGAAGACACTGCCATTGCGCTTGGAGATGCACTACGCATTGCGCTTGGTGACAAACGAGGTATCGAGCGCTATGGATTCACTCTTCCTATGGACGATTGCCTTTGCACAGTTGCTCTCGACTTTGGCGGACGTCCTTGGCTTGTGTGGGAGGCTGATTTCAAACGTGAAAAGATTGGCGAAATGCCTACCGAAATGTTTCTACACTTCTTCAAGAGTCTAAGTGACAGCGCCCGCATGAACCTATTCATTCGAGCTGAGGGAACTAATGAGCATCACAAAATCGAAGGCATTTTCAAAGCTCTCGCCCGCGCAATAAAAATGGCGATAAACCGCGATATAAACAATTATTCACTACCTTCGACAAAAGGCACATTATAATAATGATAATAAATATACTTCTATTAATAGGTGGACTTGCACTAATCTTAATTGGAGCAAATTGCTTAACTGATGGAGCTTCATCAGTGGCTAAAAAATGGGGAGTAAGCGACCTTGTAATTGGGTTGACTATAGTTGCATTCGGCACCTCTGCCCCTGAATTAGTTATTAGTACTCTCTCTGCAATTGATGGCAGTGCAGAATTGGCGATTGGGAATGTTGTTGGTAGCAATATATTCAACATTCTTGCCATTATTGGCTGTGTGGCATTAGTGATGCCTATCAAGGTTGAAAAAAGCATCATGAGTAATGAAATACCCCTTGTGATATTATCTGCTATAGCTATTCTATTTTGCGCCAACGACATTTTACTAAACGGAAGTTCTACCGATCTTTTGAGCCGTGGTGATGGTTTAATCCTATTATTATTCTTTGCCATTTTTATGCGCTACACTTTCTCTATCGCAAAAAATGGCAATAGCGAAGATTCAACCGAAGAGGTAAAAACAATATCGGGAATAAAAGCCACGTTGTTTATCCTTGGAGGATTGGCCGGATTGATATTTGGAGGACAATTTTTTGTCGACGGAGCTAGTGGCATAGCTAGTAGCTTAGGAGTAAGTGAATCTATTATAGGGCTAACAATCGTTGCTGCCGGCACTTCACTTCCCGAACTTGCCACATCGGTAGTTGCAGCTTTGAAAAAAAATTCGGGCATGGCTATTGGAAATGTCATTGGCAGCAATATATTCAATTCTTTTTTTGTTTTAGGTTGTGCATCAACAATTACTCCATTATCAATGGGAGGTATCAACAATATTGACCTCCTCACAATGGTAGGAGCCAGTGTGTTATTCTTCATATTTGGCTGGTTATTCAAGCAACGCACTATCACTCGCATCGAAGGAGCTGTAATGGTTGCTTGCTACATCGCCTACACTACATTCCTCGTAATGCAAGCGTCTTAAGAGAACAACATCCTCTTCGTCATAAAAAAGCATGGTAAAACTTTACGTTCTTCCATGCTTTTTACATTTGTTTAAATCTAAACATATCGTAACTTCTATTTTATTCCGACATAAATTCATTAATAAATTCAATAGCTTCCTCGTTGCCTTTTCTAGCGGCTGAATATATCAAGTCAATACCCATTTCGCAATCTTTTTCTACTCCCATGCCTTCCATATAATAAAGACCTAAAAGGCATTGAGCATCAGCATTACCTTGTTCTACTGCCATTTCTAACCAGAATACTGCAGATTCATAATCTTCAATTGAATGAGAAATTAAAGCCGACATATATTGAGCCTGCACAAACCCATGTATAGCTGAATAATTTATCAATTCTTTACCATACGCAGCATCACAATCTACACCATATCCATTGGCAAAGCACAATCCTAATTTATAATAAGCCTCAGAATTGCCTTTATCAGCGGCCCAACTATAGCAATTTACAGCTTGTTCATAAGCCTCAATTCTAACAAGTTCATCACCTAATTCCATATACTCTTCGGCTGTTGTTTGAGCTGTTACAGTTAAACCTACAAACATTACACACACTACTAATAATTGTTTAAAAATCGTCTTCATAATTGTATAGTTTTAAGTTATTATTATTTTTTAATTACATTACAAAAATAACCATCAAAAACACATTATACACATTCCAAACAACAATCTATGACGAAATGCAGATTCAACTAGCAAGTGCAAAAATAGCAATTTGTTTGAAGAATTCCGTTTTAGGGGTTGAAAAATTTAATTTTTTACGAGGTCTATTGTTTAATTTTTTTGCCACATTTTTAATGTACTTGTCGGAGAAGTCATT
>JAZNGZ010000096.1:0-20056 GCA_045576735.1 Muribaculaceae bacterium
CCTTGCCCAGTCCTTTCTGTGACCCAAGGAGTTGATTTATGACATTGTCTTCCTAAGCTGGCTTGGCCTCCGACTTAGGCAAATTGAGCAAAGCGGAGAAATACATTTGTCCGATGCAATTAGAAAAATTCTAATACCTTCGGACAAATGTTCTGGAGAGGTTATGATGTACAACCTCGATGTAGTAATCGCTGTCGGTTATCGTGTGAATAGTTATGAAGCAACTCAGTTCCGCATTTGGTCAACTCAGGTTCTGAAAGAGTACTTGACTAAAGGATTTGTGCTGGATGATGAGCGACTGAAAGGAAAGAATGTTTTCGGGGCAGACTACTTCGATGATTTGCTTGACCGCATTCGTGAGATTCGCCTTTCGGAGCGTCGTTACTATCAAAAGATTACGGACATATATAGTGAATGTAGTGCCGACTACGACAAGGATAGCGAAATAACCAAGCTATTCTTCAAGACGGTGCAGAATATGATGCACTATGCCGTAACGAAACAGACTGCTGCCGAAATAATCTATGATCGCGCAGATGCAGAGCGTCCCCATATGGGACTTACTACTTGGAAGAACGCTCCCGATGGCAGAGTTATAAAGTCTGATGTTACGATAGCCAAGAACTATCTTAGCGACAAGGAGGTTGAATCGCTAAATCTTTTGAGTAATGCTTTCATAGATATGGCTGAACTTCGAGCCAGAGACCATATACTAATGACAATGGCTGACTGGAAAGATGTACTCAGTAGATATATGGAATTGAACAATAAAGCCTTGCTTCCAGATGCGGGGCGTATTACTCATGAGCAGGCCGAAGAAAAAGCGCTTACAGAATATGAGAAGTTCAGAGTAATACAAGATAGAGAAATTATGAGCGACTTCGACCGCCAGCTGAAATCGCTATTTGATAGTAATGATTCTAGTAAATAATATTTAATCATTGAATAAACTGCACAGGAGGGTTTATTGCCCTCCTGTGTCATTTAAGTAGGAATCATCTAAACATCAACATCCTTCAGCGGTGCTCCATAGTTGCAATGGAGTCCAATAAAGCCGCGTTTGATGGATTGAAATTCCTGCCTTTCTTAATTCTTGTACTTGTTAATTTCAGTACATAGGTTAGCAATGATTAACAACGATGCTTGCACAAACAAAAAGAGTGCAAACCGAATGCAAATACAAACGGGCTTGTAATTTGCTGAGGTGCAGTCTCTTTTATGTAAAAATAGCACCCGTAAAGAGTGCTATGTTAATCAGTTATTATCAGTCTAACTGTTTGATATTAATGATTTACTTTCCAATGCAAAATCTTGAGAAGATTGAGGTGAGGATGTCTTGGGTGGTGATGGTGCCGGTGATTTCGCCGAGGTGGTGGAGGGTTTCGCGTACGTCTTGGGCTATGAAGTCGCCCGAAATGCCCATGTTTATTCCGTCGATGGCGCGTGCTATCGATTCGCCGGCGCGTGTGAGCGCTTGGTAGTGGCGTGCGTTGGTCACCATCACTTCGCCGGGGGCTATGTCGGCACTGCCCGATGCGTTGATGAGGTGTTGTTGTAATGCGTCAATCTCGTCGCCTCGTTGTGCCGAAATTGGTGCCACAATGGCTACTTCGGGGAGTATTTCCATAAGAGCCGACTGCAATGCTTCGACGTTCTCGGCGTTGATGTCGATTTTGTTGAGAGCCACGATGATTGGTTGGTCGGGCGAGGTGTGAGGCAATACGCGTTGAGCCACCGATGAGAGTTGTCCGGGCGTGGTTGCACTGTCTATCACCCACAACACTATGCGTGCGTCGGTGAGTTTGCTAATGGTGCGTTCGATGCCGAGCGATTCAATCACGTCGGTTGTTTCGCGTAGTCCGGCTGTGTCGATGAAGCGGAAAAGTGTGTCGCCAATCTCGATAGTGTCTTCAATCACGTCGCGAGTGGTGCCGTGAATGTCGCTCACGATTGCACGTTCTTCGTGAAGCAATCGGTTGAGCAAGGTTGATTTGCCGGCATTTGTTTCGCCCACGATAGCTACAGGCACGCCGTCTTTGATGGCTGCTCCGGTGGCAAAGGTTGATGCTAATCGGGTAACTACTGAGTGAATTTCTTGTGCTATTTCAAGGAGTTTATGACGAGAGGCAAACTCCACGTCCTCTTCCGAGAAATCGAGTTCGAGTTCGAGCAAAGAGGCGAGGTTGAGCAGTTGGTCGTGAAGGTCGGTCAATCGGCGAGAGAAGTCGCCACGCATCTGACTTATGGCAATGCGATGAGCGGCGCGCGATGATGATGCGATTACGTCGGCCACGGCTTCGGCTTCGGCAAGATCCATGCGACCATTGGCAAAGGCACGACGTGTAAACTCGCCGGCATCGGCAATGCGACAGCCGGTGCGCACGAGCAGGTTGATAAGTTCGCGTTGCACCCAACGAGAGCCATGCACGGCAATTTCTACCACATCTTCGCCGGTAAAAGAGCGAGGGTTGCGAAACACCGTTGCCACGGCTTGGTCAATGGCTTCGCCTTGCTCGTCGACGATAGTGCCGAGGTGGGCAGTGTGGGAATCGGCGTTGGATAGTGATTTTCCTTTCCATATTTTATCAACAAGCGTGATGGCGTCTTTGCCACTCACACGAGCCACGGCAATGCCTCCCACACCGGCAGGAGTGGAGATGGCGCATATAGTATCATCGGTCATTATCATCGTTGTAGAGCGTTTTTTGTTGGCAAAAATGAGCCAACAGATATATTATAGTGCAAAGATACACAATTATAATTCATAATGCATAATTCACAATGAGTAATTATTTGACTTAATGACATAAGAATATGTAATGACAATATTTTTTATTTTCCTTTTTATTGAGGGTTATATATTTGGTGTTTTTACCCCTCCCGGCTCTGCCGTACTCCTCCTATCCACTGACGAGGCAGAAGGAGAGTTTGCCCACATATGGGCATTTTGTGTTTTTCCTATTGACTGATGTGGGAAAGAACAAAATGTTCGGATTATTAGCATGTTAAGGAAAGAAAATGACTTATTTATTCTTTTTGAGCGTGCACCAATTGTGACGGTTGTTAAAAATAGCTATTATTTCTGTAATAGCCATTTCCAAAGAGGGATAACTTCAATGGTTATATTATCAATGATTATAGTGTCTTCTTCGTCAAAAGTGATAATAATGTGTCGAGAACAATTCAAAAAATTACTTAGTTTAACAAGTGCAGAAGTTTCACGACTAAACGTGTTTTTGTCTTCTGAATCATAAAGAGAAAGACACACTTGTATGGCCCACTCAACATCGGGTAAATAAAAATCGACTTCGATATTTTTGTTGTAGAAAAAAACGTTCTCGTCAGTGCCAAATTTTCGTAACAAATCTATTGCCACGATATTTTCCATAAGCGAACTGTGATTTTCTATCGTGAGTAAATTTAATATGCCATTATCTATGAAATAATATTTTTTATTACTTTCCCTATCTATGAGTTTGTCAACAATATTTTTTATTGGAAATATCAAATATGCATCAGTTGAGTAATCAATATAGTTTATTATGGTATTTGTTGAGACTTTTACACCCACACTCTTGAGAGTGTTGGTCAATCGGGAAAAAGATATGGGCTGTTTAATACTCTCAGCCAATTTCTTAAACATCAGTCGCAGAGCGAATTTGTTTTCAATGTTGTTGCGCATGGCAATATCGTTTAGATATATCTTCTGATATACTCCCATAAGATAGTCTTTTTTTGCAGCCATGCAGGCACTCTCAGGGAATCCGCCTCCCATAAAATAGGATTGCAAAAAACGTTGTACTGCCGCTCGATTAGTAGTGGAGTTTTCCCACCCTGATTGTAGTTTGAGCTCATTGGCACTTAAATATTCGGCAAAATTATAAGGAAAAACTTCTTTGATAATATATCTGCTACCAAGAGTCGTCGCTACATCTTTGCTGAGCATTTTGGCATTACTGCCTGTGATAAATACTTGGTATTTATTGTCGGCAAGTCGGCGAGCAAACTTATCCCATCCTGCAATATTCTGAATTTCATCTAAAAACAATATCGGTTTTTTTTCACTCATTGAATAGTGAACCTCTAATATTGTATTTAAATCTTCAGTTGTCAGATCAATTAGACGTTCATCTTCAAAATTTAAATATAACATCTCGTCCCATGTCAATCCATTTGCCAATAGCGATTGAATGTGTTGATATAACAAAAATGACTTGCCGGCTCTAGAGCGCCTACGAGTACATAGTTTCCGTATTTATCAAATGTAATATTTCGATTGATAACCTTATGATTTTCAATTTCTCTGTAGTTGTCAACGATTATGTTTTTTAGGACGCTTTTTTGTATCATAATTAATCTTGTTCTGTCGAGAGAACAAATATAGGCATTTTTTGTTCTATGTACAAAATAAAAGGTGAAAAAATGAAACTAAATATCAAAAAGATGATAAAAAGTGAATTAATAGAACTCCCTTGATTACACTATGAATATTCATGTTATTCTAATTTTAGAAAATACATATGATTTACACATAATATGTAATTTGAGAAATTTCAAACCTATGCATAATCATAATATTGGTAAATTTTTGTACATATTTTCTCTGTCCTTGATTTTTTAAATCAAAGAATAAGGTTTTGTGCATATTATCGGTGAATTTCGAAATGCAGGTGGTATTATTTCTTCTTTTTGAGGGTGCTCCAATAGTGGAATTTGCATTGCGATTCCACTTCGTTTTCAATCTCGTCGGGGAGTGAAGAGAAGAAGTCGAGGCCGGTGATGCGTTCAACTTCGTCGATGCTCACAGCCGCAGCTTGCATTCCACCCGGCACTTTGCTATTGGGCATGATAAAGCCTATGCCACGAGGATTGTCGACATATGGTGAGAGTATCACTTTGAAAAAGCGTTGAGGCACGGCTACGCGTGAGTCTCCAATATATTCTTCGATGGGGTCGGTGAGCACCGGACCACACACAATGATTATTGCACTATCAATTTCGGCCCATTGACGACATTTCTCTTCAAGACTTTTCCATGCACCGGTGTTGAGTGCCTTTGCTTGCGGACACATGTTGGTCATATAGAATGATTCGTCCATGGCTTCTTTGCTCCATTTCATGTCGCCGGCAGGAGCCATGTGGCCACGGTCGTAGCCCGAGTAAGAATAGTCCCATTTTTCGGCCGAGCCAGCAACATTATCATCGCCACGAAAATTGTCTTTTCGTGGGTGAGTACCTTCCACTTCGGTGCCGGTAAGTTCCCAAACAACCCAATTGGGGACATGCATTTTGCTATTAAATGATAATGTGTAACCTTCATATTTCACTATTTGGCTAGGAAGAGAGCTTGGTGTGTTTACTTTTTCAAGGTCGCCATATTTTTGAGAACTTTTTTGAGTGTAGTCGTCGGAATTAGCAATTGCGCAACTGCTACAAAATATAATTGCCAAAAATAAAGTTACTATTGAAGTTATCTTTGAAAACATATTTGTTTCAACTTTATGAAAAATATTATTCATTATTTTGTGTATTAAATTAGTGCTTAGCAAAATTATAAATAAAATAGTGTGTAATGAATATATTTAGTATTAAAAATGTTAAATGATGAAATATCGAGCGTGGGGGTGTGATATAATGTATCCGGTTGTAGACGCCACAGGGTATAAAGCTCCGTTCTCGGAGAGAGAGATTCCTATTTCAGAGTATTTCAGCACTTTGTCGGCAACGAAAACTAGTCGTTGGTCGGGAAGGGAGGAATATCCTATCGCCGGACGTATTCCTTTTGCAGTAAATCCCCATAAAGATTCTCTTACAGTGTGATATGTGCATTCGGTAGCAGCTTCGGCCAATCGGTCGGCAAGAGCTTGATAGAGCAGCGCTTTGAATTCGTCACCGGCTTCACGTTTTTTGTTGATAATCTCTTGCAATTTCAAGCCCGCGGTGACTGCAAATGCGCCAATCCAATCACATAATTGGTCGTTCTTTTCGATGGGTTTGATGTAATCGGCAAGAGACAATAGAGGTGCTTCGCCGTGCAACTGTCGAGGGGTAGGGAGGACGTATTCGGTATCATTATGACGATATATGATATCTTCGTTGTCGCTTCCGGCAGGCATTAACACCACGCGGGCGGTCAACCCATCGGGCAATTCTTTTTCGAGATAATCGAGCGCACGATTAGCCTCTTTGTATAGTTGCATGGCTTCGGCTGCTTTTCCTCGATGCTCTTGAGGAACAGCGGCAAGCCATTGAGCCCGGCAATGGTCGCATCCATTTAAATTGGCAATCTCGGCAAACGATGCATCGAGTTTCCACACCGCAAAAAACGCTCTCCAATTAATTAAGTGGCGAATTTGACTCACTTTAATTGATATGTCGTGTTGTCCGAGTTGCTTGGGAGTGATAGGTTCGACGTCAGTTCCATATTCGAATTTGAGTTTTCGAGCTTCTTCGATTGAAATAGAGGGTGATGACAGTGCGTGTTCTTGTCGTAACACTTGTTGACGTGCATAATGATTAGCAATGAATTCATCGGAGCGGTTTTCGTCGGTCAGAGCTTCGATTTCGGCTGGAATCATAGCGGCATCTTTGATGTAAACCACAGGGTGGTTATAGCAAGGTGCTATTTTTACGGCAGTGTGCATTTCTGAAGCGGTGGCACCACCTATGAGAAGTGGAATTGACATATGGTGTTGCTCCATGAGTCGCGCCACATGGCACATTTCGTCGAGTGAAGGGGTGATGAGTCCGCTAAGGGCGATGAAGTCGGCGTTGACCTCATTAGCTTTGGCAATAATATCTTCGGCAGGCACCATCACACCCATGTCGATAACATCATATCCATTACATGATAGAATTACCGCAACAATGTTTTTGCCAATATCGTGCACGTCGCCTTTCACCGTGGCAAGGACGATTTTTTTTGAGTTGAGAGTTGAGGTTTGATGGTTGAGAGTTTTTTCCTCTTCAATTATTGGAGTGAGAATGTCGACGGCGCGTTTCATAGTTTGCGCGCTTTTCACTACTTGAGGTAGAAACAGTTTCCCCTCGGCAAAAAGTTGTCCCACTTTGTTCATCGCCGGCATCAACACATCGTTTATAATGCCTATGGGAGATTCATTTTGTGATAGGATGTCGTGTAATGGAGTCGTCATGTCGTCGGCACTCCCTTTAATCAAAATCTGCTCGATGCGTTGTTGTGGAGAGAGGGACTCAGTGACGACATTGACGATGGAGGCTGATTTCTCGCCGCTTTTTTCGGCTTTGACTCGTTGCGCTACTTCAATGAGTCGAGCAGTAGCCTCTTCATCGCGGTTGAACAAAACGTCTTCGATAGCGTTTCTCACATCGTGAGGAATTTCATCGACCGGCATCAATGACGCCGCGTTGACGATAGCCATGTCCATACCTACTTTTATGGCATGATACAAGAACAATGCGTGCATCGCTTCGCGAATATAGTTGTTGCCGCGGAATGAGAATGAGAGGTTGCTCACACCACCACTCACCTTGGCTCCGGGCAGATTCTGTTTTATCCATTTAGTGGCATTGATGAAATCTACGGCATAGCTGTTGTGTTGCTCTATGCCTGTTGCCACTGCAAGTATATTAGGGTCAAAAATTATGTCGTAGGCATTAAATCCCACTTTGGAGGTGAGAATGTTGTAAGCGCGACTGCATATGTCTATGCGTCGTTGGTATGTGTCGGCTTGCCCATCTTCATCAAATGCCATTACCACCACGGCAGCCCCCATTTCACGAATGTGTAGCGCTTTGGCAACAAATGCATCTTCGCCTTCTTTTAGGCTTATTGAGTTGACGATGGGCTTGCCTTGAACGAGTTTTAATGCTGAAGTGATGACCTCCCATTTAGAAGAGTCAATCATAAACGGCACTCGTGCGGTTTGTGGCTCAGAACCTAATTTGGTTATGAACTGTGCCATTTCTTTCTCGGCATCGAGCATGGCATCGTCCATGTTTATGTCGATAATTTGTGCACCGGCATCTACTTGAGTTTCTGCTATCTGTAGTGCCTCACTTATGTTGCCTTCATTGATGAGTCGTAAAAATTTGCGACTCCCTGCCACGTTGCATCGTTCGCCTACGTTCACAAAGTTACGCTCGGGACTAATCTCCATAGCTTCAAGTCCGGCAAGAACGCATTGAGAGTTGGGCGTTTTTATCTCTTTTATCTTTCCGCTGTTCTCTTTTACTGTTTCGGCAATTGCTTTGATGTGGGCCGGGGTGGTGCCACAGCAACCGCCTATGATGTTAACCCATCCGTTTTTGATTATTGGTGCGACTTTTTGCGCCATTGTTGCCGGAGTTTCGTCATATTCACCCATCTCATTGGGTAATCCGGCATTTGCGTGCATGCTCACTGCAAATGGTATTGATTGCAACGCTTCGATGTGAGGAGTCATGGTGTCGGGACCAAATCCACAGTTGAGACCTATTGATAGGGGTTCGCAATGAGAAATAGACGCAATAAATGCTTCGAGTGTTTGACCTGAAAGAGTGCGACCGCTTTCGGTAAGGGTTACTGAAAGCATCAATGGTACTCGTTGCTGCTCCATTTCCATGGCTTGACGAGCTGCATATACTGCAGCTTTGGCATTGAGAGTGTCGAAGATTGTTTCGACTAAAAGTAAATCAACACCACCTTTTATTAATGCACGAATTTGCATGATGTAGGTATTGACAAGCGTGTCCCAATTAACCGATTCGTCATTGAGCGAAGATGCCATTGACAATGACTTGCTTGTCGGTCCCACGCTGCCGGCAACCCAACATTGCTTGTCGCAATTCTTTGCCATAAACTCATCAGCCGCCTCGCGTGCTACCTTAGCGGCAGCCATGTTTATCGTTTCCACTTCATTTTCGAGAGCATAGTCGGATAACGAAAAACGATTTGAATTAAATGAATTGGTCTCAATGATTTCGGCACCTGCATTGAGATATTGTAGGTGAATATCCTTTATCACATGTGGCGCTGTGAGGCAAAGCACATCGTTACACCCTTTGAGATTGCAACTCCATGATGAATACTTGCCGCCTCTGAAATCCCTTTCGCTAAGATTGCATTGCTGAATCATTGTGCCCATCGCGCCATCAAGGATAATTATGCGTTTAGAAGCCTCTTTGATTAAACTGAGGGAACGAGGGCTGTAACTCAATTCATTAATATACATAATAGTGTAGTATTTATTGACTGCAAAGTTATTTATTTTAAATAAAAAAACAAAGAACTAATTTATTGAAATAGTCTTTATATAGGGGTAGACTTTTAAAGTGTTTTTAGAGAAAAAAGAAACCTTGAGAGACTATAATCATCATTTAGCCCCTCAAGGTAAAATTGCTATAGCTCGATTTTAGAATTTAGGAAGAGGTAACTTGGTGATATTTTCATACCATTCGCTTCTAAGCGATTGGATTGACTTCATGAAAGGAATAATGTCGTCGCCATATGCTCTACGTGAATAAAAGTATAAAACGTTAGCTTTAATCCCGTTTATTGTGACGTCTTTGTAGTAATGAATGTCGGCTTCCACAAAATTAAGTTTGTCGTTTTTGCTGTCGCTTACAATGAAATCAAGGATATATTCGCCATTATTTTCTGCAACAATGTAACGGCACACTTGATCAGTCTTTTTTCGCTTTTCTAATTCTTCGATTTTTGCTTGTATTGCAAATTCGCTATTATAAGGAGCGTCGCCATAAAATATTACACCAATAGTAAACATTTGATTGTAATTGTCAAAAGTTTCCCCCTCGGGAAGATATTCTTGCAGATAATAAAAATCATAGGGATGAGTGCTCCACGCAAATTTATATTCGGTATCACAAAATTTAATTGACTTCCCCATATCGAAATATTCGACTGAAGAATCGGTCGAGTTATTTTGTGCTAATGATGACAATGAAGTAATCATTACAAATAAAAATATGACAAATTTATTCATTAAAGACTGTTTTTATGGGATTACTATTATTGATTTTTATATTTGTTGTAGGCTTTTGCCATGCGGGTGTGGTATCCACGTTTAGCATAGCTGGGACCATTGTATCGAGAGGCAAAACCAGCCCAATTTTTAGCTTTGAGATATTTTACCATGTCGGTGTTGGTGATGAGTTTGGCAAAAAGATTTAATTGGTCGCGTTCCGAACGACACATCAATTCGAAAAATTCGTCGGCGCTTTTTGTCTCACATATTTTCCAATTAAAACCTCCTATTTGAAACATCCCCCAGAAACAGCCATAGATGCCTAAATCATTGTTGACACTTCGCAATGCTTCAAATCTAGCCCACTCAGTGGCTTGTTGAGAGCCATACTTCTTACGGCTAGCGCTCCATATTTCGGGGTGACTTTTGCGATAACTAGATAACTTTACACCAAGTTTTGGAGCATATTTGTTTACTATCGACATGTCATAATTTATGATAGGTTTACCGGGAACCCAAAATCCCTCGTGGGCTTGTCCGGCTTCAATCTCCACCACCGCTTTTATTGCCGCCACTTCAATTCCCAATTGCTCGGCAACCTCTTGATAGTCTTTCTCAGTTAGGGATTGGGATGAGTATTGAGATGTTGTTGATATAGTTGAGTCGGAGCAGTTGGTTGTGCATTTGGTAGAATCGCTACAAGGATTGGTTGTAGCGGAATTTGAAGGACTATTGTTACAAGCATATCCCGATAGGGCTATTATCGCGCCTAGGGCCAAAAGGGGAGTCGCAAAAACTTTTTTCATAAAAGATGTAGTATATATTCCAAACAAAAGAGGAAACGGATAAGTTATAAGATTTTCAATAAATCGCCATAAAGGAAAGTCGCAATTATGTTGCGGCTTTCCTTTATGATGATTATAGATATGAGAATGTATTACTTATTAAGGTCGGCCACTTTCTTTAATACAAGTGAAAGTTGACCCCAGAAACGTTCTACTGCAGGAATGTGCATTCTTTCTTTTGGAGAGTGAACATCTTTCAATGTCGGGCCAAATGAAACCATGTCGAGGTGTGGGTATTTTTGCAAGAAAAGACCACATTCAAGACCTGCATGGATAGCTTTGATTGCAGGAGTGATGTCATAAAGCTCTTTGTAAGCATCGCGAGCAATTTCCATGATAGGAGATTTCATGTTAGGAGCCCAACCGGGGTAGCCATCGCCATGAGTAACTTTAGCACCTGCAAGGGCAAACACAGCTTCAACTTGGTGAGCGATATCCCATTTGCGAGAGTCAACCGAGCTGCGTTGGCTTGTGGTAACGAGAATTTCGTTGCCGGGGAGCATTTTAACTGATGCGAGGTTGGTAGAAGTTTCAACAAGACCTTCGAGGTCGCGGCTCATTGAAATCACACCGTGAGGAGCGCAATAGAGAGCATTGATGAGCTTCACAGCAGTGTCGTTGTCGATGCATTGTTGAGGAGTGTCAACGCTTTCGAGAGTGAGTTTGAGGTCGGGTTCTACTCCGGCATATTCAAATTCTACATCAGCGATGTAATTGTTAAAAGCAACACGCACATCTTCTTTAGTGGCTTTGTCGACACCAATCACAGCCGATGCAGCGCGAGGAATAGCATTGCGCAAGTTGCCACCTTCGATTTCCACTAACGTCAACTCTTGCGATTGAGCCACTTGCCAAATGAAACGAGCAAGAAGTTTGTTGGCATTAGCACGACCTAAATGAATGTCGCAACCTGAGTGTCCACCTTGGCCATCGGCAACAGCGATTTTGAGATATTGTTTTTCTTGAGGAGCTGCTTGAGGAGTGTAGCTAAATGTACAAGTAGTATCAACACCACCGGCACAACCTACGAAGATTTCAGCATCGTCCTCAGAGTCGAGGTTAAGAAGGATTGAACCTGAAATCATATTTTCGCCAAGATTGTTAGCTCCGGTCAAGCCTGTTTCTTCATCAACGGTAAACAATGCTTCGAGTGGACCATGAACAAGAGTGTTGTCAACTAAGGCAGCGAGAGCACCGGCCATACCTATACCATTGTCAGCGCCGAGAGTAGTGCCGTTAGCCCACACCCATTCGCCATCAACGCGAGTGGTGATAGGAGTGTTTTCGAAATCAAATGTTGGGTCGTTTGATTCACACACCATGTCCATGTGAGCTTGAAGAATGATGCCGGGAGCATTTTCGTGTCCGGGAGTAGCAGGTTTGCTCATAACCACGTTGCCAATCTCGTCGGTTTTAACCGCGATATTGTTTTTAGCGGCAAAGTCGAGAAGCCATTGACGTATTTTCCCTTCTTTTTTAGAAGGACGAGGTACTTGTGTTATTTCGTCGAAAATCGACCAAATCAATGCGGGTTTTAAATCTTTTAGAGTCATATTTTTTGTGTTTAATAAGTGAGTTTTACGACTTAAAAAAATTGTAACGATGGAAAATTATGTTAAAAATGTTACAAATCGCTCACTAAGTTACAAAATAAAATTTATATATTGCAAATATTTAGGATTCCTTTCATATATTTGTACCGCGAAAACGCATTTTATGTAATGAAAATCGTAGTTATTTCGATAATATTGTTGGCTATTGCCATTGTTTTGATGGCTGTAAAAGTGATATTTGTGAAAAATGGTAAATTTCCCTCCTCACATGTTCACGACAATGAAGCACTACGAAATAAAGATATAAAATGCACATCGTGTGATGATAAAAAATAATAGTAAAAATAACATAGAAATTAAAACGCTAGTATGAAAAAAATAGCACTTTTAGCAGGTGTAGCTTTGCTTTTGTCGGCTACAATGTCATGCTCATCAGATGGAGCTAAAACGTCAACAGATAAAAATGACACAACAGTTGTGAAAAAAAGTGATCCATTTGAGGCAAAAACAAATATTCGCTACATCGATATGGATTCAATCTCAGAGAATTATCATCTTGCGAAAGATTATAAAGAATGGTTGATTTCTAAAAATCAATCGCTTGAAAATCAAATTAAAGGAGTCTACACTGAGGTAAAAAACTTTGAAGCTGCTTGTAATAAAAAAATGCAATCTAATCAATATCTTACCGAAGAGAGCTATAAAGCCGATATGCAAAAAGGTCAGACTATGGCAATGAATGCGGCTAAGAAAGAGCAAGAATTAAGACTTAAAGCAACTGAAGAAGATAATAAATGGCAAAAACAACTTCTTGACTCAATCAATTCTTATGTGATTGATTATAACAAGGAGAAAAAATATGATGCTATTCTTTTCAAATCGGCAGGGGTATATTTCAACCTTTCATTAGATATTACTGATGAAATTGTAGAAGGATTGAACGAACGTTATAATAAAGTAGAATCTAAAAAAGAGGAAGCTAAAACCGAAAAAACAGATACTACAAGTAATAAATAATATAACTGATTTATTATAAAACAAACGAGGAGCACCGTATGTAATTATGGTGCTCCTCGTTGTTTATGAGAGTATGTTATTAAAATCGATTCTTGAGGGAGTTTAATCTAGAGTGAGTTGATAGGAGTTGTAAACGATAGCTCTGCCCCCCATGCCACACTTTTGGGTTATTAATCCGTGGTTGAGATAATGACCGTCATCTTCGTTAGAGGTTCCGAAATCGAAATAACGGCATTGCCCCGATTCATATTCTATGATATAGTTGAAAAGCAGTGGAAGGGCTTTTAATTCCTTGCCATGTGCCGATGCAGCTATATATTGTGCATGCGCAACGGTGTGAGTGAAAAACATTACCACTCCAGCTACAATCTCACCATTGTGAGTGGCTGTGTATAATTTAATGTTGTTAGGAAAACGATTGTGTAATAGTTTTATTTCGTCGATTGAGTGCACCGGCTTTGTGTTGTGACACTCTTTAAGCATTTCGCTTAATATGTTCCAGTATCCTTCATAATCGTCCGATTCAGAAACACTCACACCATTGGCTACGGCATATTTAATCCCTCGACGAGCATTTTCGTTAAATAGCACTCTTGTAGAGTCGAGTGGGATAGTGGTTGATACTTGAGTGGATTGTATTATTCCATTATTGCGGAATATGGCATACAAATCCTCCTCGGCTGGATAGCGGTGATAGATGTGTGGCGTGGGTTTGTATATGATATGTTTAACCCCGATAGTCGATAGATACTCGTTCATCAATTGCCACACTTCAAGCATGGTGCTTGCAGTGAACCCTTTCACCGGTGTTATCCATCCTCCATAGGTAAGGCCTTGGTGTGAATATAAAGTGTTGCCATTTACATTGGCGGGTAATATGGCGATAATACGTTGGGTATCGTCAAAACACATCAACGAGCTATCGTTGAAGCGATCGCTATGGTATTCCATAAAATCGCGTAGATGTAAAAACGTGCCGTTTTTCGACGTTGTTACAAAGTTGTTCCAACGTTCCTTAAAATCATATGTGTATTTTATAATTTTCATTGCTTTTACAAAAATAACGCAATAAATGCAATTTTATTTGTTTTTGACGTTTAATTAGCTTTAAATAAATCAAAATGTTGGAAAATTACTAAAAAACGCAAAATATGCATTTTGTTGCATATGGCTGCTTGCCCAGACGTAAGATTATTTTAACAAATTTTAAACAATTAATCATAATATTTCGCAAAAAAGACGTTTTACTTTTAAGTGAAAGATTAAAAATTAATTTTTTAATACGAAAAAACATCATGGATTCAACCATGAAACCTTACATACTGATTCTATTTATATTAACTTCTTTAGTAGTATTTTCGCAAGAAAAAGTCGATTCGCTTCAGGTTTTCTTTCGTCAAGGAAAATCTGATATAGACTTAGCATTTAGCGAAAATGGTAGCCGCATTAATCCTTATGCACAAAAATTGCAATTGATTAATGCCGACTCATTATATAAGATTAATCGCATTGTTTATTTTGCCGGAGGATCTCCCGAGGGGAGTAGGGCAACAAATGCTCGCCTATCCAACGAACGTGCGGCATCGGTAGCAAACTATTTACATCAATATGCGCAATTTGAAGACTCTTTAGTGGCAGTTAATCCTCAAAATGAGGATTGGAAAGGGTTGAAACGACTTGTTGAAGCGTCAAATATGACCGATAAGGCTAAAGTGTTGAAACTAATGGATCCTCTACCCGCTATTGACGATGAAGCAGCTTCTGAAGCTCTCAAAAAGAAACTCAAACAATTAAATAAAGGTCGCACTTGGAATTATATGTATCGCAATTTCTTCCCTCAATTGCGTGGAGCGAAGTTATACATATATTATGAAGTAGTGGAAAAACCAGAACCGGTAGAGGAGAAAAAAGAAGAAATTGTGCCTGTTCCCGAGCCTATCGAAATCGTTCCTCCCGCCCCCAAGCCCGCACCAATGCCTCAACGCATACCCGAACCGGTAGTTGAACCTAAACCCGAGCCCGAACCTGCGCCTGTGTTGGAAACTCGATTTCTTGGAGTGAAAACCAACCTTTTATTCCTTGCAGGAACAATTGCCAATGTGGGCTTCGAATATGAATTTGCACCTCGTTGGTCGGTAGATGTGCCCATCTACTATTCTCCATATGACTTATCCGACACTCGCAAGATACGTGTGCTTGCCACTCAACCCGAGGTGCGCTATTGGCTCTCAAAAGCCGGCGAAGGTCACTACTTTGGCGCTCATGGTCACATTGCAGGATTTAATGTGGCAATAAATGACCATGGCCGTTATCAAGACCCCGAGCGTCCATTATGGGGATTTGGCCTAGGATATGGTTATGCAATCAATTTTGGGGCAACTAAAAACTGGGGATTAGAATTCAATCTAGGATTAGGATTTGCCAATTACGAATACGAAGCATTTTATAACCGTCCCAACGGACAAGTGTTCCGCACAGGCGAAGACTGGTATTGGGGTGTTACCCGTGCCGGCATTTCATTAACATATAAATGGTGGAAACCGCGTAAATCATCGGTAGTGAAAGCGATAATTAAATAATGAAGCAATATTTTATTTGCATATTATTGTTATTATTTGCTGTCGTGACAACCGGTTGCCATGACACTATTCACGAACATCCCGATGAAGGATGTGCTTCAATCACGCTCACTATGAACGTGAAGAAGTCGGGTCCTGAATTATATAAGGTGATTGAATATGTGGGAAACGAGCGACATGAGTATCATGCCATGGACTATGAATTGCCCAACACTCGTTCAAATCTGGCTCAAACAATGGCCGAATTCCTTGCTAAAAACTCTATCGACCTCGATGATTGGGATTTGCGTCTTGTGTGGGAACTTTATGACGGCTCTCGCGACGATATAAAAAATGGCGATGCACGATTGATTTCGCGCGATTGTGCTATTATTGACTATAATGTAGATGCTCCAAGCCATACAATCTCTTTTGATGCTCCTTCGGGGCAATACACTTTGCTTGCATGGGCCGACTTTGTACCCAAAGGCACAATCGAAGACTACTACTATGACACCGAAGACCTCAATCAACTCATGAGCGACCTCGAACGTCGCCGTAATTGTCTCGATAACGACCAGCGCGATTGTTTCTCTCAAGCCTATGATTTTGTTATTGAAGATGTGGCTTATGAAGGGCAGACACGCCACTACGAAACAACATTGATACGCCCTCAAGGTCGATATGTGGTGCTTGCCACCGACTATGAAAAATATAAATCCCTTACCGACATACCTGTTGAAGAAAATGCCGTAAAGGTCAATTATCCGTCGTTTGTAAATGTGGGTTACACTGTTGTTGAGCAACGCCCCAACGATGGTATGCCGGGATTGAGCTACGTGCTTTCACCTATGACCTACGACTTTGATGGCAATGAAATGGTGTGTGTGGCCGACGACTACTCATTTGTGAATGGCGATGTGTCGTATGTAAACATCAACATGGCAGTATACAACCCTTATGATGCGTTACTTTCAACAAATAAAAATATAGAGATACCACTTTATGCCGACCGCTTGACCGTGGTGATTGGTCGATTCCTTGCCACATCGACCGGTTCGGGAGGTATTAACATGGACGACGGCTTTGAAGATGAATTTGTAATCCCTTATGCCGTTGATCAAAACCGATTTGGAGATAGAAATGATTTGATGACAAACAAATAAAACAAATAAATAAAACAAACAAATAAACAAATTATTAATTACTTAAATTTAAATTTTTTAATCATGAAGAAATTTTTTGCATTTCTCGCAGCTGGTCTATTTTTGACAGCTTGTAGCGACGACGTCGCTGCTCCTGAAGTGGGTCAAGAACAAGAGGTGACTCTATCTTTCCAACTTCCTGAAGCTATTGCTTCTCGTGCTGCTAATGGTGGTACAAACTCTGCTCTTGGTGGTGCTTCTAACTGTTCAGGTGAAGTAACTTTCACTGCTGCTCTTTATTACAATGGCAAAGAAATTTGGCGTGACGATGCTACTGCAGCTATTCCTAACGCTAATGCCAGCGTAACTTTCAAACCAACTTTGGTTCTTGGTGAAGAATATGAACTCGTTGCTTATGCACAAATGGACGGTGTTATCACTGACCTCACTAAACAAGTTGAAGCAAACGCTATCAACGACGAAACAGTTGATGCTTACTATGTTTCTACTACTATCAAAGCAGAAACTACTATGAGCGCTACTTTGAAACGTGCTACCGGTAAACTTCGCATCATCGCTGAAGACTTTGCTGCTGCTGAAAAACAACTTGGCAAAACTATCGAAAAGGTTGCTATTACTTACAAACAAGCTCAACCTACTGAATTCAACCCAACAACAGGTAACTGGGCTACTGAAGCTTCTGAAGTAACTTTCTCTGAAGTTGTTACCGACTACACAAGCGAAGGTGATGCTAAAACTCTTCTTGTTGACTATATCCCTGCTACTGCAACAGGTGAAATCATCAACATCGACAAAGTTGTTGTTACTTTCTCTGACGGCACTACTTTCGAAAAGAGCCTTGCTACTCTCGACATTCCTGTTAAACGTAACTACTTGACTACTCTTACAGGTAACTTCTTCTTAGGCGAAATGGATCTTAAGATTGAAATCGACGATGCTTTCGAAGGTGAAGAAGAAATCAACTACGAACTCGCTGCTGCTTTTGCTAACGGTGGTGTTTACACTCTCGAAGAAGACGTTAATATTGACGAAACTTTGATTCTTGCTGAAGGCAAATCTCTCGTTCTTAACCTTAACGGTAAAAACCTTACTGTAAACAATGAAAGTGTTGAATTGGAAAAAGGTGATGCTATCATTGCTTATGGTAACTTGGTTATCAATGGTGAAGGTGGTTCTGTAACTGGTAATACTCGTGCCGTTTGGGCAAGAGGTCACAACTCTAAAGTAACTATCAATGGTGGTACTTATGTTGGTGCAACTAAAGCTGCAACTGAAGTAATATATGCAAGTGGTAATGGTGTTATCGATATTAACGCTGGTACATTTGAAGCAAAAACTCTTGATAACGTATCTTTTGCTTCTCCTCAATATGCAGTATTGAACCTCTACGGCAATGGTAAAGATGGTTGCGACATCAATGTTTATGGTGGTACTTTTGTTAACTTCGACCCTGCAAACAATGTTTCAGAAAATCCTATAGCCGGTTTCCACAATGGTAATTTCGTTGCAGAAGGTTATGAATCAGTAAAAGTTGGAGACAATGTATTCGAAGTATGTGTTGCTCCTAAAGCTGTTGATGGCGTAGTTACATTAAACGCTGACGCTTCTGTTATCAAATCTATCGTTCTCACAGGTGCTTCTCTCCAAGGTAACAACAACACAATCGCTGTTTCTAAAAACGTTGCAACAAACTATATCGTAAATGGTACAGGTGATGTAACTGTATCAAATGTTGCAATTGAAGGAAACAACGTATATTGGGGCGAAAAATCAACTCGTGCTCTTTATTTCACAAAACCAGGTCGCAATATTACCATTGATAACGTAACTGTTAAAAACGTAGGTTACGCATTGAACGTTAACGCTGCTGTTAACACTGAAGAAAACAATTTGGTTGTAAAAAATAGCTCATTGCAAGGTTGGATTTCTTATGGTGACGCTATCGACAATGCTTCATTCAGCAATGTAGAATTTAGCATCAGCAACTATTTCGAAGCAGGTTCTGTCTTCAATGGTGGTATCCGTCCTTATTGCGAAACTGTATTTGAAAACTGTAAATTCGAAAAAGGTTATGTTGTAAGCTTCACTCAAGGTGAGGCTATGACATTCAAAGGCTGTACTGTTGACGGTGTTGCTTTGACTGCTGAAAACTTCGCAACTTTATTGAAAGTTGAAGGTGATGCTACAGGTCTTTTGAATTTCTAATAGACATTACCTAAATATACACAAAAACGAGCGGCAATCCCGCTCGTTTTTTGTTTTACTAAGAGGAATGAGGAAAAACATCAGTCATAACCCATCAATTGCGTCAGCTTTTATGTCTTATCTAAAAAACTTAGAGAATTGGTGAACGACAAAATTGCATATATGACAACAATAAATTTTCTGAGGCCATCGTGATTGTATTGCTATGTAAATTGCTGTATATTCTACATAGGCGATAATTAAGCACTTGAAGATTCCAAACCGAAGTGCGACACCAGCGGTGAAAATATTATGAAAAACACCGCGGGTTTGCCCAGCGGTTGGGGCGCGTAGCCCCAAAGAGCGAATCTCAGAAAAAAGATTTAATTAGCAAAATAAAAAAAGGAGACCGAAGTCTCCCAAAGATTAATTAATTTTGTTTTGCTTATGTATAATCAACTAACCTCGCAACAAAGGTCGCAAATTTTCGCCTTATTGCAAAGTAAAACACCTATTAAAGTAATCGCTCAAATAGTTGAGTGCAGTAAATCAACGATTTATCGTGAGATTAAACGAAATTCCACCGATAAAGGGAACTATCTGTGGGACAAAGCCCATGAAAAGGCGTTGGCGCGTAGGAAGCGAACCACCACAAACAGGGCGTTGGATCAAATGTTGGTGTGGCGTATCAAGCAGATGATTGTGGAGCATCAATGGTCGCCAGAACAGATTAGTGGTATTCTGAGGAGAGAGGGTGTGTCAGTCTCCATTCAAAGCATTTACAACATC
>JAZNGZ010000097.1:0-6030 GCA_045576735.1 Muribaculaceae bacterium
TTTTTTTATTTTGCTAATTAAACCTTTTTTTCTGAGATTCGCTCTTTGGGGCTACGCGCCCCAACCGCTGGGCAAACCCGCGGTGTTTTTCATATTATTTTCACCGCTGGGGTCGCACTTCGGTTTGGAATCTTCATCAAAAATAAAAATATGACCCTAAAAATAGGGAAGTTGCCCATTTCAACAACCTCCCTATTCTATTGTGTTTATAAGAAATTTTACTATAAATTCCCTCTAATATTACATTACAATCCTTTTAGAGCCTCTTCAGCTTCAGCCTTAGCTTTTTCACCTGTAAATTTCTTAACATTACCCTCTTTATCGGCAACAATTATCACAGGTACATCATTTTTTGACACGCCAAATTCCTCTGCTATCAAAGGATTATCTTCAAATTTGGCATAAATAAATTCAGCTGCGCCATCATATTTAACCGGTATATCACCCGAAATCAATGTTGCTTGCATCAAAGGGTCATTACCCATTTCTATAAAAACAGCCTTCACTTTAGTTGCGGCTTTAATTGACTCTTTTGTTATGCGTGCGCCCGACACCTCTTTAAATTTTCCTCCATAAGAGATTGTTTCTTTTACTCGCGAAGGTTTGTTCTCTTCTGCATTTGGGTCTCCAAAATCACCTTTTTGAGCGATTGAATCAGTCTCGTTTTTACTATCGGAACCCGAACCACACGACACTGTCAACATGCCTATCGACATAAAGGCAGCCACTAATAATAAATTTAATTTCTTCATATCTTTAAAATTGTTTCTTATCTATCTAATTTTCAATAAAAATCATTTTACAGAGCAATTTCTATAAATTACTCAATTAATAATAAGTAATCACACGTTTTTCCGAGCCTGTTTCTTGGGGCAATGAGTCGTGTTTTGATTCGTGACGCGACACATATTCTCGTTCCACCCAGTTTCCTTTATCATCAACACCCGAGTAAGTGTAATTTGTCACCATTAGTTCATGTCGACCCCTAGTGCTATCTACTGCCACAAATCCTTGGTCATCGCAAATGAGCTTAGCATAACCTTTCCATCCTTGTTTCTCGTCAATGATTGAATTAACTCGGCCTTTTTCATCATATTTAAATCGCACGATATAATCCAATGTCACACCCGTTTGCGCAACATAAGGGAATACAATCGTCATTATGCGATTTAATGAATCGCGTTCAACTTTCATTGTGCTGTCACATTGCAACTGCCCCTCTTTTGAGAAATTAAATGTTCTCTTTTCAAAATAATAATCATCACTGTAGGCTACGCTTTTAACAGCTCCTTTCAATTGAAATGTAGCCAAATCGGACGTAGCATTAGCGCCTTTGCCTCCTTGCAATGTGTCGACATTTTCCTTCTCACCTTGAGTCGAATTGCCTCCACACGAGCTCATCACTCCTGCAACAGCCATCACCAACATCGCCACTCTAAACATTCTAAATACGATCTTTTTCATTTCTTTTTTATATATCTATTTATTATTTCTTGCTATAATATGTGATTGTGCGAGTTTCGGTTACAGTTTTAGTGCCTGTCACAATCGATGGCCGAGAAGTATCTTCATTCAATTCCAAAAACTCTTCAGCAATCTCATCTTTATATTTTATAGTTTTTGCCCTTTTAATCCAATTTCCATACTCATCTTTTTGAGTTATCTTATATGTAGAGGTACTATAAAATCCGCCTCCATCCCCTTCTCTGTCTAACTTTTCCTTAACAATATTTCCATTTGAGTCATATTCTCTTGAGATATCCAAGGTCCCTTCTCCATCGTAATTTGCATTCAAAGTTTCTTTTTGCAAAGAACCCGCATCATTATATTTATAAGAATAAACATCTCTTGTATAAGGACCTCCCAAAAACGGGCAGGTCATAGTTTTAATACGTCCTTGAGCATCTCGGGATATAGTATATACAACATCTCCATCGGTAACTCGTTGAACATTACCTGATTCAGAAAACGACACATTTAGAGATAAAACACCATCTTCCAATGACGCCCTCTTTTTACTACTTACGCTCTTTACCGGACCATGAAGATCAAATGTAGCCAAGTCGGGAGTCACACGATAACGCCACATTGAATCTTGGCGAATGGAATCGCGACGAATGGATTCTTGACGAATCGAATCTTGACGTGCTTTGGCTAGAGATTCGGCTTTAGCTATTGAATCTTGACGCATTGCTTCTGCATTTGACGATGCCCCATCTTGCATATAATCATAGCAAAACCAACCAATTAAGACTAAGGCAATTACGATAAATATGATTCTGAGAATCTTACCTCTACTACCAGGCGCCTCATCTTCATATTCTTCATCAAGATAATATGTTGGCTGTGACTCTTCTGAGATAGATGGCTCTTCAGATACAATTGACACCGGCTGAGTACAGTCGGTTTTATACAACTCATCAATGACCATTGTAACCGACTGAGTGCGAGATTTTTTGCTCATTCGCATCGCTTTGACGATTGCATCTTTCACGTTTCCACTCACACTTGCCGAGAGTTGTTCTTCCAATTCTTGTTCGGTCAACTCTGTCGACTTTGACGGGCGATGGCCGGTGAGACAATGGAACAATGTAGCGGCCAATGCATAAACATCACTTTGGGGTGAGAATGTAGCGATGCCACTATATTGCTCAATTGGAGAATAGCCATCGCTATAGCCACTCTGGCGTAATGTAGTAGTTGGATTACCATCGGTATCGTAATGTTTCGCTAACCCGAAGTCGATAAGAACAGCTACTGAATCACCTCCCTCTGTTTTTTTGAGCATGATATTGGCCGGCTTGATGTCGAGATGCGTCATATTATTGGCATGAAGCACCTCTACGGCATCAAATATTGGTTTCATCAATGCCAAGGCTTGCGTTTCTGCCAATGAGCCATGTGCTTTGAGATAAGTATCTAAACTTTCTCCTTCGAGACATTCCATCACATAATATATGGTGTTGTTTTCTTCAAACACATCATATACTTTAACAATATTTGAGTGCGACACTTGGCTCAATCGCTTGGCCTCAGAGAAGAAATCGCGCTTGCCATTCTCAAATTTATCTTTTGTGGGATTGGTCGAAGCGACATGTCCGGTGTGTTCATTGCGTTCACACCAATCCTCTACAAAAAACTCTTTAACAGCAAAATAGCGTTTGCGATCATCTTCAGCCAATGTAGAATAAGCCTTATAGGTGATACCAAAACCACCCTTGCCTAGCACAGAATCAATCACATAACAAGACGCCCCATTATGCAACTCATATCCCGATTTTAATGCCGCCCTCGCCATTTATTGGTTTATTCGTAATAGGTTATTGTGCGATGATGAGACCCTTTGGTAGTATCGCTTGACATTATTTTGTTATTTAGATATGGATTCTGTATTTTAATATTCTGAGTCCATGTCCTAGCAGTCCAATTGCCATATTTATCCACATTAGTGTAATTATATTGAATTGTTTTCACTAAGACATCTTCTTCGTACATTTCTTTTGCAATAAAACTACTAATAAATCCTTGTTTATTGTAAGAGAAATTTCCATTCAAGCTACCCTCACCACTTTCGGTATTTTCATATGACATTTTGACCAATTGCATATTGCCATTATAGTTATAGGTCCATTCATCATAAGGTGTAGATTTTTTTATGACATATCCTTTACTATTGCGAGTGTAGCCCGATGGTACTGATTTTAATTTCCCATCAGAAGTAAATTCCCACATTTTCCCATCTTCATCTTTAACGGTCTTCACAGGGCCATGTACATTTAAAAATGCCATATCAGGAGTTACTCGAGTTTGACGAGCGATTGAATCTTGGCGTGCTTTAGTTATAGAATCTTCTCGTGCTTTTACGATTGAATCTTGATGTGCTTTTGCAATCGAATCTTGGCGTTGAGCCTCGATTGCCTTTTCTACTTTTTGGGTGGAATCGTCAGCCAATGAATCTTCGGTTGATTTTTCACTTTGTGTCGAATTGCTTCCGCACGACATTGTCATTGTCAATGCTGCTGTTGCAAAAATATATAATAATTTTTTCATGACAATTCTTTATTTATTGTTTATTATATATCTATTCGTTTATCCATGCGCCTACTATTTCGGCGATATAAATATTATGCAATGATCCACCGGGGCCGTCGTTATACCATTTTGCGAGAGAGTCTTTATCTAAGAATTTCTCTGCTTTTAATTCATCAACATATAGCACTTTACAATCGAGCACCAAGCGTGCTTCTTCAAATGTCACCTGCCCTGTGGGCAATGTTTTTGCGGTTAATCCTTCGTAATTCATTTTGTCGAAATTACGACCGCTCTCCTTTCCCATCACTCCGAGCATCTTTTTCATCTCAGAAGGGAAGAATGAGAGGGTAAAACGATGAGTGTCGGCGATGAATTGGTCGGTGTAACGCTCGGGACGCACATAAGCCGTTGCCACATGTTTTCCCCACAATTCGCCAACTCCGCCCCAACTGGCAGTCATCATATTATATTTCGCCTCATCACCGGCAGTGATAAGCATCCAATCGCTCGCAATGAGTTTTATAAAATTATCGCTAATTTCAACAGGATTAATCTCTTTCATTGTATAATTAATTTACAGAACGTGTATATGTCCCTTTAAATAAAAACGAAAGGAGCACACACATCGACAAATCGCAACGTGTATGCTCCAATCTTTGCTTATTGTTTTAAGGGGCAGACCCTTGTTAACATGCTAATTTATTAAGCGAGTGCAGCATTAGTGTTGCGCACAGCGTCGGCACTTTTCTTGAAGAGTGCTTTTTCTTCGTCGTTAAGGTCGAATTCAACGATTTTTTCGATACCACCTTTACCGAGGATACAAGGAACACCGATGCAGATGTCGCTTTCGCCATATTCGCCTTCGAGCAATGCGCTACAAGGGATAAGTTTCTTTTGGTCGTGGATTACTGCAGCAGCCACTTGAGCAGCAGCAGCACCTGGAGCATACCAAGCTGAAGTGCCAAGAAGACCTGTCAATGTAGCACCACCTACCATTGTGTCGGCAGCAACTTTAGCGAGAGTATCAGCTTCGAGAAGAGTTGAAGCAGGGATACCGCGATAAGCAGCATAGCGAGTCAAAGGAATCATTGTAGTGTCACCGTGACCACCAATTACGATACCTTCGATTTCGTTAGGATTAGCATTGAGAGCTTGGCTGAGATAGAATTTGAAACGTGCGCTGTCGAGTGCTCCACCCATACCGATGATGCGGTTTTTAGGAAGACCGCTTGTTTTGTGGATAAGGTAAGTCATTGTATCCATTGGGTTAGATACACACACGATAACAGCGTTAGGAGAATATTTCAATACGCTATCAGTAACTGATTTTACGATACCTGCGTTAACACCGATAAGTTCTTCGCGAGTCATACCTGGTTTGCGAGGAATACCTGAAGTGATAACAACTACATCGCTACCTGCAGTTTTTTCGTAATCGTTAGTAACACCTGTGAGACGAGTGTTGATGTTAAGGATATTAGCTGTTTGCATAATATCCATTGCTTTACCTTCTGAAAGACCTTCTTTGATGTCGATCAATACTACTTCGTCGGCAACACCTGTTGTTACCAATACATTTGCACATGTTGCGCCCACATTTCCGGCGCCTACAACTGTAACTTTTGACATAATACTATTATTTATAAATCGATTTATAAAATTAAATTCTCAATAATCCATAGTTGGACAATATAACTATGCAAATTTAATTATTTTATTTGTTATCACAGCAACATTTACTAAATTTTATCATTTTATTTTTTGCAGATTCAAGTAGCAAGTGCAAAAATAGCAATTTGTTTGAAGAATTCCGTTTTAGGGGTTGAAAAATTTTATTTTTTACGAGGTCTTTTGTTTTATTTTTTTGTCACATTTTTAATGTACTTGTCGGAGAAGTTCTTGAAATTGGACTTTTTCGGGATGTATTGTCTGATGAGTTTGTTGATATTTTCGATTGCACCTTTTTGCCAAGAGCAGTAACTGTCAGCGAAATACACT
>JAZNGZ010000098.1:0-31512 GCA_045576735.1 Muribaculaceae bacterium
ACGATACAAAATAATTCATAATGCATAATTCATAATGCATAATTATTTTGCTTTTTTATTTCTTGCTTTGCCGAAGCGTAGCCTATCTAAGGCGTAGCCAACGATAGTAAATAATTCATAATGCATAATTCATAATGCATAATTATTTTGCTTTTTTATTTCTTGCTTTGCCGAAGCGCAGCCTATCTAAGGCGTAGCAACGATACAAAATAATTAACTCGGGCAAGCCTCGTTGAGCCCTTCGGGGTTCATAATGCGTAAGCCTAACTCTCCTCCTGCCACGCAGTGGATAGGAGGAGTACGGCGAAGCCGGGAGGTGGTCCCAAAATGCCGTAAGGCATAACAAACAATTAAACAAAAAACACCCCTGTCCATTCCGACATTCTATCTAACTCCTCCACAGCAAGTCAGATATAACTTGCATATGGCTAACGCATGTTCTGACCACCTCCCGGCTTCGCCGTACTCCTCCTAAAAATTACCTAGTAATTTTCAAGAGGAGAGTTGCCACTCTCATTGACACCATTGTTTCTTCTTTTTCAGGGGATAGGAGGAGTGTTTTGGCTGACGCTCTCACGCAGGTTCCCGTCTTTACAGACGCACGATTGGCGGTGGAGGTAGCTCGCCCCTACCCCGGGGGTATCGCTGCGCTAAACCCTCGGTTATTATTGTCGCTGCGCTTTCCCGTGCTTCGCACGATTGGCGGTGGAGGTGGTTCCCAAATGCCATAAGGCATAACAAAAAATTAAACAAAAGAATATTTGTGTTCACATTAAATCTTGTATTACCAAGATAATAAAAAGGGCTTAACATTTCTATTACATTACTTATATACATAAAAAAGTCGCTAAGTCTTATTGACCTTAGCGACTTTTGTTTTCTTTATAAATCGATTAATACACTGCTACTTGTGATGTGGCGAGGGAGTGCATTGATTTAGGCACTGAGGCTTGCACTTCCTCTACGATGGCTTGCATGATTGTGTGGCGAATGAAGTTCTTGTTGGTGATTGCCACGAGGTGACGTGTGGGAATGGGTATGGCAAACGGCCGCACAAGGTCTTTTTGACATTCGCTTAATTGTTGTGCCGCCATCCATGGAATAAACGTAACGCCACAGCCGCTTTCAACCATGCGCATAAAGGTTTCTATACTGCCAAGGCTGTAGGTCATCTGACTTTGTTGTGCCGACTTTATTTGGCAATATTTCACCATTTGATCGCGGAAACAATGCCCTTCGTCGAGCAACCATAATTGATGATTTTGAAGGTCGCTACTTTTCACCAACTGTTTTTCATATAAAGGACATGAATTTGACACATAAGCCATATATTGCTCATAAAAGAGATGCGAAATGTTATATTCTTCCAAATCCTCAATATCAGCAAGAATACCGGCATCAATATCCCCCGATAGCAACGCGCGTTTAATCTCATGCGTTTTCAATTCGGCTATGCGAAGTTCCAATTTAGGATATTTCTGCGTAAAATTAGATATGAATCGCGGCAACAAATAAGGAGCAATCGTGGGCAACACCCCAAGTGTAAATTTTCCGCAAACCTCTTGTTTTTGCTCTTGAACGATATTTTTTATCTGTTCGGCTTGAACAAGAACCTCTTTTGCTTGTTTTATCACTAACTGACCGGCTGCGGTGGGGGCAATGGGTTGTTGAGAACGGTCGAAGATTTTCACCTCGAGTTCATCTTCAAGTTTCTGTATCATCGCACTCAATGTGGGTTGAGTCACATTGCAATACTCGGCTGCCTTGGTGAAATGGCGAAATTTTTCAAGCGCCACGATATACTCAAATTGCTGTAAAGTCATGACAAACAGATTTTTATCCTACATTATTAATTCTATCAATAACACGATAGATTTCATCGGTTGCAAAGAGCAACTCCAATTTATACCTTTGTAATGCAAAGGAAAGAAAAAATATTAACAACACAAAAAATTATAGATATGAAAACTTTAAATTACATCAACATCAACGAAAATAGTGCTAACGCAGTAGTTAACTCTCTCAACCAACTCTTAGCCGATTTCCAAGTACATTACACCAACCTTCGTGGCATTCACTGGCACATTCAAGGTCGCGGATTCTTTATCCTTCACGAGAAATTTGAGAGCCTCTACGACGGAATGGCGGCAAAAATCGACGAAGTGGCTGAACGTATCTTGATGCTCGGCGGAGTTCCCGAAAATCGTTTCAGCGAATATCTCAAAGTGGCTAAATTGCCCGAAGCAACCGGTATCACTTGCGGTGACGGAGCTGTGAAACATGTGCTCGACTCTTACAAATACCTCATCGCCCTTGAAAAAGAGGCATTGAAAGTAGCAGAAGAGGCTCACGATGTGGTAACTGCCGACATGCTCACCGGATATATCGCCGAACAAGAAAAAATGGTGTGGATGCTCGTTGCTTTCAGCACTCACAACTGCAATAAATAGCCTTTTCCAACCACAATAGAAGCAATAAAAATAGTATTATTATTTAGTTAGAGAAAGGGATTGCCCGAGAGGACAATCCCTTTTATCTATTAAAATTTTTCTCAATAAAATCTTCAATACTAATGGTTCATTTGCGAATACAACTGTCCCTCTGTTTTTCGCAGAAAAATAGGGGGACGAGGCGCATGCGCCGGAGGGGGTTGATCCCACCTTTTAATTATCTCTTAAAACCATCTACACCTTATTGGCGCGTTTACGCTCGATTTCATCGAGGATTATTTTGCGTAGACGAATGTGGTGAGGTGTTACCTCTACATATTCATCTTCCTTGATATATTCGAGAGCTTCTTCAAGACTAAACACTACCGGAGGAATGATACGCGCCTTGTCGTCGGCTCCCGATGCACGCATATTGGTCAATTTCTTCGACTTGGTCACGTTCACCACTATATCATTATCCTTGGCGTTCTCCCCTACCACTTGTCCGGCATAAACCTCCTCTTGTGGGAAGATGAAGAAACGGCCGCGATCTTGCAACTTATCGATAGCGTAGGCATATGCTGTGCCGGCTTCCATAGCGATGAGCGAACCATTTGTGCGACGCTCAATATCACCTTTCCATGGTTGATATTCATGGAAACGGTGTGCCATAATAGCCTCACCGGCCGAGGCTGTCAACACATTGTTACGCAGGCCGATGATACCACGCGATGGAATGTGGAATTCCATGTGTACACGGTCGTTTTGCGCTGTCATCGACACCATTTCGCCCTTGCGACGAGTCACCATATCGATGATTTTGCTTGAGTACTCCTCAGTGACGTTGATTGTGAGCAATTCAACAGGCTCACACTTCACGCCGTCAATCTCTTTGATGATTACTTGTGGTTGTCCCACTTGCAATTCATATCCTTCGCGACGCATTGTCTCAATCAATACCGAGAGGTGAAGCACACCACGACCAAACACGGTCCACACATCTTCGTGGTCGGCTTTTGACACACGCAAAGCCAAGTTGCGGTCGAGTTCCTTTTCAAGACGGTCGGCAATGTGACGCGATGTTACAAACTTACCATCTTTGCCAAAGAACGGACTATCGTTGATTGTGAAAGTCATTGACATCGTAGGCTCATCGATTGCAATGCGTGGAAGTGGTTCGGGATTGTTAAAGTCAGCCACAGTGTCGCCAATTTCAAACCCTTCAATACCCACAAGCGCACAAATATCGCCACTCTTCACACTCTCCACCTTCTTGCGAGCCATACCCTCGAATGTGTGAAGCTCTTTGATGCGTTGACGCACCACCGTGCCATCTTTCTTGCAGAGAGCGATATCCATATTCTCACGCAATTCGCCACGATGCACACGACCTATGGCAATACGACCTACATAGTTAGAGAAATCGAGCGAAGTGATAAGCATTTGCGCATCACCCTCAATCACCTCTGGTTCGGGGATATATTCAATGATAGCATCAAGCAATGGAAGAATATTTTCTGTAGGCTTGTTCCAATCGGTACTCATCCAACCTTGCTTTGCCGAACCGTAAATTGTTGGAAAATCGAGTTGTTCCTCAGTCGCATCAAGATTAAACATGAGGTCAAACACCATCTCTTGCACCTCATCGGGGCGGCAGTTAGGCTTGTCAACCTTATTGATAACCACCACAGGTTTCAACCCCATTTGGATAGCCTTTTGAAGCACGAAACGTGTTTGAGGCATTGGCCCCTCAAAAGCGTCAACCAATAGCAGACAGCCATCGGCCATATTCAACACACGTTCCACCTCGCCACCAAAGTCGGCGTGCCCCGGAGTATCGATAATATTTATCTTATAACCCTTGTAGTCGATCGACACGTTTTTAGACAGGATAGTAATCCCACGTTCACGCTCAAGGTCATTATTATCAAGAATCAATTCACCTGCATTTTGATTTTCGCGGAACAGGTTACCCGCAAGCAACATCTTATCAACCACAGTAGTTTTCCCGTGGTCAACGTGCGCAATAATAGCAATATTTCTAATCTTCTGCATAAACCGGCAGTTAAAATTCATTTCAATCTGCAAAGTTACACAAAATATTTCAATAACTCAGACGCTAACCGCAAAATCCACACTATCTAAACATAACAATTAAGAAATTAGAAATTTCACCACTTCCATCTATCATTGCTAACATTTATTCCCTCTATGCACTAACCACCTAAAATCTCACAATAGCAATTTGAATTAATTATGCATTGTGCATTATGCATTTTAAATTACCACATCACTCCCCTATTTCACTTCAGAAACTTATATCTCTTTCAGAAAAAAATTAAAATCACATTCTCATTATAACACCACTATAAAATAAAACACTATTTTTTTTGCATTACATTATTCTTCGTTGCTGTGTGCTGGGTTCTTAAAAAATATTTATAAGATGGGGTGATGTGGGGATTTTAGTTAAATTATTTGTAATCGTTCCAAATAAGTTAAACTTTATTGGAGTTATTTGGTCATAATGATGTAATATTGCATTATTAACCACTAAATGATTATTGAAATGAAGAAATTTTTAGGTATTTTTTTAGCGATAGGATTAATTTCGACTATCGGTTTTGTGGCGTTTGCCGACAGAAATATTTCGTCAAATGAGCTTCCCGGTGAGGCTAAAGCGTTTATCAACAAGCATTATGCGGGTGCTACAATCTATGAATGTGAGATTGATGACATGGAGTATAATGTGGAGTTGAGCAATGGCGTTGACCTTGAGTTTAATCGCAATGGCAAGTTGGTAAAAATCGAGGCCGATCATGGTGTGATTGCTCAATCGGTATTGAAGGCTATCCTTCCAGCCAAGGCTTTACAATATCTCACAGCGCAAGGTCTTGCCGACAGAGTTGATGACGTAGAGTTCCGCCGCAACAGCATCGTTGTCGATATCAACAACTCAAATGACCACGAAGTCCGTTTCAATCTCGACGGATCTCTAAAAGGCCACCGTTAATTTGACAAAATCACAGTTAAGATAAGTCATAATAAAAGCCGATGGACTGTATCACAATTCAGTTTGGATACAGCCCATTTTTTATAATTCTGCATTCAGCACTCAGCATCCTGCATTAAATAAGCCTTATTCTAACCACCTCCCCTTTCGTGGTACTGACTATGTCTTCAATAGGCTACACTCGGCAATAATCAAGCAAGAACCACCTCCCGGCTTCGCCGTACTCCTCCTAAAAATTACTTTGTAATTTTCAAGAGGAGACTTCTGGCTCTCATTGGCACCATTGTTCCTCCCAAAATTTTTCAAATTTCAAGAAGAGAGTTTTGTTAAGATTCCTCGTTAATTATAAATTATGAACCCCGGAGGGCTCAACGAGGCTCGACCGAGTTAATTATGAATTATGCATTATTATTCCCCTCCGTATTCTTCGAGGTAGGCTTCGCAGGCCATCACGAGTTCGTCATACCATTCCTTACCAAAGCGGCGTGTCAATGGTTCTTTGAGGAATTGATATAGGCGCACACCATTTTTGCGGCCGAGCAGTTCGGCACACTTGCATATTTTCCAACGATGATAGTTCACTGCCGTAAACGATGAATACTCTTTCAAACGCACCGGATAAAGGTGGCACGACGATGGCTTATAGAAGTCAATCTTACCTGCACGATAGGCCTTTTCGATAGCACATTGGCACATACCTCCGGGAGCGTAGCAAGTGAACACGCAATTCTTGCCGTCGACGATTGAAGTCACCAAATCGCCCTCTTCATCTACATACCCCACTCCATTGGCTTCAATCTCGGCTTGCGCTTGGGGCAAAAGGTCGTCCCAAATCACAGGGAGTATCTCTTTTATCTTCTCTTGCTCCTCTTCGGTGATAGGAGCGCCGGCATCGCCTTCGATACAACATTCGCCAAGACAAGTGTCGAGGTCGCAACAAAAGAATTGCTCGGCAAGGTCGAGCGACACAAGGGTATCTTTAATCTGTAACATTATTTCTTCGTTAGTTTCCAATTTTAATATTTTATTTGCCCGAATACACCACTGCCACACCCACAAGGCGGTCGTAGCGTTCACCGGGACGATGATAATATACTTTTACGAGATATTCGTTTACAGTTTCATAGAAATCTCCTTCGATAGGAGCCGTTGCCCCTGACATTGAGCCGATAGGCACTGCAAGATATTGATAGTTATAAGCTCCTTGTTTTAAAAGAAGTGACTTTTCGTATAATCCGGTGGCTCGATTATAAACCATTCGCGACTCGGGGTCGAAGCGTCGGTGTGTAAAATCTCCGTCAAGGAAAAATCCATACTGACTCTGCTCGGGCACTCGTAGCGAGAAATGGGTCATCACATAATCGGCCTCAATGTCGCTCTGCGATGAGTTATACTCGCGAATGGTGAAACGCCCATATTGAGTTTGGTCATATAGATACTGCTCGGTAGAGCGCAACTCATCGGTTCTCAATGCCATATTATAATATGGATCGATATATTCTATTCGGTCCACACCCATTCCTGGATATGTGACCGACACGATTTCCATGCGACGATATTCATTCCCTGCCTTGAAAATCAACGGTGACAAATGCTCATAATAAGCCTTACTCATCGACACTCGAAAAGGTTTGTCGATAAACACCTCATTGTCGACACGCGAGTTTTGCGACACCACAATTTTCAAGTCGTTATACATATCCTGCACATTCAACTTCGAGGCATCGACCTCAAACGACAACTGCTGATGTGCGTCATTGTAATCCACATCGGTGCGAGATGTCACATTTGCCACAATACCCACCTTTGCCTCGCTCACCATGAAGCGGGCTTGCAAAAGGGTATTTTCGGGGTCGTCTTCGGGAAATACACGCAATAGATAGTTGCCCGATATGGTAAAACGCACTTCATCGTTGGGCAACGCTATGGAATAATGCACATAATGCACCTTAGTGAGTTGCGAATACTCATAATTCTCCACATATCCGAGATTAAATCCATCGACAAACTCGGCATCAACCAATCCCGATGGTTGCCAATTTGCATTACAATGCACAAGCGAATAGCGTAGATAGCTATGCTCTTCGGTCAACTCGTCAAATGATATTATAACTCGGTCATCTGAGTCAAGCATAATCACCGGAGGCGCATAATCATTCCCCTCAACCTTCACCTGCAAGGTCTTGAAACGAGAATCGAAAATACCGTTCATCGTGTCGTCAACATCGGCCGCAAAAAGCACCGACGGCAACAACACCGCTAATAATATTGTAAAAATCCGAATCAATCCTATCCTATGCGACCTCGCTTCAACACAAGACTCTCCCTCTGTCGCGCAGCGATAGGAGGAGTACGGCAAAGCCGGGAAGGGGTTGAATCCAAATATACGCATTATCTCTAAATCTATATCTATTTAACGCAAACGTGCGTCAATAATTGTGATAGCATCTTCGATGAGTTCGATACATGGCTTGCGACCGGGCTTCAACAAGTCGCCACACACCACCGAGCCATTCAACGCCTTATATTCCTCGGCCGCTGCTTTCACCTCGGCATAAAGCATCGGTTTGTCAGACGGATGCGAGTATTTCACAAGACCTTCGAGCATCACCATGCCCGACACGGCTCCACACACTTGTCGCATGCCCCCTATTCCACCGCCAAAACCGGCCGAAGCGCGAGCCGCAACATCTTCGCTCAATCCGTGAACATCGTCAAATACCATCACCACACATTGCGAGCAGTTATATCCTTTTTTGTGCAACGCACGAGCGCGTTCCTTTCTTTGTTCGAGAGTATATTTCATAAATAAGTTATTTTATTTGCTCTCCCCACCTCAACCAACTCTCCCACAGTCGCGCAGCGATAGGAGTAGTACGGCAAAGCCGGGAGGGGGTTAAAATCTATTATTTTCTCGCTTGTATATTTTCTTTTTCACCAATCTATCACACTCTTGTCATGAGCCGCAAGATATTCATTTGCTTTCGAGAAATGCTTATTGCCCAAGAATCCCCGATAAGCCGACAAGGGCGATGGGTGTGGCGAGGTCAACACCAAGTGGCGGTTACGGTCAATAAACGCGCCTTTTTTGATAGCATACGACCCCCACAACATAAACACAATTCCTTCGCGATCTTGCGCCAATCGCATTATCACCTCATCGGTAAACTGTTCCCAACCACGATTTTGATGCGAACCGGCTTTATGTGCCTCCACCGTCAATGTGGCATTGAGCAACAACACCCCTTGACGAGCCCAACGGCTCAAATCGCCATTTTCGGGAATAGGTTTACCCAAGTCATCGCGTATCTCCTTAAAAATATTCACCAACGAAGGGGGCATAGGAATGCCGGGATTAACCGAAAAGCACAAGCCATTAGCCTGACCCACATCATGATATGGATCTTGCCCCAATATCACCACCTTCACATCATCGAAAGGACACGCATCAAATGCGGCAAAAATCTTGCCTCCGGGAGGAAAAATCGTCTTTGTGCGATATTCACCTCGCACAAAATTTGTGAGATTCACAAAATACTCCTTCTCCCATTCTCCCTTGAGTCGTTCGTGCCACGATGGCTCTATTTTTACAGTCATTGCTCTGCCTTTTTCGTTAGTTGATATTCTTATTTGCAAAACTACAAAAAAACCACTACTTTTGCACATAATTTTCAATAATAATTCCTTGTCCCCGTAGTTCAATGGATAGAATATTGGATTCCGGTTCCAACGATTGGGGTTCGACTCCCCACGGGGATACAAAATAACAAGCGAGGCATTGGCCTCGCTTGTTGTGTTTATGTGTTGTGATTATTTTATGCGGAAGTGGTAGCCGAGGGTTACCATTATTGAGGAGTGGCGTGAGGCATCGAATACATCTTTTTTGCTTGATGCAAAGATGTTGCCCAATCCGAAATAATAGCGACCTTCGAGTGTGATAGAGTGTTTGCGGTTGAGTTTGTATTCCATACCTAAACCGGCAGTAATACCATAATCGAATTTATTTTTTATATCCATCGACATCTGTTCGGTCATGCGATATTGAGAAGGGAAATCGGGCACGTTTGCAATATTTGCGTAATCAAAGTTTGAGCTGATAGAATTGCCAATCATATAGCTCACTTCGGGGCCAAGATTTATAAACCCTTTAAATCGTTGGCTTCCGAAAAATATATGCGTCATCAACGGAATTTGAAGATAAGTGAGAGTGCGGGTATATTCAAATGGTTCACCATCTTCAAACGACTCTTTCCAACCACGTTGAGCGATGTTAAACTCAGCCAAAAGTCCCACATGGCGTTCCTCGGCATAACGAAACGACACCCCCATAGTAAAACCGGGCGTCATCGCCTGTTCAATGCTTGGAGAAAACGACATAGACGAAAGCGTAGCCCCCGCCTTACCCCCTACATGGATATGTGACTTATATAATGTTTGAGCATTGACCGCCAAGGCCAATGCTCCAAATATCATTATAAATAATGCTTTTCTCATAAATTATTTTAGAAATGATTAGTACATTACACGTTGGATTGTGCCATCGGGTTTGAATGAGATAAAGAACAATGCTTTGTTTTCAATGCCATTGCCATCTTCATAATCTCCAAAATAGAATCCATATTGCAATCCGTCGTAACGATATTGAGAATCAATCATATTTCCATTTCCACGACGCAATGCTGTGATGATGTAATATCCTGTATCAAATCCTATTGCGGCTTGAATGGGAGTAGTTTGGATGATAGGTTTCTTAAATGCTTCTTTGAATTTACGTTCAAAATCTTCACAACGTTGATTATTTGCATCATAGAAGAAACGAGAATAAACTACTACATCAAGTTCATGAAGCGAATTCAAACGATTACCCTTGAAGACTGTCCATTCGGGGTAACCAAATAATTTCACTGTGCCTTGCTCCAAATCTTTTTTATAATTTTTTATCGCACCTACATATTTATCCATTGAAGCCTCTTTTTGAGACAATGGGATAAAAATGTATTTTTTTGATTTATCTAATTGAGCCAAGTCGGCATCGGCAAGAGCGGTAGTGTAGGTTATTTCGATAGCTTGCACACCTTTTGATGCATATTTGGACTTTATCAATTCAGCCACATCGGCGCGTCCGTTATCATCGGCCGAACCAATAATTACAGGAACATATTCACCATATTGTTCAGCCAATGTTTCGGCTACTTTAACATACATATTATCACGCATGATATTAGCCTGAATCATGTGTTTATGATTCATATGCGATGTGTCAGCGACATAAAACACATTAAACCCATAAAAATTGCTATTATCACTCATTTGCGCCACTTGTGCCAATGCGTTCTTATCGCCCGGAGGAGCCACAATAGCATGCATTTTTGCCATTTCGCTTCGTTCCAAGATTTTCTTCACCGAATCGGTGTTATTATATGTATCATAGGCATATATTTTCACCTTCACTCCTTTTCTTTTTAACGAATCGGCAGCCAAAACAAAGCCTTTATAGAAGTCGAGATTATTACGGGTTGTTTTATCCATTGTTTTGGAATTAAGCATAAATGGCACAAGAATAGCAATATCTATTTGATTAATTGCTGTATCGGCAATTCCCACTCTTACCATATCATCGGCTACATCTACATATTGTGTTCGTGGAGTAAATTCAAATGTTTGAGCTCCACTTGTTGCAACTCCATCAAAAGAAGCTACAATAGGAGCTGAATCTTTCACTCTTATAACCACCCCGGCATTATATCTATCTACCGACAATCCAGGATTCATTGCCAACAACTCCCCTACTGTGGTATTGTATTTCACTGCAATAGAATAAAGAGTTTCGCCTTTAGCTATTGTATGCAACGCACCTTGTGCCAACGATTTTGTTGAAGAAGGCTTAGCTGCGACAACCGATTTCACCACTAGCTCTTGCCCTTCAACAAGTCCATTCTGAGCCGAGGGGTTTAACTGCAATAATTGTCCTACTGAGACATGATATTTCTTACTTATGCTATAAAGTGTTTCGCCTTTAGCTACAACATGAGTTTTTACCACATCGGCACGTCCCAATTCGGCCACCGGAAAAAATAGTTTAACTCCCGCTTTCACACCATTTGCTACTGCAGGATTAAACTTAACAATCTCATCTTGTGTCAATTCCAACTTATGCGATAATGAATATAATGTTTCGGTAGGTTTCACTTCATAATAGTAAAATTCTTTACCGTCAACAGTGGTAGTTGGAAGTTCGTATACATTTGCATTCATTGTCATTACCGACAATGCCAATGCAGCTATTAAGGCTTTAATTTTCATATCTCTGTTTATCCTAAATTAATTCATGCAAAGATAAGACGTTTGCACCAATTATGCAACAAAAGGCTCATCTTTTACCACATTTCATTACTTAGTCTCCATAATCTTAACGGCGATTAAAGGCATAAAAAAGCGGTAACGCAAAATACGCTACCGCCCCATTGTCTTATTTAACGATTATTTCAATGTTCCGTCATTAGCTTTTTGAACCATTTGTTCATTAGCAGTAATGTAGATTTCTACACGACGATTTTGAGCTCGACCCTCAGCAGTGCTATTGTCGGCGATATAATAGTCCATTGGAAGACCTTTAGCTGTTAAACGGCTTGAAGCAACTCCGTTGCTTTGCAAATAAGCGCGAACTGATTCGGCACGACCATTTGACACTTTTTCATTAGCCTTCATTGAACCGGTGTTGTCGGTAAAACCATAAATTTGAACATCTGTATCGGGGTTACTCAACAATGATGCAGCAAAATTTGCCAAGTTTGTCTTAGCAGAGCTACTCAAAGTTGTACCATTTGTTGGGAACAATATACCCCCTTCAAAAGTAACTTTAATACCTTGATAACCATTTACGTCGGTTACTTCTTCAACTGTAGCGTTAGCCAATTGTTCTTCAAGTTCTTTTTGTTGCTTATCCATTTTGTTACCAATAAGCGCACCGGCACCGGCACCTACTGCTGCACCAATACCTGCACCAATAGCAGCACCTTTACCTTTTCCGATTAATGCACCAATACCTGCGCCTAAAGCAGCACCACCGCCACCACCAATAAGGGCTCCCTTACCGGTATTTGTCATAGATGCACAACCTGTTGAAATCAACAATGAAGCACTTAACAACACTACACATGTAGCTTTCCAAAATTTCATACTCTAAAAATTTTAATAGGTTAATAAATTTATTATTTCACAAATATACAACTTTTCATTTAAAAACAAACAATTCAACAAAAATATAATTTAACCATTGCACATTTTTAAGACATTTGTTCTTATACAATGTTTAATCAGAGTACCAAATTTTATTATTTTACGCGCATAATGCATATAAACTAAATATTTTGTGCATAAAAATAATTTTATACACAAAATGTAAGGTTATTTGAGTTTTTTAAATTACTTTTGTATCGCAAGAACAATATATATGATAGCAAACAAAACAACATCTCGAAATACACTTCTAGCTCATGCAGGAGCCCTCATCACGGTAACCGCATGGGGCGTGTCGTTTGTTTCCACTAAAGTTCTTCTCGAAAACGGCCTTGGTCCGGCTGAAATATATATATATCGTTTTATTTTGGCATACCTAATGCTCTTAATCGCATGTCATAAACGCATCTTATCCAATTCAATAAGAGATGAATTTTTATTTATGGTGTGTGGATTATGCGCCGGATCGATATATTTCATTGCCGAAAACATGGCTCTTGAATACACATTAGTGACTAATGTGTCGTTACTTGTAACCACTTCACCACTTATCACCACTCTATTAATGTGGATGATATATAAAAATGAGAAACCGGGCAAAGGAACTATAATAGGCTCTATTATTGCATTTACCGGAGTGGCGTGTGTCATTTTCAATAGCAGTTTCAATGTCACCATAAAGCCATTAGGCGACATTTTATCACTTCTTGCTGCATTAAGTTGGTCGATATATAGCCTTGTTCTAAAGAAATTAAATGCGATGTATAGCGTGATGTTTATATCTCGCAAAACATTCTTTTATGGAGTACTCACAGCTCTTCCATTCATGTTTTTTCAACCAGAGCTATCATCCCCTTCCGTTTTGCTTAGGGCTGAGGTGTGGGGCAACCTTCTCTTTTTAGGAGCTTTTGCTTCAATGCTCGCCTACATCTTATGGGCTCAATCAGTTAAATTTCTCGGCACCATTAAAGCGTCGAACTACATGTACATCTCCCCTATCATCACCCTAGTCGCATCTGTTGCATTTCTAGGCGAAGATATTTCAATCATTGGCGGAACCGGATGTGCATTAATACTTGGAGGAATGTGGTTTGGGGAATATCTCGAACGCGCCCAAAAGGCTTAACTAAAGACTACTCTTCTTTCAAGAACGCCACCTCATCAAGCAATTGTCGGCACAACAATGCTGTCAATGAATACCCTTTTTCTAATTCATCAGTAGCAATTGTTGCTACTTCATCAATATGAACGGGCAACAAATTAAACATTAGGCGCAACGCCACATAACGTTCCATTACTTTAGATGACTTAACCATAGCAATAGCTAATTGCCATGCATAGTCTTTATGTCGCAATAGTCTATGGCACAACACGTCGCCCACCTCGGCAGTAGGCACCTCCGACACCCAGCGACATGCCACATCAAAACCAAACTCATCACGAGGATATATCATTGGAGCTATCAACATACTCTCGCGTGTCGACTGATTTTTCCACAAAGTTTCTGCCAACGTAGCATTGGCTGGTGTTTCATTTGCAATCTCAACAATCTGTGGCAAGTTGAGCCCAAATATTATACGATAATTTGCACCATGGCGGCGCATATTATCGGCCACAGCACCATTGCGCATCGCAAAAAAACGACGTTTCACCGTCTGCATCTCATTAAATTGTGTCATTGCATTTGCCATTTATTTTGTGCAAAGATAATAAAAATAACCATTACCACACAACGCATTCTCTAATCACCAAAAACAAAGCCAAACTACCTCATAGGCAATTTGGCTCTAATATAATCTACTATTTAACGAATATGAAATATCTCGTTAAAAAATGATTTAAAAAACACACATCAAATAGGTTTAACGTACTTTTTTGCCTTAAACTATTGTTATTTCATTATCATATTGAATCCAATTACTGCTGATCCAAAGAGGAATATGAACACACATATCGCAATTGATACAATAGTCATCCAACCACATATTTTGATACCCGACGTAAGACTTTCTACACCTTGATCCAATGCTTCAGGAGAATCTTTTTCAATAGCCCACGAGATATTATCACCCCCTATTTTGAGATATTTACCTATATAATAAAATACAATAGCCACAAATATGCTCACTACAAATATCACGATACCTCCATAGCCTCTTCCATCGGTGAGCACAAACCCATAAAAGCCCATTAATACGAGTAATGCAGTTATCACATACATACTAATACCTAAGAAACGAGTCCACTTTGAGATTGAGTCAAGTCGATTGATTGATTCGTCGGTTAAATCATAAGCTCTATTTATTCCTTTATCTGTTTTCATAATTTTAATTTTTATCTGATTATTAACTATATATTATCGATTAATTGATTCGGTTGATTGATTATCCCAAGTTTAATATTACAAAGCCCATAAATGAGATTATAATCATTGCTCCAGTTAACTTAAAAAAGACATCCATTTTCTTCAGTCCCACTTCTAGATTCTCCGGGTTATGACTTTCTACTGCTATCTTGATATTTTTAGCACTGCCCATCAAATTATATCCAAACACAAAATTAAGCGCCATTCCAATAATTGCAACCAGCATATTCATCGTTGCACCATTAGCCATTGCCCCAAGCAATGAAAAGCCATAAATTACTCCTAGCGAAATATCTGCAACACCCAAATAATTAGACCATTGAGCGATTTTCACAAGATTTTCTTTTGTTCTTCTCGTCAATTTTCTAACGCTTACACATGCGTTCATTTCATTTTCAGTTTTCATATTTGTTTTAGTTGTTTTAGTTATTTAATAATATTTACACTACAAAGATAAGCCTATATACAATCGCTTATACAATCATAACTTAAACACATGTTCAATACCCCCATTTTAATGACAAATTGCCCGGTTTTTCATTTCAGAGAACTTCAACAAATATCCTTATAAAGATTTTATCATTTACTATTTATCTTTCTATAAACATCGCCATATACACATTCTAAAGGCTTAGCGTTATCCAAATCCAACCAATTGTCTCTTATCGTGTGATGACCCTCAAGCCAATACCTGCGTCATCTAACCGCCACCATCGTCATTGCAAGAATAAATATTATTGTATTGTCTAAAATCACAAAATCCCCCCTAAAAAAAATAAGAGCAGAGCTAACTAAGCTCCACTCTCCATTATATATTATATTCTCCTATAAATAATAGAGTAATTAAAAACCTATTATCAGAGCAAGCACCACCGAAACTATAATAATGGACAAAATCCCCAATCCCATAGAAATGATAAAATACCATCCGGTAAATTTAAATCCTTTAGCAAGAGTTTCCAATCCTTCCTCTAGTACTTCGGGCGAATCCTCTTCCATTGCTTGATTTATTTTGTCGCCACTCTTTTTTATCAAATTAGACAAATATCCATATAATCCTACTATGATTGCTATAAATCCTGCTATCAATGCGACAAAGCCAATGGGTACATCTTCAAATGTGTTACTATATATCATAGTTCCTATTACTGTAAGTATCAGACAAGCGATATATATAAATCCACTTATTCCTAAATAACGTAACCATTTCGACATTGAAGTTAGTTCTTCGAGTGATTCAGCTGTCAAGTCATATGAATTGTTTGTTTCTTTTTCCATAATTTATTATATTTAATTTGATTTATTAGCTTAATTATCTATTTTTAAAGTATTTATTTCTTCAATTTCATTATTCAACAGGCATTGTTTTTAAAATTTCCATACACATTGGGATTGCAAAGATTGCCGACACGAATGCAAGAATGATTGAGATAAAAATAAACTTGAAGAATTTTGACAAATTCGCGATTCCTAATTCCATACTATCACATGATTTGGTTTCAATAGCTCTTTTAATTTTTGATGAACCATCAATAAGTTTAATGCCTGCTATTAAACAGAGAATTAGTGTTGACAAATAGCATATACCATATAGTGGAGATAAAATCAAGGCATATAACGTACTCATTATATTCATCGCTCCAACTGCGACACAAATAATTCCTACAAAAGTACCCCACTTAGAAATCGTCTTTAAACTATCTTTTGACTTTAGCGTCAATCTACTCACATTGGGACATTCAATTATTTCTTCATTCATTTCCATAATTTGTTTTAGTTTTAATTGTTATTAATAATATTTACACTACAAAGATATATCTCCAAATGCCTACAATCATAACGCCACCCTCTACTTTGGCCGAATGCATTTGTTTTTATGTCCAAACCACTCTTTTTGATGATGAACCGACTTTCAGTTACACAACTTTTGCCAAAACTTCTCAAAAAGTATTACATTATTTACACAATATCAATGATTGGCATTATCTTTGTATTGTTTGAATTCGACTTTAACCTCTAAATTATACAATTATGGGAATATATGTTATTTTTGGTATAATTGCTATTGCAAGTTATATTGTTCAAGTTCGCTTAAATAGTAAATTCGAAAAGTATTCACGTGAACCGCTACCTAATGGATTGCGCGGTTGTGATGTTGCAAAACGCATGTTGGCTCAAAATGGGCTACACGATGTTTCGGTAACACAAGTTAATGGTCGATTAACCGACCACTACAATCCAGCCGATAAAACAGTGAATCTTAGTCCCGAAGTATATAATGGTAATAGTATTGCAGCTGCAGCAGTTGCCGCTCACGAATGTGGTCATGCCGTGCAACATGCTACTGCATATTCCTTTTTGACAATGCGTTCAAAAATGGTGCCTGCTGTAAGTTTTGCCTCAAAGTTCATGCCTTGGATACTACTAATAGGCATCCTCACCATTGAAGCTTTTCCGGCAATAATGCTTGTAGGTATTATTCTATTTGCATTAACCACTGTATTTAGTTTTGTGACATTACCTGTTGAGATTGATGCTTCGCGCCGCGCTTTGGCTTGGCTAAACTCGGCTCACATCACCGATTATGCCACACACGACCATGCCAAAGATGCGCTCAAAAGTGCGGCTTACACTTACGTAGTAGCTGCTCTCGGCTCATTGGCCACCTTAATTTATTATATATTAATTTTTATGGGGCGTAGAGATTAACCCATATTTTTTGTAACTTTGCAGTCATTATAAGTTATAACAAAAAGAACTAATTTATTAAAATGGCACAAAAACCATCTATTCCTAAGGGAACCCGCGACTTTTCACCTATTGAAATGGCTCGCCGCAACTATATATTCGACACTATTCGTGATGTGTTTAAACTTTACGGATTTAAGCAAATAGAAACTCCTGCGATGGAAAACCTATCGACCTTGATGGGAAAATATGGCGAAGAAGGAGATAAACTATTGTTCAAAATTTTAAATTCAGGTGACTTCCTACGAAGTGCCGACAAAGCCCTTGTAGAAAACAACGACTACGTGCACCTAACCTCACAAATATGCGAAAAAGGGTTGCGATATGACTTGACAGTGCCATTTGCTCGTTATGTGGTACAACATCGCAACGAATTACAATTCCCATTTAAACGTTTTCAAATACAACCGGTGTGGCGTGCCGACCGTCCACAAAAAGGTCGTTATCGTGAATTTTATCAATGTGATGCCGACATTGTTGGCAGCGACTCGTTGATTAACGAAATTGAGCTACTTCAATTGGTTGACGAAGTTTTCAGCCGCTTGAAAATAAATATCACTATAAAACTCAATAACCGCAAAGTTCTTGCCGGCATTGCCGAATTGATTGGAGCTCCCGAAAAGATTATCGATATCACTGTTGCTATTGACAAAATTGACAAAATAGGCATCAATAATGTGAATGCTGAATTACGCGAACGCGGACTTAGCGATGAAGCTATTGCTACATTGCAACCAATACTCGAGATAGACGGTGATATAACCGAACGTCTTGCTCAACTCGAATCATTACTCGCCACATCCGAAATAGGTTCACTCGGTGTTAAAGAATTGCGCGAAGTGGTTGGCGGAGTTGAAGCATTAGGTTTACGAGCCACTCTCGACCTAGATGTGTCATTAGCACGAGGATTAAATTACTACACCGGCACAATCATCGAAGTGAAAGCTCAAGATGTAGCTATAGGTAGCATCACCGGTGGAGGACGTTACGACAACCTTACAGGTGTTTTCGGGCTAAATGGTGTTTCGGGAGTGGGTATTTCTTTTGGAGCCGACCGCATTTACGACGTTCTAAATACACTTGAACTCTACCCCGAAGATGCTCGAGAAGCCACACAAGTTATGTTCACTAATTTTGGCGTGGCCGAAGCCGCAACCTCAATGAAAATGCTTAAAGATTTGCGCAATGCAGGTATTGCTGCCGAGATTTATCCCGATTCCTCTAAAATGAAAAAGCAAATGGGATATGCCGACGCATCGTCAATCCCTTACGTTGCCATTGTAGGCGAAACAGAAATGGCTCAAAATAAAATGATGCTCAAAAACATGACAACCGGAGAGCAATCACTTGTGAGCGTAACCGAAGCAATAAGTATCATCAAGAAATAATCATCTAAACAACTAATTAGTAATTACGATGAAAAAAATAATCTCTGCAATAATAATTTTGTGCGCTCTATTTGCGTCATCAACTGCAAGCGCACAATTACGTTATGGTGTAACCGCCGGAGCCAGCATCAATGATTTAAAATTTAACCAAGACTTGATTGGAGTTGACTCAGAAATCGGATACTCTGCAGGCGTTTTCTCTGAGTTGATGTTTCCCGGAGTTGGGTTTGGGCTTGATTTTGGGCTCATGTATACCCAAAGAGGAGCCACACTTCATCTAGGCGACAAATATGTGTGGGCAAGTGACGGATACGAAAATGAACGAGCCTATCTTCACTATATTGAAATACCCGTAAATCTTCGATTTAAATTCCACCGACTAAACGGCATAGAAGATTATTGCGCTCCATTTATTTTTGGAGGACCATCGTTTACTCTCCTCGCAGGTCATGGCGACATTGATGCCTTGGAATATGCAGGGGGCGAAGTTGGGATACAAGCAGGTGTTGGTGTTGAGTTATTTAAGAATTGGCAAATCTCAGCAAGCCACAATTGGGGAACCACCTACAGCCTTAAAACAAAAAAACTCGATGATTTCAGCGCAAGAAATCGGTCTTGGAACTTCAGAGTTGCTTATTTATTCTAAGAAAAAATCATAATACACAAAAAGGTGAAGTGCAATGCTTCACCTTTTTTGTTTTAATTCATCAAAATGAGGTATATCGTGAAGGAATTTATATGAGCGATTTTCTATGTCAACGTAGCAACAATAATGGTTCATTCCATTTGAAACTATAAGATATGGAGCTTTAAACACCATGTTATAACGCAATATCTGGTCAAATGTTTTTTGAGTAATTTTTACAGTTGCAGCTTTGTATTCCACAATCACAAGCGGACAAGCCGAAGTATCAAAAACCACAGTATCACTTCGTCGTGAGGTGCCATTTAACGACAATGCTACCTCATTTGCCATAAGTCCCACCGGATATCCTTTACAATCGATTAAATATGCTACAAAATGCTGCCTAACCCATTCCTCGGGAGTCAACGCCACATATTTTCCACGTAAACGGTCAAAAATCTGTCGCGACCCATCTTGAGCCGTTTTCACATTAATATTATATCGTGGCAAATTGAGTGGTGTCATTATAATTTTGCTGTAAACAGAAATTTGTGTAAATTTACACAATTAATTGAAAACCTCAAAATTTTAGGTCAATGGCAGCTCAGGCAGTTACATTTGAAAGTCTTAAATCACAATTGGCAAAACGCCAATACGCCCCCATATATCTTCTTCACGGCGAAGAAGGCTACTATATCGACGCTTTAGTGAAAATATTTGAGCAAATACTACCGCCCGAGGAACGCGACTTCAACATGTACACAATGTATGCCCCGGAGGTAACTCCCGATACCGTCATGGACGCATGTCGCCGTTACCCCATGATGTCGGAATATCAAGTGGTGATATTAAAAGAAGCACAAGCTATTAGAGCCGACCAACTCAACCGCTTACATCTTTACGCATCACAACCCTCTCCCACCACAATTTTTGTTATATGTTGCCGTGGTGCAGTAGCCAAAGCCAAAGACCTTATTGCTCAAATAAAAAAGAACAATGGTGTAATTTTTCTCTCTGAAAAAATTAAAGAACACAATGCATTAAACTTCATCAGCTCATACATAAAGATAAAAGGATTGAACGCCGAGCATAAAGCTCTTGAGATGCTTCGCGACTACATTGGCACCGATTTGTCAAGATTATATAACGAAATAGACAAATTGGCATTAATCCTTGGCAAAAACGCGACAATTACGCCCGAAAGCATTGAACGAAACATTGGCGTAAGCAAAGACTTCAACAACTTTGAACTTGTCGACGCTCTTTCCCAACGCAATGCCAACAAGGCATTTAGCATTATCGAATATTTCAAGAATAACCCAAAAAACAACCCTACGGTATTAACCAATGCCGCCATTTTCGGGTATTTCTCCGATCTTCTCACTCTTTATTTTAGTAAGGACAAATCCGAACCAACTCTCATGGCGATGGTTGGAGCTAAATGGCCTGTACAATTTGCCAAATTCAAAAACGGGATGAGAAACTATAACGCGTATCAAGTAATTGAAATAATTTCTGCAATACGTGAATTTGATGCAAAAAGCAAAGGTATTCAAAGCCGTCAAAACGAATACCTATTATTAAAAGATTTAATATTCCACATTCTCTCTGCTCCAGGCGACATAAACTTTTAAGCACTATTTTCAGCACAAAACAATCCTCACTTTGCATTAATTCTATTTCGCAAAGTGAGGATTTTTATCTATCTCCTATACCTAAAGCTACTTATCTGTTTTTTATCTCACGTTCATCACAAACGAGAACGTCTTACCATCTTTACGTTTATAAGTACCTTTATACTTAAAGCCGTCGTAACTACCATTATATACTCCGGTAATTGTATCTCTATGTAATTCAGTTAAAGTGAGATTGTTTCCACTCATAACTCCATTAACCTTAAATTTATTTGAATTACCGCCATAATTTAACGACCCATTATAACCATTTGAAAGATTTAGATATACATTTGTATTACCTATCTTTCCATTTAACTTACAATCGCCCCATTTAGGTTGAGCAGGCTCCTTTTTAGACTCAGGTTCTTTTTTTGCAATATTTTCCTTTTGGGGTGCTTCTTTTTCAACATTCGTCACCTCAGTAGGGGATTTCTTTGTTGCAACTGTTTCCACCTTTAAGTCAGTTTTATTTTCTGCCAAAACTAATGTATCTATATTTTCCTCTAATTTTTCAGGAGCAATTCTCACGTTATTTCGTGCATAGAAATCAGCAATTTTGTCTGCGTCGGCTGTAAGTATTACATAACCTCTCTCGCCCGAAAGTGTATTCCATGTTCCCTCAAATTCAAATTTATGTGTACGTTCAGGGTAATATCCGGTTTCTTTAAGATTCATAACCATATATTCCCCTACATTTAATATCATTATATTTCCGTCACGAGTGCCAATGACTGCCCACTCTGTATCTCCATGTTTTAAAAAACCATTGACATAACCATTTCCGAGCGTGTCATACACACAATCATAATCTAACAAAATTTCAGCCTCTTTTCCCAAGGCATCAACCATTCTACCGATAGGCTTTGCCGAAATTCCTCGATCATTGTTCGTTATTTGTGGCACCTGCTCCTCAACACATGAACAAGCGGCAATAAAAACCACTAGAACATATAATAATGTTTTTAAATATCTTCCTAGCACAATATGTATTTTTGAATTAATCAAACATCGTAGAGTCAACCGCTACCGGTTCTTCCTTTTCTTTAGGTTCTTTTTGTGTTTCTTTTTTAGCTGCCTTCTTTTTAGGTTTTTCTTGTTTTTCTGTTATAAACTTATCACTACGCGCATAGTAAAGTTTATTATTTGAATAAACCTTCGACATGAATTTTTTACAAATTGGCAACGCAGTCTTAGAGCCTTGCAATTCAGCATGTATATATCGATTTTCTCCACCTACCCAGGCGCCAAACACAAGCTTAGGAGTAAATCCAATATACCAACCGTCGGCATTAAAGTCACTGGTACCGGTTTTACCACCCATTTGCGCACCTAGCTCAGTCATTGCTTTACCCGTACCATTTCTTGCGACACTACGCATCATTTCAAGCATATATTCATACCCCTTAGTCGATAACGTGTGTTGCTGACGCGGTTTAAAATCGGCTATCAAGTTACCATCTCTATCGGTTATATGTGTCACCATTAAGGCAAATGAGGTATATCCTTGATTAGCAAATGCCGAATAGCCCACACACATTTCTTTCAATGGCACCTCACAAGAACCCAATGCAATTGTCTTATTGGGTTTTATTCCTGCCGTGGTCAATCCATGCATATGCATTTGCTCAATCATCTGTTCTACTCCCAATTGATATATTAAGTTGGCCGATGCTCCATTGTTTGAAACAGTCAAAGCCTCCTTAAGGGTTCGCACTCTTGAGGAACTTCCTTTAGGATGCCAATCAGGTGCATCACATTCAATCTTTGTGTCAGGAGTAAGTCCTTCGCCATGCCCGGCTCGTTCTATTGCTGCAGCATATAAATATGGTTTTGCTGTTGACCCTATTTGGCGACGACCTATTGACACCATATCATATTTGAAATATTGAAAATCAATACCACCAACATATGCTTTTATATGACCATCTGTCACATCCATTGCCATAAAGCCGGCTCGTAAAAATTGTGCATAATACAACACCGAGTCTTCGGGAGTCATTTTCATATGTTTGGGTCCATTATAACTAAACACAGTCATTTCTACAGGTGTCTTAAACTCCTTCATTATTTCTTCGTGAGATTTACCTGCTTTCGCGGCAATGCGATACCTGTCACTATGGCGTATTGAGGTATTAACCAATTTATCTATACCTTTTTTGGTGATTTCGCCATCATTAGTACTATATAATTTATAGCGATTTTTATAGCGATTTGTACCAAAAACGTTCTTTTGCAAATGTTTCATCTGAGACTCCACCGCGTCCTCGGCATATTGCTGCATATGAGAATCAATTGTGGTATAAATCTTCAATCCGTCACGATATAAATCATATCCATTTTTCTCACACCAGCCATATAGTGGATCATTATTCCATGCTACAGTATCGGCATGATACTTATTCATTTCCCAACTTTTATAATTCTTTATATCGGGTTTGCTTGCTGTCATATAACGGCGCAATTCTTCTCTGAAATAAGGAGCGATGCCATCATTGTGATTTTTAGGACGATTAAATTTAATTTTCAACGGCATCTCCTTCAATTTATCATATTCGGCCTGTGACAGAACTCCATTTTTTTTCATTTGACTTAATACCACATTACGGCGTTCGCGAGTCCTATCGGGCTTGCTCACCGGGTTATAATAAGACGGATTTTTGAGCATTCCCACTAAAGTGGCTGCTTCTAACAAAGTCAATTCAGAAGGTTCTTTATCAAAATACACCTTTGATGCCATTTTAACTCCCACTGCATTATTCAAAAAGTCAAATTGATTAAGATACATCTTAATGATTTCATCTTTTGAATAATAACGTTCGAGTTTCAATGCAATCATCCATTCCACAGGTTTTTGCAACATTCGCTTTAACCCGCTTTCTCCCGATTTTTCAGTATAAATTTGCTTTGCTAATTGTTGGGTCAATGTTGATGCACCTCCGGCACTTTCTTGACCTAATATTCCGCGCTTTACAACCGCACGACCCAATGCTCTTACATCAATTCCCGAATGCTCATAAAATCTAACATCTTCGGTTGACACAAGTGCATCAATCATATGATTAGGTATTTCATTCAATCCGGCATATTCTCTATTACCCGAGCCCGAATAATAACGGCCCATTTCTTCGCCATCGGCCGAGTATACAAACGATGCATATTTACTATTGGGATTAGTTATATCCTCAATTGATGGCATATATCCGATTATACCATTATATACCAACACTAAAAAAACAAGCATAAACAACAAACCAAACAAGAATGTGCGCCACAATATTTTCACAATGCGACGACGCCTCGCAATTCTATTTACGGGCTTAGCTCCACGAGCTTTTTTGGGTGGTGTATTACTTAAACTTATAGTCGACATTTGTATTTAATTTTCAAGTTTTTATTCTAATGTTTTTTCTTGCTCGACAATAAAATCAACATTATATTGTTCTATTGTGTTAAACATACTTTTTACCTCCTCATCATTTGTTGTAAATGGCAAATACCATTTCTGCGATTTAAAATATTTACGCATATCATTTGAGGCAAAGATATATCCGTTTCGAGCATATATTTCATTACGCATCTTGCGCAAATCGTCTTTATTCAATCCTTGAAGTTGAGATGCTTCGAGTTTTTGAGACCCTAATGGATAATTAAATTGTTTTTTCAACGATAAAACGTCTTTCCTTTTATCGGCTAGTTGCTTTTTCGAGTTCTCAACAGGGACAATACTATCTGATACAGCAACATTTATTTCATTGAGTTCAATCTTATTCGCGATATTGTTTCGCCAAGCATTATATAAGTCTTGACCTTGCTTAGGGTTTCCTTTCAAACCTATTTTGCAATCACTCTGTCCATATAGGTTCATCCCATTTCCCTTATATTCATGTGCTCTATTGCCCACTTTTGTAAGGTTTAACACAAATGTATCTGCTATATCCAAAGAAATCTGAGTACCGCTCATTGTGCCATTTACAGTAACTGAGTCGTCCAAAGACAATGGATTTGTGTCAATGTCGGATGAAAAAAACATTTTACCGGTAACCACTCCATCAGCATCAGAAGATAGCTCTAACATCACATAGCGAACATTCCCATTATCGAGCAATGGTCCCGACACATTTATTTCTAATGTATCGCGACCATTAAGTATATCATTGGTTGTCCCATTTTGAGCACAACTTGCCAACAGATAAACAATCACCAATGAAAATAGTGATTTTAATAATACATTTATCATATAGGCATGTTTATTCATAACTTAAGATAGAGTAATTAAATGTATTACGTCTAATCGAATATATCTTCCACCACAGTCTGTACCGGTGCCGTTGTCGTCGTTGTCGATGTATTTGATTTGCTTTTGCCCGAAGAGCTTTTGCGACGTCGACCGGTGCCCACTACAGGTGCTTTATAGGTTACAGCATCTTCAAATCCTTCAAACTGGTCACTTCGTTTATATGGCAAACTATCATCAGCGTATACTCGAGCCATAAATTTCTTACATAATGGCAATGCTGCATCACCACCAATGAGATTAAGGTGGATATATTTACTTTCACCTCCTACCCATGCGCCAAACACAAGTTTAGGTGTAAAGCCCATGAACCAACCGTCAGCTTTAAAGTCGGTTGTACCGGTTTTCCCTCCCATTGGAGCACCCAACGAAGTCATCGAACGACCTGTACCATTTCTAACTACACTTTTCAAACATTCATTCATGCGCATGTAGCCATTCTTTGAGAGTGCTTGTTTTTGCATTGGCACGAAATTGGCGATTACATTACCTTTCGAGTCGGTAATTTTTGTCACCATCATTGCTGCCGATGAGAACCCTTGATTAGCAAATGCCGAATAACCTACACACATTTCCTTCAATGGCACCTCACAAGAACCAAGTGCAATAGTGATATCGGGTTTGATATTTTCTCCAACAACACCATGCATTTTCATCTGTGCTATCATTCGTTCGGGGCCTAATTCATACATCAAACCTGCCGATGCACCATTTAATGATTTTGTCAAAGCCCATTTAAATGTAGTAGAGCCATACCATGACCCACGTGGTTTCCACACTGGAGAATATGTCTTAATGGGGTCATTGGGGTCTAAGTCTAAGTCTTCACATGCTGCGGCATACAAGTATGGCTTGGCAGTTGAACCAATTTGCTTACGACCTATTGACACCATGTCATATTTAAAGAAGTCAAAATCAACACCACCCACATATGCTTTTATGTGACCATTAGTAGCATCCATTGCCATAAATCCGGCTCGTAATATTTGTTGACGATATAATATCGAGTCAAGCGGAGTCAATGTCATCTCCTTTGGACCATCATAACTAAACACTTCCATTTTGCGAGGCACCGAAAATTCTTTCATAATTTCCTCATGTGATTTTCCGGCTTCTTTGCCTAAGCGATAACGTGCGCTTTGACGAACAGAGGTGTTAATAATCTTATCAACTGTTTCTTTTTTCAATCCCACATATGTGCTATACAATGTATAGCGGTTTTTATAGCGATTATATCCAAATGATTGTTGGTGTATTTTCATTTGTTCAATCACTGCCGCTTCGGCATATTTTTGCATTTTCGAGTCGAGCGTGGTATAAATTTTCAACCCATCGGTGTAAATATTATATCCATTTTTAGCTCCCCAACCAAACAATGGGTCATCTTCCCATGCAACCGAGTCGGCTATATATTGCGCTTCTTCCCATTTTGCATAATTTTTGCGCTCAGGTTTTTTTGCTGCCAAATAGCGACGCAATTCCTCACGGAAATAACGAGCAAATCCCACTGTGTGGTCATCGGGCTTGTGATACGACACTATCATGGGTTTTTGCTTCAACTCTTCGGCCTCAGCCTCAGTAATATAACCGGCTGTAGCCATTTGGTTAAACACCATATTGCGACGATCACATGCTGCCAATGAGTCTTTCAAAGGATTGTAAAGTGTTGGGTTCTTAACCATCCCCACAAGCAATGCGCCCTCTTCAATGGTCAATTGAGAAGGTTCTTTGCCAAAATACACATTCGCTGCCGAACGAATACCTACCGCATTATTCAAAAAGTCAAATCGGTTAAGATACATTGTTATCATTTCGGCCTTTGAATAATTGCGTTCTAGTTTCAATGCAATCATCCATTCCACAGGTTTTTGCATTGCGCGCTCAAACTTATCTCTTGCAGGCTTTCCTGTATAAACGAGCTTGGCCAATTGTTGAGTCAATGTTGAACCACCACCCGAGCTTGTTTCACCCATGATACCGGTTTTGATTATTGCACGGAATGTTGAGCGCACATCAATTCCTGAGTGTTCATAGAAACGTACATCTTCAGTAGCAATCAATGCATCAACCATATGCTGTGGTATCTCATTCGCTTCAGTGTGAATGCGGTTACCCGAACCGGCATAATAGCGACCTAGTTCCACACTGTCGGCAGTGTAGACAAACGACGCATAACTACTCTTGGGATTAGCAATATCCATTAACGACGGCATATAACCTATCACGCCATTATATATCAACACAAAGAAAAGATAGAACGATACTACGCCTAAGAAAAAGAATATCCACATCCACTTCACAACACGACTGCGAAGTGATTTTTTTACTTTTTTCTTAGATTTATTTGTTTTTTTCTCAACTATTGGTGTTTGTTTCTCCATTTTTCAATTAGTTACTAATTTCAACCTACAAAGATACTCCCTTTGCTTTAATTATGCAATAATACACATTAATAATTAACATATTCGACACTTTTTTAGATTTTAATGAGAACCTTTAAACTCCATTATACCATTATATGACTCATAACATCGCTTGATGTTCGTCCTAAATTTGCCCCCTTTGGCACAAAAAAAGGCAGTATTCGACATATAAGAGATTAACCATTTATAAGATGTTATTTTATTGATATTCCTTTGTGTCATAATCATTAATAACAATTAAAACAACAGACTTATGAAATCAAACATTTTAAAAACAACATTGGCCTCTATGGCTCTTATTGCATCTCTATCAGCATCAGCTCAATCTATGCTCGACCTTGAAGCGAAGTGTTCTCCTATCATGATTACAAATGGCAACGCCTCTGCTTCACTCCTTGACATGATGGACGTTGAAAACGGTACCCAAACAGTTTATGATTCTAACATATACTTAAGTACTAGATTCAATTCTATTATAATCAATGACAACCTTGGTTCAAACGTTTACAAGATATCCGACGAGGTAAAAAGCACTGACATAGAAACAAAAATTTACATCCCGAAAAACTGCAACGAAACATATTGTGATATACGTCGCAATTATTATGACACCATTGCCAACGAATACAAAGCTATTGCAACACGCAAATTGCTTACTGCCCCTATAATTGTCAGTGGTGTTCATTTGGGCGATTCAATCTACTGTTATGACGGAATGCGGTTTCTTGCATCAGACCTCGATACTATCCCCGATCAAGACGGCAATTGGTGGATTGTTAATTCCTCAGGCAATTTTGCCAGCGAATATCTCATCTGTGACAACTCATCAAATCAAATAAGTATTCCTGAAAACTATATTTTCTATGGGTTCAAAGCCAATGATTTAATATTTGAAGTCACCGGTAATCGCGACGAAATGGGATACGAAATTACACCTGTCCACAATGCTTCTTCTGTTGAACCGACGATGATTGTCGACTTTATTCCTTTAGAATATGGAGACGGGAAGTTGCACGAGTTGGCCGATGGCTCATTCATCAAAATTCTTCCTCTATCCAAAGGCAAATACAATCTGTTACGCGACAATTTTTCCGATATCGAAGGCAATCATGTCATATTCATTTACTCCGATAATGACTGTGAGTACCCCACTATATTCGGAAACGTACTTAAAACCAATGATGGTTATGACATTTCAGAGGTTAGCTATATCGTTGGATACACTATCGAAGATGATTACACTAGTTATAATTACGACGACGTAATCGATAACAACGGGAAACTCAACGCTAATGCAGCCTTTATAAACCGATCAGGAAGCTGCACTGAATACATTTCGTGGATTTCTAATTATCCATCTATTTTCACTTGCACATATTGGTGCAATTATTGGCTTAATTGGTACCCTACAAGCAACCTCACCGACATTTCTCCAGAAAGCAATATACCCGACTTATATAATCGATAAAGTAATGTGGAAGTGCAAAATTAAAGCATTTCCACTTTTCTTTCAGTTGATAATTTGTTAATAAAAATGGCTATCATCAAGTTGCCATTACAGAAAAACTTGTTACCTTTGCAATCGTTTTGCAAACTTTGGCAAGCTACATGCCCGGTCTTTTTGAAGGCTCTCGATGTTTGTTTAAGATAGCCGACACTATCGATTAGATAAAATCGACTTGTAACTGTGGCAACAAAACGATTGTTAACGCGCACATTGACTCGCGCCGGTGATTTTGTTTCCGAAGGGGCACAAGTGGAGATTTGCGGTAACGACCGTTATATTGCCGTTTGTCGAAAATGTTGGCGAAATAAGCGAATTGAGCAAGCCGAACGCAATACTTTGCTTTTTTTTGAGTTAACAAAAAATATAGAGAAGAATATATGATTTTAGGCGAAATTTCTGATTTAGCAAAAATCACTACGGGTGATGAACTAATCAACGAAGCTATTCGTTGGGTAGCGCAGCACTATAAAGATGATTTTGATGCCGGCTCATTTGCAATTCGTGAAGATGGACGCATTAAAGTTAATGCCGAAGTTGTAGCAATGCTCCCTCAAGGAAAACAAATGCTTGAAGCTCATCATAAATTCATCGACATTCATGTGCCAATTTCATCAGACGAAACTATAGGATGGGCATCGCTCAAACATCTTCGCAACATCACTAAAAAATACGATAGCGAAAAGGACATTGAGTTTTATGGCGACGAACCCCAAAGCTTCATATCGGTATACCCCGGTCAATGTGTTATCTTTTTCCCCGAAGATGCTCATGCCCCTAATATAGGAGTAGGACTACACAAAAAATATTGTATTAAAATCGCTATTGATTAAACCTAATTAACTAGAACTTGTCTATTATAACATTATGAGACAATTTATTTTATCACTTACTTTTTTTGTGTCAATGCTCGGAATGAACATTTCGGCACAATCGTTCGATAATGAAACGATAAATTACAAAGTTATGTATAAGTGGGGGCTTATCAACAAACAAGCCGGCACTGCATCTCTCACTATTAGCAATGACAGTAGCATTTATGTAACTCAATTAGTTGCCAAATCAGAGCCTTGGGCCGACCAATTCTACATGGTGCGCGACACCCTCAACGGCCGCATACAAAAAGACGGTTTTCTCCCTCTTTTTTACGAAAAACTAGCTCATGAAGGAGGTGATTTCAAGCACGATATTGTAAATTATTCTCGCAATGGTGACAATGTGATTGGATATTGCACTCGCATTAGTCGCAAAGACGGCAAGAAAAACGGCACAAAGAAAGAGCATGTTATCTCAGCCACCGGTTCCACTGTCGATATGCTTAGTGTGTATTATTACATGCGTTCTCTCGACTTCCCCAACATGAAAAAAGATGACGTTATAAAACTCAACATATTTTCGGGCAAGCGCAAAGAAATTCTCACAATTACATTCCTCGGAACAGAGTCAATAACCTATGACAAAAAAACGCATAACTGCTACCATATAAGCTTCACATTCACCTCTGATGGCAGCAAGAAAACATCGGATGACATGGATGCTTGGATTTCATCCGATAGCCGTCGAATTCCATTAAAACTCGAAGGCTCTCTCCCCGTAGGAAAAGTTCAATGTTTCTATACAGGAGGATAATAATCCACAATGCTTAATTCTTAATGACTAATTATATTGGGGGTGTGTCAAAAATCAGTCACACCCTCATTGTTTCATAAAAAAACGACAAAGCCCTGACTTTCTCAAGCTAGGGCTTTGCTATGTCCTAAAGTTTTTGTATCTTTAGGTAAACCTAAATAAATATGACAAAGGTACAT
>JAZNGZ010000099.1:0-12008 GCA_045576735.1 Muribaculaceae bacterium
CTCCTTTTTTTATTTTGCTAATTAAACCTTTTTTTCTGAGATTCGCTCTTTGGGGCTACGCGCCCCAACCGCTGGGCAAACCCGCGGTGTTTTTCATATTATTTTCACCGCTGGTGTCGCACTTCGGTTTGGAATCTTCAGAGCGCTAAAACATATATCTATACATTCAATCTTATAGATTAAAATAAATTAGTTATCTTTGCTAATTATTACATATACAATTGCTATTAATAATAAAATTTATATAAATCAATGAAAAAAATAATCTTTGCATTACTTAGTTTGGTATTATTACCAATCACATCGTGTAGCGATGATGAAATTGATGCGTTAAGAGCTGAGCAAGATGCGCTTGCTCAACGAGTGTTGGCTCTTGAAGCATGGCAATCACAGGTGAATGATAATATCGCATCAATTAAGAAAATGATTGAATCGCTCGAACAACGCGATTATGTAACAGGTGTAACTCCATTGGCCGACGGAACAGGTTATATTATCAGTTTCCTCAATAATGGAGCTGTTATTATCAAAAATGGGGTAGATGGTCGAGATGGTACTGATGGCCAAAATGGTGCCGATGGAGCTAATGGTGTGAATGGTCAAACTCCGGAAATAGGTGTGAAACTTGCCGATGACGGGCTTTATTATTGGACAATAAATGGTGAATGGCTATATGATGCCAATGGCAATAAGGTTAGAGCAAGTGCTATTGATGGGAAAGATGGCCAAGACGGTGAAGATGGCCAAGATGGTGCGCAAGGTGCTCCCGGTGAAGATGGGAAAGATGGAATCGATGGCACTGATGGAAAAGATGGAGCTGACGGCACCGACGGAAAAGATGGTCAAGACGGAGCCGATGGTGCAGATGGAGCCGATGGTAAAGACGGCAAAGATGGACGCGATGGAAACACTCCTCAATTACGCATAAATCCTGTGACAAACGAATGGGAGGTGTCGACCGATAATGGTGTGACATGGACTTCGACAGGGGTGAAAGCCACCGGAGCTCAAGGTGAGCAAGGCGAACAAGGTGCTCAGGGCGAAAAGGGTGAACAAGGAGAGCAGGGCGCTCAAGGTGAAAAAGGTGAACAAGGTGAGAAGGGTGAACAAGGCGAAAAAGGTGATAGCTGGTTTGCCGGTGTTGACACTTCTAATTCTCAATATATCACAGTTACCCTCACCAATGGCACAGTGCTCACATTCCCTAGATATAAAATATTTAAGATAGGCACCGATGGAGCTAATGATGCAATAGTAATATCAGAATTGGGAGCAAAAACAATTGCTTTACAATTGCCCGACGGCTTTAAAGAAAGCGATTACACAGCAATTGCTGCCAATGTAATAACCGGAGTGAATGGCGACATTGTTACTCGTTCATATTCTTCTACAGAATGGATTGTGAAAGTAACTAAACCTACATTTGCGAGTGATGGTACATGTAATAATGATGCTGCGGTTACAATCACTCCTCCCGGAAATATAAAAGCAGGCGACAAGGCTATCCTTAATGTTATGTTAATAAACTCTGACGGCAGTAAGACTGAGGCTGCACGTCCCATTGTGATGGCCGACCTTAATGCAATGCCTTCGCAAGTACCACATATTTATATTATGACCGATGAATATGTCGAAGAAATTCCTGATAAGGAAAATTATTTGACTTCAACATTCCGTGTTAAGACTAAAGAATCAAGTCACGAAGTGGTAGGTGAAATATCATTGCGTGGCCGTGGAAATTCGACATGGTATTATGACAAACGTCCTTATCGATTGAAATTCAGTGAAAAAGTGTCGATTTGTGGAATGGAGGCATCTAAAAATTATGTGTTGATAGCTCATTATATCGATCCCACATTGATGAGTAATCCTATTGCATTCAAAATGGCTGATTTATTGGGAATGCCCTATGTTAATAGCGCAGTGCCGGTTGAAGTTACACTCAATGGCAAATATCGTGGAGCATATATGTTGACCGAGGCCATTGGCATTCGTAAAACAAGTGTAGACATCGATGAAGATAACAGTGTGTTGTTTGAGATTGATGCCAATTATGATGAAGAGTGGCAATTTAAGTCTCCCTCATATAATTTGCCGGTGATGGTGAAAGACCCCGATATGACACAAGAGATATTTGATTATTGGAGAGCCGATTTTGAAACGTTAGAGCGAAAATTAGCTAAAGATTCTATCAAAATAAGCAATTATGCCGATATGCTCGACCTTCAATCGGTTGCCGATATTATGATAATAAATAATATGGTGGGAAATTATGAGATACATCACCCCAAAAGCCTATATATGTATAAAACCAAAGGTGGGAAATACCACATGGGACCGGCATGGGACTATGATTGGGCTTACGGATTTATACAAGGACAAGGCTATTTTAAAAATGAGGATCCTATTATCTTTGGAGTTGAGCCAAATGCTGAATCAAAAGCCGGTTATCAATTATTCCGCAATTTGATTTCCGACCCACGTTTCTTGGCTGTGTATCGTGATAGATGGGAATATTTCAAAACATATTGTTACCCACAATTGTTGGATTATGTAGACCGCTACGAAGCGCTTATTGCACCTTCAGCGGCTAATGACGCCACTATATGGACAAATACCAAGAACCATGCTCAAATGGTTGAAGGAATGCGTCAATGGCTAAAGAAACGTGTTATATTTATTGATAATGAATTTACAACCCTATAATAATTGAACCATGAAAAATTCAATGAAATATATCAATGATTTAATGTCGTTTATGGATAGCAGCGTGATTAATTTCTATGCTGTAAAGACTATCCGTGAACGATTAGATGCCGAAGGCTATTCATGCATTGAGGCAACAGATAAATGGGAGCTCACTCCCGGAGGCAAATACTATGTGGTGAAAAATAATTCGGCAATTTTTGCTTTTGTCGTAGGTAAAGGTGATGCAGCAGCCGGTTATAAGATTATTTCGGCTCATAGCGATTCGCCATGCTTCCGCATCAAGCCTAATCCCGAAATGGTGAGCGACGGGGGAATGATGAAACTAAATACCGAAGTGTATGGCGGGCCAATCCTTTACACTTGGTTTGACCGTCCATTGTCGTTAGCCGGACGTGTGATGCTTCGCTCCGATGACCCATTGCACCCCGAAACTCGATTGGTGAAGTTTGACCGCCCATTGATGACAATTCCTCACCTTGCCATTCATTTCAATCGTGCGGTGAACGATGGCAACCCATTGTCGCGCCAAAAAGATATGTTGCCTATCATTGGCACTATCAATGATATGGCCGAAAAAGATGGATATATATTGCGACTTGTGGCAGGTGAATTGGGGGTAAATACTACTGATATCATTGATTTTGATTTGTCGCTTTATGACACAACCAAGGCTTGCTTGGTGGGTGTGAATAATGAATTTATCACTTCGGGTCGTCTTGATGATTTGAGTATGGCTCATGCTGCAATGACAGCGTTGCTTGAGTCGGGCGATGATGGTGAAATGACCAAAGTGATGGCAATCTTCGACAATGAGGAAACCGGCAGCGGCACAAAACAAGGTGCGGCATCGCCTGTCCTCGATCACATATTGCGTCGCATCAATGCATGCAAAGGTGGCTCGGAAGAGGATTATTTGCGTGCAGTGGCTCGTTCATTTATGGTGTCGGCCGATAATGCTCATGCTGTTCACCCCAACTATGTAGAGAAGCAAGACCCCACAAATCACCCTGTGCTTGGCGGCGGTCCGGTAATAAAAATCAATGCAAACTGTAAATATATGACCGATGCCGACTCGGCAGCAGTGTTTAAGACAATATGTGAGCAAGCCGGTGTGCCATGCCAATATTTCGTAAATCATAGCGATGTGGCAGGCGGTTCAACACTTGGAAATATCCTCACCTCGCAAATCGACCTTCGAGGAGTGGATATGGGAGCAGCCCTATGGGGAATGCACTCAGCCCGTGAGACTGCCTCGGCAATCGACCACGTTTACACAATCAAAGCCTTCACGCAATTCTATAACTGCTAAGAAGCGTTCAAACGGTTTTATAGAGCCGTCAGGGATGGTGAGGGATAACCCCACTTCACGCAAAGCGTGGAATGTTTTGAACCCTGAGAACACAAACGCGTTATTTTCCAAAGCATACGTGAGTATTTCGGGAACTTCCTGAGTGATTGCTGAAGATATGGCATTACGCAACACCTCAAACGTTTCGGCGATGAGAGCTTGCCCCTCAGGAGAGGCAAGTTGGGTGGCGTTGAAGCCGGTTATTGCATATCGCTACGCTTTCACGTGTTTCGCACGGATTCCCACACCTTTTTGCTACAGAGGGGTTATTTCAGAATCACTGAATAAATGTTGGTGTATTGGCGGGAGTCGCAACTGCGGTAGCGGCTGTTAGGGAGTTGGATTATTTGATATTTGTCGCTGTATTTGTTTTTGAATGTTTCGATGTCGTTTTCGCCAATCACTACATATCCTTGTGCTTCTTTTTCGCTTTCAAAGGGAACCATGCGGTTGCCTATATAGAAGTTGATGGTGAATGGGTGAAGCGGATTTCCTTCGACGTTTTCGGCAAAATAAGAGTATACTTTGCCCTGTGGAGCTAACTGCATGATGCGTTGGGCTGTGGGAAGGTCGGATTTGGTGTTTAATACGGCGGGCAATACCGAGCTATTGAGTGCGACATATATCACGGCGGTCAAAATGCCACTGCAACAAGCCGTTTTGAATGTGCAAAATTTGCTGTTTCGAGTGAAATATATCACTCCCACAATGGCCGGCAATGAGATAAATATATAGCTCCACGCAGGGAGGTTCTCGATAGCGTTAATCATTGCGATGTTTTCGGCAGCGCGTTTGCCGCTGAAAACCGAGTCGGGAATTGCGCCTAAGGCTATGGTGATAATTACGATAGTCAATAAAATGCTTAGCGAGGCGAGTGTGGTGTTGAACCATTTCACCGATTTGGGTTTGTTGTTGACCAAGTAAATGATATATTCGGCTAAGAAATATGCTATGAAGGGGTAGATGGGGAGCAGGTATACACTGCGTTTGCTCTTGGGAATACAGTAGAACACAAACATTATCACGATGCTTAACAACGAGAAAAGTCGGGCATCGTCCATCGTTTTAATATAGTTCACAAATCGGCTCCACCATTGGCGCGGTTTACTGCTTATGCGAGTGTATTTGAGCGTGAATAGTGACAAAAGAGCGAGTAGAGTGTAGGGGACAAATCCGGTTACAACGGTCATCACGTTGTAGGTCCATGGATTTTCGTGCGAGGCGTAAGTCATTTTGCCTAATAGACGCAACACGTTTTCTTCGTAGACCAAAGCAAAGAATTTTTCTCCTCCTTGTTGCCATGCAGCATAATACCATAGCATGGGGATAACACATGAGGCTAACACCACTGCAATCATTGAGAATAGGGCTCTCACAAATCCTAATCCTCTAATCCATGCCAATGCTCCCACTACGGCACATGGAAGCAACACCCCCACAGGGCCTTTGGTGAGGAATGCTCCACTGAGGCACAAGATTGCCAACCACGGAACACCTCGCAGACGTTTCTCATACCATCGGTAAAGGAAATATAACGCCAACACCATCAAAGCGCCGAGCAACATGTCGACGCGGCAGTTGGTGGCAGCTCGGTGTACTTCGAAATTGGTAAGAGTGATTAATGCAGCCAAGAATGACACTTGCGCGCCGCGGCGTTTGCGATAAAAGTAATAACCACACATCACCATCACCGTCACGGCGATAGCCGATGGCATGCGTGAGGTGTATTCGTTGACCTCGCCGGTGATTGATGACAAACTTGCTATCGACCAATGAAACAAGGGCGGTTTGTAGGCAATATCAACGCCGTTGGTGATAGGGAGAGTCCAGTTGCCGTCATTAATCATGGCTTGAGCCACGAGAGCCTCGCGGGGTTCGCCTTTGGTGTGAAACTGTTTTATACCTAAGAACAAGAATAAAGTAACCACACACAATGCGATGAGTGTGACGGCTTTGCGGTCAAAAATATTTTTTATCATTACCTTTAAGGGAATTTTAAAAAATTCCATGAATTAATTAAACTTTATTTGTTGGGAACGTTCTTTTGCTTTCCCCACAAATGTTTTACCTTATTATGGGGTTTTCTGAAGTGAAATAACTTTGCTGTATTTCCAAAATCGGCTCAAATAAAACTCATAAATCATCGCAATGTAATTTATCGAAGTTCCCTTAATCGATTTTATACCCCAAATATGTGCAAAGATAACAACAAAGTTTGATTGATTGGTCAAAAAGGTGGTGTTATTTGCAATAATGGGAACGATTATTGGGCATTGCTTGCAATGATTTGGCTCAATCGTTGCTCTAGGTCGGTAGTTGATAGTCGCCTGTCGATTTTACCTTTGTAGGCAATTGAGATATTGCCAGTTTCTTCCGATACAACAACAGCAATTGCATCGGTAGCTTGTGCTATCCCCAAAGCGGAGCGGTGTCGAAGCCCTAACGCACGAGGAATGTCGGTGTTGTGGCTTACCGGAAGGATGCATCCGGCAGCTTTAATGCGACCATTTGATATAATCATTGCACCGTCGTGTAGGGGGGAGTTTTTGAAAAAGATGTTTTCAATCAATCGAGAATTGATAGTGGCATCAATCATGTCGCCTGTTTCCTCGTAATTATCGAGAGGCACATCTTGTTGGATAACAATCAATGCACCAGTTTTACTCTTTGACATATTCATGCAAGCCCGCACGATTGACATGATGCGTTGATGAGATTTTTCATCGATTTTATCATCGGTGCGATGAGAAAACAGTTTGCGGAATATGCGCCACCGTTTATGAGATCCAAGCTCTACTAGGAAGCGTTTGAGCTGTTCCTGGAAAAGGATTACTAAAACGAGTAAGCCTATGTTCATGAATTTGTCGAGAATGGTGCCGGTGAGTCGCATTTCAATTAACTGAGAGGCAACAACCCACACCACGATAAAAGCCATTACACCATAGAAGATATTAATCGCACCCGATTCTTTCATTAATCGGTATAGGTAGTAGAGCAATGTTGCAACCAGTAATATATCGAAAGCATCTTTTATTCCAAAAAAATCCATATATATGTAGTTAAGAATAAATCAAATGGGTTAAATTAATAGCTTCGCGCGCCGCTTTCACGTCGTGTACTCTGAGGATTGCCGCCCCGGCTTGTAGCGCAAAGGTGTTTAAAACGGTTGTGCCGTTTAGAGCTTCGTTGGCCGATATTTTGAGCGGTTTATATATCATGGATTTTCGTGAAATACCCACAAGAATGGGGTATCCCATTTCATGCAGAATTTCAAGGTCGCGCATCAGCTCGTAATTTTGTTGTATCGTTTTGCTGAACCCAAATCCCGGGTCGATGATGATGTCGTTGACTCCGGCAAGGGTGAGGCGGTTTATACGTTCCGATAGCTCACACATTACCTCGGATGTTACATTGCGATATGTGGCCAAATCGTTCATTGTCTGAGGGGTGCCACGCATGTGCATTGCAATATATGGCACTTTGAGTTGAGCTACAGTATCGATCATTGCATTATCGAGCAGTCCGGCCGAAATATCGTTGATAATATCAGCACCAAGTGTTTCAATTGTATATTTTGCTACCTCGGCGCGGAATGTGTCGATTGAAACGAGTGTTGATGGCGCTTTTTGTTTAACAATGTCCATGGCCAACTCTAAACGTCTCATCTCTTCTTGAGGATTGAGGTCGTCGGCTCCCGGACGAGAGGAGTAGGCTCCAATGTCGATAATATCTACACCTTCGTTAATCATTTCATTGACGCGAGAGCCAATGGCATTAGCATCGAATGAGCGAGAGGCGTAATAAAACGAATCGGGCGTGACATTAAGAATCCCCATCACTAGAGGATTGTTTATTTCTATCAGTTTGCCTTTAATGTTTAAAGAAAATGGTCGAAATTTAGTCACAATCGATAGCTATGATATTTATTTGCAAATTTAATAATTATATGAATAATTTCATAAACATTTTGCCATTAAGTTTTAATGGCTGATTTTATTTAGCATGGTTTTTGCTTTGGATAAGTTTTTTTCGGCAGCTTTTTTTATCCAAAAAATAGCTTTATTTTTGTCTTTTTCCACACCATAACCATTGAGGTAACACAATCCTAAATTATATTGGGCTTCGGCATGTCCTTGCTCGGCAGCTTTCTTAAACCATTCTAGCGCATGCTGTGAGTCGTTGTTTTGTCGGAAGTGTTTTCCCAAAAATAATTGCCCGGAGGTATTGCCGTGGATTGCTGCTAAAGAGTAATAATCAAAAGCTTTTTTGTCGTCTCTTTCTACTCCAATGCCTTTTTCGTACATCATGCCTAAGATGCCTAATGAAAGGGAATTGTGATATTGTGTAGCCTTCACGTGAAGTTTTAATGCTTCGCTTTCGTTTTTCGCTACATTAATGCCATTGCGGTAGCATTCGCCTAATTTTCCTAATGCTTTTCCGTTATTGTTGTCAGCGGCCATTTGCAACCATTTCATGCCGGTGGCTTCGTTTTTTGTTACACCCATTCCCCAGATGTAGCATAAGTATAATGAATATTGGGCATCGCTATTGCCTTGCTCGGCAGCTTTATTTAACCAATCAACAGCAATTGTTGCGTTTGAGTCAACACCAATGCCCCATAAATAACATTCTCCGAGAATGGCTTGTGAATAGGTGTGGCCAAGGTTGGCTGCATCTTTAAAAAATATAACAGCAGTAGAGTAGTCTTCGTTGTCACAATATTCCATGGCTTTATGGTATAGCCCCTCGGCTTCTTTTTGTGCCGAAACGCTCATGCCTAGCAATGTTATAATAATGAATATTATGAAAAAACGTTTCATTTTAATGAGACTCAGAATTTGCTCACAAATATACGAAAAAAAAGCGAAATGCAAGAGAGTAGAGAGGGGTTGGTAGTTAGTAGAGAGTCGTTGGGTGGGAGTTGAAAGGGGGTGCTTCGTAATGAAATCAATTATGTTCGTAATAAATGGTGAATATGATTGGTTGTTTGAGGGGACGTTGTATATCTTTGTAGTATAATTTAAAATTTCAAATAAAGCGGATATGAAAAAATTTAGAAGATTTTTTGTGATGATGATGGTGGCAGTGATAGGATTAGCCACATCAGTAGAAGTGTCGGCATATAATGCAAAGGCGTGTAAAATGGTTGCAAATAAAAAATCGGCATGTAATCAAGGTTCAGAACCATTTTATGTGTTTATCAAGAAGTTTAAAACCAATAAGAAATTTATGAAATCACGAGTGAAACCGTGCAAGAAGAAAAATTGCAAGTGGTGTCTTTCACCCGAGATGGCGAGCGTTGGGAATGGATATGATAACTTATTTCATGGATTTAAAACGTTTAAGCTAAAGAAAAAATGGATAAAAGATGAGTATATGGAAGGGGGCGGTTTTTATGAAGAAACAACCGCAACATGGTGTAGCGTTTCAAAAAATTGTGTCTCATACTCATTTGAAGGCGATGGTGAGTATGGATGGGGATTTGAGTATACCTTTGAACGCATAAAAGGTAAATGGTATCTGACACACTACGTCAACTTAAATCTCTAATGAAAGAATTATAATAACACTAAATACATTTTTTATGAGAAAATCAATCTTTAAATTTTTATCGATAGCTGTTGTGATGATAGGATTATCTTCTTCGCAGCACGTAGTAGCTCAACAAAAAGTAGTTAATGAAGACTCATTATCTATTTCATTAGGATTATATTCGGGATATTTAATCAACTCAAATTACAACGATATTCCCGATAGTTTAAAAAAGATGTGTCCCAAAACTGAAATAATTAAAGGTCTTGAGTATGTTCTTTCAGCGGACACTAATAGCTTGGGTAGACAAATTGGTGTTTCTTTAGGTATGCACCTTACAGAGCAAATCACTCAATATGAACAAATGGGAGTAAAAATTGATCGTAAAAAAGTGGTTGAAGAATTTGCAAAAGCCATTTATCATGATTCAGTTCCAGTGATAGAATTTTTAACTAAATATAAAAATATTATTCAAACATCAGAAGATAAATTGAGGAAGGAAGCTCAACGCCAACATCTTGCTGAAATTGAAAATTCGCCCGAAGCTATTGCTAATAAAAAGGCGGGTGAAGAATTTATTGCTAATCTTAAGAAAAAAGATAAGAAAATAAAAACTACTGCATCGGGGCTTTCTTATAAAATAATAGAAAAAGGAACAGGAGATAAAATTACCGACGTTGATTATGTAGAAGTAGCTTATAAAGGGAGTCTTATTGATGGAACAGTGTTTGAGGACTCTAAAGGTGAATATTATGAATTTCGAGTATCGTCTGTAGTACCAGGTTTTTCCGAAGGTCTCAAACTTTTAAACAAAGGAGGGAAAGCTGTTTTTTATATTCCCGGAAACCTTGGTTATGGTCCACAAGGACAATCTCATGCCGGCATTGGACCTAATGCAATGCTTATTTTCGAAGTAGAAATTATAAATCCAACAGAGGTGAAAGAACCCAAACAAAAAAAACGACGAGTACCGGTGGCTCCACTAGTGCCAGTCCCGGCACCAAAACCGGAACCCAAAGAATACGAATCTAATAATATCTATATGTCTGTAGATGAAAAAGCTCAGTATCCAGGAGGAGATGAGGCATTGTCCAAATTCGTATATTCCAATATTAAATATCCGAAAATGGCAGTTAAACAAAAAATAGAAGGACGAGTTATTGTTAGCTTCGTGATTGAAAAAGATGGTAGTATAGGTTTGACAAAAATAACAGCAGGTAAACACGAATTGCTTGACAAAGAGGCTATTCGTGTAGTTGGGAAAATACCATGTAAATTTAAACCGGCTCAAAAAAATGGCAAAGTAGTGCGTAGTTGGTTTAATTTACCGATATATTTTAACCTTAAAAATAAATAAAAACTAAAACAATCAGGATATGAAAAAATTTAGAAGATTTTTTGTGATGATGATGGTGGCAGTGATAGGATTAGCCACATCGGTTGAGACAGCGGCTCAAGATTCGGCTGAGAGCCTTTATGAAAAAAGTCTCGAATACTTTAAGACAAAAGAATATGACGAGGCAGTGAAATGTCTTAAGTTATCAGCGAAGCAAGGCTATGCAAAAGCACAGATTCTTTTAGGATTATGTTATGATGAGGCAATCTCTGTTGAAAAAAGTGATGAGGAAGCCGTAAAATGGTATCGCAGAGCCGCTGATCAAGGCGATACTATTGCCTATGCAATTCTTGGAAATTGTTATCGATTCGGTATAGGGGTTAAAAAAAATGATGCAGAAGCAGTAAAATGGTGTCGTAAAGCTGCAGATCAAGGATATTCAGAAGCACAAGAGAAACTTGGAGGAATCTATTATTATAGCGAAGATGAAACTATTCAAAATTACGAAGAAGCGGTGAAGTGGTTTAGATTAGCAGCAGAACAACAAAATGAACGTGCTCAGTATATGCTTGGTATTTGCTATCATTATGGAGTAGGAGTTGCTCAAGATTACGATGAAGCGATAAAATGGTATAAACAGTCAATAAGAGTAGTGTTTACCGATGCGATTGAACCATTGGAGGATTTGGGAGAAGATGTGTCGGACTACAAGTAATTAGAAAAATTCTTCAATAACAGATTGGCAAGTGCACAATCCGGTGGGGTGTGCACTTGTGTTTTTTGGGGAGCAGTATAGAGGAGGCTTTTGACATCGAAGTAGTGCGTTTCGTAACGAAATAGGTTTGATTGGACATAAATGAAGATAGGGATAGTAGTGTTCCAGTCTTTAGTATTATCTTTGCAGTATAATTAATAACTAAAAACAAATATGATATGAAAAAAATTAGAAGATTTTTTGTGATGATGATGGTGGCAGTGATAGGATTAGCCACATCAGTAGAAGTGTCGGCATATAATGCAAAGGCGTGTAAAATGGTTGCAAATAAAAAATCGGCATGTAATCAAGGTTCAGAACCATTTTAT
>JAZNGZ010000100.1:0-8605 GCA_045576735.1 Muribaculaceae bacterium
CCGCTTCAATCGACGGTCAAGTGAAACAAGAACTCACTGTAGACGAATCAATGGCAATGTTCCCATCAACAAACGGTAAGAGAATAGCTTACTCTACACCAATGGGTGACTTGTTTATTATTAACCTCAAATAAGAAGCGCGATGAAAAAATTATTATTATCAGCTGCAGCTGCGCTTCTCGCTTTGGGAGCGTCGGCAGGCAACCCCAAAGATGTGCGCATCTACATCAACCCCGGGCATGGTTCGTGGGGAGGTGAAGACCGCCACATGGGTACTGTAACTCATGGCGGGCCCACCTATACCGACACTGCCGGATTTTATGAGTCAAACACCAACCTCGAAAAAGGATTCGGTATGTTGGAAAAACTCATCGAATATGGAGTGCCATTTGACCGCACAAAAAATCAAAGCAACTCAAATGCCGCACGCTTGGGTGCCGCTCTCGATTTGAGCCAAACCAACCTCGTAATGAGCCGCGTTAAAAACGGTCCATACCCACACGATGGCTCTACCTATGGTGCTTATAGCCGTAATTTGAGTGAAATTGCAGCCGAATGTGAAAGTTGGAATGCCGATATTATGATATCAATCCACTCAAATGCCGCTACCGAAGGAACAACTACCAACTATCCGCTATTCCTTTATCGTGGATACACCAATTCGGAACAAAATGCCGGTAGTAGTGCCGCCGCTAAAGCATGTTGGCCTCATTGGTGGAAAAACCAACATATGATGTGGACCTACTACTCTGCTACCAATATGAATGTTCAAGGTGACTGGACATTCATGTCAAGTTGGGGCACACAAGGTTATGGCGTTTTGCGTCATAGTGTACCCGGATTCTTGGTAGAAGGTTACTTCCACACCTATCAACCCGCTCGCCACAAAGCGATGAACTGGGACGCTTGTCGCTGGGAGGGACAAAGATATGCCAAAGGGTTTAGTGACTACTTTGGTTGGGGCAAAAAAGATAGCTACGGCACAGTATTTGGTGTGCTTCGTGATGGAGAACAAACGTTCGCTCACACATATTATACGCCCAACTCATCAACCCTTGACAAATTTAAACCCATCAATAACGCCACTGTAACACTCAAAAACGGCAATGGCGAAGTGGTTAAAACCTACAAAACCGATGATGAGTATAATGGTGTGTTTGTATTCGACAAAGTTCCTGCCGGCACTTATAGCTTGACATATTCACACCCCGAATATAAAGATTTTTCTCAATCGGTGACAGTTACTGCCAACGAAACAACATTCCCCACTCCTCTATTTGAGACAGAGCAAATTCCTGCTCGCGGACACTATGCTTATGGTTTGTCTTCAACAAATAGTGGAAGTAACTACACATTGAAATTTAAATCAACAGGTGATGTTGACAACGCTTCAATCATTTTCACCAATAATTCAACCGGTGCTACTCAATCAATCAAAACCGGCGCTATCAAAAAAGGTGAAAACACTGTAACTGTTGATTCTAAAACACTCGGTGAAAATGCCACTTTCTCATGGTCGGTAGCTATTAACAACCCGGTGAGCACAGGTGTGGAACTCCTTTACTCTGATAATTCTATCGTTTACAACAACGGTTCGGCAAATGCTCGTATTGGTGTTGCAATCGACAAAGACCCCACAAGTGCTAACTTCGGTACAATCTACACATTGACTGCAATGGGACAAGGTATGCAAAAATACAATCCCGACTTCAGCAAAAATGGTGGAAAGGTTATTACCGGAATGTTTGGTAAAGACACCGATGCCTCAACAAGCTCAAACAAGTTCTACCGCTCTAATCGCCTTGAAGTAAACAAGGGAAAGGTTTATATTGCCAACTATGCCAATAATTACACCGGAATTTGGGAATATGACCCTGTAACAAATTCCACACCTAAAAACCTTTCGGGTACTACTTACTACGAGCGTGCGGTTGCAATCGTTGGCGAAGGCTCAAGTCGCAAAGTATTCACTTCTCACGAAAACAACCTTCAACGATTTGACATAGGCACCGGAACAACATGGACCTCAGGCAGCCCTACAAAGAGCTATACTACCGCCGGAATAATGGATAATGGTGACGGCGACGTGCTTGTTACCGACAATGCTGTTTTTGTGTCACAAAATCGCTATGCAGGCAACAACCTTGCCAACAACCCCGCATTTGCGGTACTTGACCACAACTTGAATCTCATTTCTAAATCAGATGTTATCAATAGCACCCTTAATGGTTCGGAAAATGGTGGTATGGCAATCACTTCCGACAAAAAGACTTTTGCCATTGCCAACTCTTACACCAGCTCGGGCAACTCAGGTATCGTAATTCAAGTTTATGATGTAACATGGAATGGAAGCACTCCTACATTTGTTCACAAACACACTATTCCTCTTGATGGAACTTATCGTGTTGACCAAATGGAATTTGACCATGCCGACAACCTCTATATTGCGTCGCAACAAAAAGGTCTTCTTGTTTATGCAATCAAGAACCCGGCTCGTCAAACTGTAACCAAAGCAACATCAACAATCCAAGGTCAAGCAATGCCTGCTGTTCGCGGACACTATGCCTACGACCTCAAAATGTCGAAAAACGAAAACACTTATACTTTGACATTCAAATCAACCGGTGATGTTGCATCGGCCAACGTGGTTCTTACTCCTTCTGAAGGCGAAGCAACCACTATAAAGATTGATGCTGTTAAAGCCGGTGAAAACACTGTTGAAATCGATGCTACTACTCTCAATGCCGGTGTGAAATACAACTGGTCGATCGCTCTCGACAACCCGGCAAGTCCTTCGGTTGAACAATATTATAGCGACAACTCTATCGTATATAACAATGGCACATATAATGCCCGTATTGGTTTGGCGGTGGATAACGACGAAACAAGTCCTAACTTCGGTGCTGTTTACACAATGACCGCAATGGGACAAGGTCTTCAACGTTATAACCCCGACCTCACTAAGAATGGCTCAAAAATTCTCACCGGAAAATTTGGTGCCGATACCGATGCTTCTACCAGCACAAATAAATATGTGCGTTCTAACCGCATGGAAGTGAACAGTGGTAAAGTATATATTGCAAACTATGCTAACCAAAACATGGGTGTTTGGGTATACGATCCAAGCAATAGCAATGCTACTGCCACAAACATTCTTTCTTCTTACTATGAACGTGCGGTATCATTCTCAGGGAAAGGTGCCAATCGTGTAATGTATGTAAGTCATGAAAGTGGTCTCAACTATTTCAATATCGGTAATTCCGACACTTGGGCTAACAATGCGACCAATCCATCAGGCTCAATCGCAGCCGGTATGATAAATGGCGATGGCGATTTGCTTGTTACCGAAAAAGGTATCTTCACTTCTCAAAATCGTTTCAGCGGAAACAACTCTGCCGATGTTCCTGTGTTTAAAGTCGTAAATAATAGTGGCACAGTTCTATTTAATTCAAGCAATATCGCGTCTACGTTGACCGGTTCTCAATGTGGTGGTATGGCAATCACCCCCGACCTCTCTACATTTGCAATCGCTGATGGTTATGCTGATCCGGCCGACATCGAAATTGATATTTATAGTGTAACATGGAATGGTTCTACTCCTTCATTTACTCACAAATATTCAATTCCATTGAGCGGAACGCAACAAGTTGACCAAATGGAATTTGACTATGCAGGCAACTTGTTGGTAGCTTCTCAACAAAAAGGTCTTTTGGCATTCGCAATCAAAACTGATGCCCGCACCACAACAACCAATGCCGACGCATCATTGATTATTGAAGGTGTTGAAGCAATCAAGCCTCTTTATATCACAGGTGCAAATGTGGGTGGTAATTGGGATCCTGCAAATGCGGCCGAATTTGAGTTCAATGGTGAAAACTACACTATCACCCTCGATGAAACAGCTTCAGAATTCAAGATTTCTACTGCAAAAGGTTCTTGGGACGAATTTAACGCAGGTAACCTCACTCCCGATGCTGCTATCGAAAATGGCAAAGCTGTAAATCTTTCGGTAAACAAAGATGGTGGAAACATCGTTCTCCCATGGGCCGGTGTATGGACTGTTACTGTAGCCGGTGACTTCTCTACATTGACCGCTTCAACCGAAACTCCCGAACCTGCTCCCGAATATCCTACAGCAATATATATGGTAGGATATAATGGTGCTTGGGATCCTGCTACTCCGACTGAAATCACAGGTGAAAATGGTGTTTACACTGCAAAAGCAGTTGAATTTACCAATACCGAATTCAAGCTCTCTACAGCAAAAGGTACTTGGGACGAATTTAACGCAGGAGTATATGGTGTTGAGTCAACTCCTATCGAAATTGGTGCCGAAGTGGCATTGAAGAAAGGATATAGCAATAATATCACAATCGCTACAGCCGGAACATACGATGTAGAAGTTAACCTCGAAAACATGACTCTTACTCTTAAAGGTGTTGTTAACTATCCCGAAGTGATTTATGCAATTGGTGATGTTAACGGATTGAGTTGGTCTACAAACGAAGGTGTTGCATTTGACCACAAAGGTGAAGGCATCTACGAAGGTTCTGTCTATATCGACAATGCCGACAATGGTTATGGTTACTTCCAATTCGCAACCTCTCTTGGTGCTGATTGGGACGCTGTAAATGCCGGCACTCGCTATGGTGCAACTGAAAACAACCAATTGGTTGAACCCAATGTTACTTACAACATGACCAACAATTGGGCAGGTGGTACACAATCATGGAAATGTGCCGAAGGTAGCTGCAACATTCAAGTTGACATCGTTAACTGCACAATGACTATCCTTGAATACACAGGCGTTGAAGGCATCACTATCGACAACAATGGCACCGACGTTTACTACAACCTTCAAGGTGTGAAAGTGGATAACCCACAAAACGGTTTCTACATCAAAGTAAACGGCACAAAAGCCACTCGCGTGTTTGTAAAATAAATCCTTAGCCCCCCTTGGGCTTCTCAATAAAAATGGCTTCCACTTGGGAGCCATTTTTATTTTACGATACTATCATTTCTTCAAAAGGAAATTGTTAAAAAAGTGCTAAAAATATAGATTTCTCAATTTTTATTCATAATTTAGAGAAATTTTATTCATTTCTAACAAAATCTAACTCTTATTGCCAATGAAATAAACGTCTACTCCTCTATCAAATGCCTAATTTCCAGGCAATTTCCACAGCAAATAAATAATTACAAACTAATAATAACACATTTATGAAAAAAATCCTTATTTCGGCACTATTGTTATGCTCGGGTGCGATAGCATACGCACAATTGCTCAATGTGCAATCAATCGAAAAGGTTGTGCTTCCCGAGGGTGTAACCGTAGGTTCTGCCACAATCAGTCCTAATGGTGATTTTGTGGTAATATCACAAAATGAAACATCGGGCATTCATCGCCTCGACCTTGCCACTAAATCAGTGACTACAATCTCTCAAAACGGTATTCCTCACGAAGTGAAAATCTCAAACGACGGCTCAACTGTTGTGTTTAAAGAGCCTCGCATAAACGCTAATCGCATGCGTCAGATTGCGCTTAAATCGTTTGACCTCAACCGCAACGTGGAATCAACCATCGTGCCCTTCTGTCGCGACCTTCAAGGCGTCGCTTTAATCGACAACAATGTGGTGGCCGTAAACACCGACAAATTAACAGCTAAAAATCTTGATGGAGCAGAAGCTAAAGTGACAATGCCTGTTGCATCTATTAAATATGGTCAACTTTGCATCGACGGCAAAGTGATTTCTCCTCAAGGTACTACCGGCAATAGCTATATGTGGCCATCGGTATCGCCCGACGGCACTCGCGTGCTTTACTTCCTCGCTACTCGTGGTTGCTTCGTGTGCAACATCGACGGCTCCAACCCTGTGCGTCTAGGCTCTTTGCATGCTCCTCGTTGGTATGACAACAACACTGTTATTGGCATGTATGACCGCGATAACGGTCACGAAATATATGCTTCTCGCATCGTTGCTATTTCGGCCGACGGTAAAGTAAAACAAAACCTCACCGAAGATGCATCTTTGGCTTTATTCCCTACAACTACCGAAGCCGGTAATAAGATTTCTTATATCACCCCTTCAGGCGAACTATTCATTATTAACATAACTCGATAAAAATTAGCGTTATGAAACTCAGAAAAATATTTATTGCAGCATCATTGGCGCTTTTGTCGATGGGTGCTAACGCTCAAGACTTCTTCCCCGAAGATGTGCGCATATATATTAATCCAGGTCACGGCTCTTGGGGCGGTGCTAGCAATCGTCACATGGCCACTATAGGTCACTACCCTATTAGCAATGAAGACCCCGACACTACCGACTTCTATGAATCAAATACCAACCTTCAAAAGGGGCTTTCAATGCTTTATAAACTCATTGACTATGGTTGTCCTTTCGACCCTGAACTCAACCAAGAAAACGAAAACCCCAACCGCATAGGTGCAGCCCTTGATTTGAGTCAAGGCGTGGTGATGAGTCGCGTGAAATGCGGTCCTTATCCTTTTGTTGAAGTTGACGGTGTTGACCCCGACTCTGACAATGACTTCAATCGCAACTTAACCGAAATTGCCGAAGAGGTAGAAACAAACATGTTTGACGTGTTTATCTCTATCCACTCTAACGCATCAAATGCCGATGGGCAATTTGTCAACTATCTCGCTTTCCTTTATCGCACTAATCGTGGCGCGAATGGTAATGACTGCTTGGCTCTTTGCAACACCGGCTGGGACCAACGCATTCAAGATCGTCACACTCAATGGACCATCTATGACAATCCCGTGGGTGAAGGCAATGTGAAAATCGAAACTGGTAACTACATCGTACTCGGCCACTCGGTGCCCGGTTACTTGGTTGAAGGTTATTTCCACACCTATCAACCCGCTCGTCATCGTGCCATGAACTTTGATGTCGACAAAGTGGAAGGACACGACTATGCTCGTGGTGTTGCCGACTATTTCATGTGGGAAAAAGAGGAAAATGGTAATATTTATGGTATCGTGCGCGACAAAAACGATTCGTTCGAACACGATCTTTATATCTACAACCCTAAAACTCCCGACAAATTCAAACCGCTTAACGACGTAGATGTAACTCTTAAAGATAGTGAAGGTACAGTTGTGGGCACTTACAAAACCGATGTGAACTACAATGGTGCATTTGTATTTATGAATGTCGACGCAGGTGATTATACCGTAGAATTCTCTCACCCCGACTATCAAAACGCCGAACCAATCTCTGTTACTGTTGAATCGGCTAAAACATCTTACCCAACAGCATTCCTCGAAAACACTTCAAGCGTTGAAGGAATTGCTATTGATGAAACAGATGAGCCTGCCTCTTACTACAACCTCCAAGGTATCAAAGTGGAAAATCCTTCAAATGGTATCTTCATCAAAGTAAATGGCGAAAAAGCTACTAAAGTATTCGTGAAGTAATGCATAATGCATAATTAAGGAGCTCTCCTTTTGTTTTTCGCAGAAAAATAGGAGGAGTACCCCGAAGGGGGGAGGTGGTTAACACTTAGCAATCTTAACACAAATACCAAGCGAGCAATCCAATCGGGTTGCTCGCTTTTTACGCATTATAGCAACCATCGAAATGATTTACGGTGTCCGATAAATCATTTTTTCAAGAGCAAAAAGAAATCTCTCCTCTTTCCACAATCCCATTGTGTCAACAAAAGTAAAATTTAACACCCCCCACTTGTTAATAATCGCTAATACGCCACATTTTCATCTCTTAAAGTATTGATATATCGAACGATAATCATTTAATTTGCAAAAAGGGAACAATTACCATGACAGCCACTTGCACAACATATTATCGGCACACCGATTTGAACGCCACTTCGGGGGCGTTGACGCATCGATATTATGTGCGTGACTACTTAAGTAGTACTCGGGCGGTGATTGATGAAGAGGGCAATGTGCTGCAAGGCACTGCGTATTATCCATCGGGGGTGCCGTGTAGGAAATGAAAAATTGAGAGTTTCTCTTGCCTCAACAACTAATAAATACCAGAAGTGTGTTAACCCAAATAACACACTTCCTTTTTTATACATAATGCCCCTTTCTGCATATAAACCTCCCCTATATGTTAATAAATCTAAACAAAATCGCATTTTAGGCATTTTTTACGACTAATATTTCAAATAAATTTAATATCTTAGCAAAGATAAACTATCAATACCATTGAAAGAATTTTAATAATATAATTATTAACCTTTTAACTAACCATTTTATACACTAACAAAAATTACCTGTTTATGAAAAAGATTTTCATTTCGGCAATGTTGTTGTGCTCAAGCGTTCTCGGATTCGCTCAATTAGTGGAAATTCAATCGGTCGACAAGATTGATCTTCCCGAAGGCGTATCGGTGAACCAAGCAACAATTAGCCCCGATGGTTCATTTGTGGTGTTCTCTCAAAATGCTAAGGGAGGATTACATAAGATGGACCTTGCCTCTAAAGAAATCAACATGATTTCGGCAAATGGTAACAGCTTCGATCTCAAGATCGCTGCTGATGGTACAGTGGTGTTCCGCGAAAGCCGCACCGCTGAAAACAAACTCCGTTACACTTCATTGAAAGCTGTTGAC
>JAZNGZ010000101.1:0-30923 GCA_045576735.1 Muribaculaceae bacterium
AGCATCCTTTATTACCATCAATCCTGAGTTGCGTCCCCAATACGTTGTATCCATTAAAATAACGACATCTTTATGTTTGGATACAGTATGTATATGACGCATTTTTCGCAATGATCGCTGAATGGTGCTTACACTTTTTCGATATTTTACGGATAATTCCTTTAATGTGAACTTGTGCTCGACATAATCTGAAATTATTTTCCAGATGTTTACCTCCAGAGAACTTTCGCTTACACTTTTTGCAAAAATATTGTTGTTTGCCTCTTTGAATACCATATTTTATTATGGATTTTGATCCACAGAAAAAGCAAATTTTTTATTCATAAATTTTCAAATACCCAAAGTTGATCATTATCAACAACTTATAATGGTTTTACCAACTAAAATGACCATTAAGCCCCAAAATGCAAAAGAAAAATCGCTAAGCGTTGGATTTCAACTGCTTAGCGATTTGTTGTGTGGTCCCACTTGGGCTTGAACCAAGGACTCCCTGATTATGAGTCAGGTGCTCTAACCAACTGAGCTATGGGACCGGCTTGGTGGTCATTGTGACCAAAAGCGACTGCAAAGGTAAGTGTATTTATTTTATTTTGCAAATAAAATTGCAATTTTTTGAGTTGCTTATGTGCGTTAATGTGGATTAACTATATTTTTGCGAAAAAATTATAATATATTTTATGTGAGATTTGAAAATATTATTTATCTTTGCCACATATTGTATTAAATAGCGAACAACCAATTTATTAACTAAATTTATTAATATGAACATTTTTACTACTCTAAAACGTGCATCATTGCTTAGCGTGGCAGTGTTGTGTGGATTCGCGGTAAATGCTCAAACGTTTGACCACGAAGGTATTACCTACAAGGTATCGGGCACTACAGTAATTATCCAAAAGCCATCGGCTACTATTGGAACTTACTCTGGTGACCTTGTTATTCCCGAAACAGTTCCTTACAATGGTAAGGATTACACAGTAGCAAGTGCTGCTGCACAAGCATTCAAAGGTAATGAAGCTATCACAAGTATTCAATTGCCTAACTCTATCAACAAATTTATCAAAGGTCAGTTCTCAAAATGTACTAACTTGAGAAAAGTAAACATCCCAACAGGTGTTACTGCTTTCCCCGGTAACGTATTTGAATACTGTTCTTCAATCGACTCAATCGTTATTCCTGCTAACATTACTTCTATCAATGGTTCACAATTCAACGGTTGTACCGGTTTGAAATATATCGAGTTTGCTGAAGCAGAAACAGAAATCGAAGTTGACAATGCCAGCGGTCTTCAAGCAAAATATACTGCAGGTAGCGGTGATGCTGCTGTAGATTATATCAGCACTCTTGAAGAAGTGGTTGTAAATCGTCCAATGACTTCAATGCAACCTGCTAAAAACCCATGGCGTGGTAACACTTCAATCAAGAAAGTGACATTTGGTGGCAAATGTACAGCTGTTTACTCAAACATGTTTGAAAACTGTACTTCACTTACAGAAATCAACATCCCTGCAACAGTGACTTCTCTTGCTGCAAATGCATTTGCTAACACAGGTATCGCTTCTCTTGACCTTCACGGTGGTATTGCTACAATCTCAAGCTCTGCTTTCCAAGGTTGTAAAAATCTTACTACAGTGAAACTCAACGAAGGTACTACTTTCATCGATGCTCTTGCATTCAATGGTTCACCAGTATCATCTCTTTCATTGCCAGCTTCATTGACAACTATCGGCAAACAAGCGTTCAACAACTGTGCTCTCACAGGCGACATCGTTCTTCCTGCTGCAGTAGCTCGTATCAACGACTTGGCTTTCTCTGGCAACACTGCAATGAAAACAATGGCACTTCCTGCTTCACTTACTAACCTCGGCGAAGGTGTGTTCCAAGGCTGTACTGGTCTTACTGCTATCACTGTTGACGCAGCTAACACTACTTATAAAGTGAAAGAAACAGGTGTTGTTACAACTATCGATGGGGCAACTGCTCTTGCTTATCCAGTAGCTTCAGCTAACGCTTCAGTTGTAGATGCTGAAATCACAAAAGTAGGTGCTTATACATTCCAAAACGCAACTAACCTTGCTACTATCACTCTTGAAAATTGTGTTAACTATGGTGATTATTCACTTGCTAACACAGGTGCTGAAACACTTGCAGTTAAAGGCACAGTAGGTCGTTATGTTGCTGCTAACAATGCAAAATTAACTTCTCTTTCAATCGATTGTAACGAAGTTCCTGTAGGTGTCGCTCAAAACTGTGCTGCTCTTGCTACATTTACAAGCGCTCAAGATGTTCTTGTTGTAAAACAAGATGCATTTGCAGGTACTGCTGCATTGAAAGAAATCAACCTCGGTGGTCTCCTTTGTATCCTCGAAGCAGGTGCATTTGCTGACTGTGGCGTTGAAACACTTATCGTAGGTGCTGCTACTCCAGCTGCTATGGCTCAAGGTGTGTTCACTGAAGCTAACTCAGGTATTACTTGTAAAGTTCCTACTTCAGCAGTTGAAGCTTACAAAGCTGCTGCAGGTTGGCAATATCTTAACGTAGTAGGTGATGCTAACATCGCACTTAAGGGTGAAAACATCACAATGCCTTATGGTCTCTACTATGCAGGTAAAGATGGTATGATCCACGGTATCGGTAATATGGGCGAAAAAGCTACTTATGATGTAGGTGGTGTTCCTCACACTTTCCAACTCGTTGAATTCAAAAACCGTATCTACGGTGCAAGCGCAGGTGTATCATTTACTTATACAGCTACAGCTGGTAATGAAGGTGATGGTAAATTGTTCTACATTTCTCAAATCGACGGTAACACATTCCAAGCAGTCGTTCTTGACAACGCTGGTAACAATGCATACAAAGACCCAATGGGACTTTATATCTATGGCGACACTCTTTATGTAAACGACCGTAATGTTTGCGTTCGTAAGATTTCAGCCGACGCTATCGCTCTTCCTCAAGACTATGTTTCTTGGATGGAAAACAACTGGATGGGTTACTATAACCAAAACTGGGTATATGGTTGTATCAAGGCCGGTTTCGCTATCACTCAAGATGAAGGTACTCCACTTTATTGGGTAGGTATGCGTTATAATGGTAATGGTATCTATCGTTTCAAACAAGAACACATCGGTACATCAGCAGTTCCAGGTGCAGTTCCCGATGCAACAAAATATGGTCCTATCTTGGCTAACGTAATGTCACAACCAAGTGCATTCTATATTGATGAAGCCAACAACCACTTCTATGTATATATTTGTGCCGGTAATGGTATCAGCGCAGGTCTTTATCGTGTAAACTTAGATGCTCTTCTTGCAAATCCTGATCCAAGTGACTTCTCAGCTCTCAACCCAATCTTGGTTGACGGTTCACCAATTAAACTTGAAGGTGCTGCAGGTTCACAAGAAACTGCTATCACTCAACTTTCTCCAAGTGAAGATGGTTATCTCTACTGGTGTTATATCGCTCCTGAAGATGCTTCTAAATCAGTTGTAGGTACTCCTGCTGAAGCATTTGACGCTACTAACCCATTGCACAAAACCGGTATCAAACGTATCAAACTTGGTGAAGAAACTCCAAAAGTAGAACTTCACATTGCTGACGTTGAAGGTTATGGCGTTGTTCCTGTGAAATATACTCCTGGTAAAGACGGTGTTGAATCAGTAGTTGTAGCAGTTGATCGTCTCCAAGTTATTGGTGATGCTGTAACAGTAATGGAAGATGCAGTTGTTTATGTTTACAACACTGCAGGTGTTCTCGTTGCTCAAGAAACTGTTAATGGCGTAGAATCAGTTTCATTGGCGGACCAAGCTAATGGTGTTTACGTTGTTAAAGCTGTCTTCGCTGACGGTGCAGAACAAGTAGTAAAAGTTGTTCGCTAATACATACTTCTATTAAATATTAAGGGCCTTGGGTTTTTCCCGAGGCCTTTTTGTTTTTAGATGAAAATCATTAACTTTGCAATTAGAATATAAAAATATAAACAAAACATAAATAAGATGAAGAAAGTATTATTGGCAATGCTTGGCGTTGGGGTAGCAATGAGTGCTATGGCCGATGATAAAGCTGAAAAGAAAGACTCGGTAGAGGGTTTTAAGTTTGAAGATGTGAAAGTGGTGAAAACTACATCGGTTAAAGACCAAAATATGTCGGGGACATGTTGGTGCTTTGCCGGAACATCGTTTTTTGAAGATGAAATTCTTCGTAAAACAGGCATGGAATTAGACTTGTCAGAGATGTTTACCGTGCGTTATTGCTACGAAGAAAAGGCCGACCGCTATTTGCGTATGTATGGCTCAACCGCATTCTCTCCCGGGGGTAGCATTCTTGATGTTCCCTTAGTGTGGGAAAAGATGGGTGCAGTACCCGAAGAGGTATATTCGGGATTGGGTTATGGCGAAGAAAAACATAACCACGGTGAACTTCACACAGTGCTTCAGGCATATATGGAGGGTGTTGAGGCAAATAGAAATAAGCGCATCTCAACAGCATGGCGCAAGGGTTTGAATGGAATTCTTGACGCTTATCTTGGTGCAGTGCCCGAAACATTTACTTATCAAGGTAAGACATATACTCCACAGTCATTCGCTCAATCATTGGGGTTGAATATGGAAGACTATGTAGCAGTGACATCATTTACACATCATCCATTTTATAAACCATTTGTGCTCGAAGTGGCAGATAACTGGTTTTGGGGATTGTATGAAAATGTTAAGCTCGACGAGTTGAAGGCTATCGTGGATAATGCTGTTGAAAATGGTTATTCGGTAGTGTGGGCAGCCGATGTGAGCGAAAAAGGCTTTAAATATCGCGAAGGTTATGCATTGATGCCAAAGGGTAAAGATGTGTCATCATTGGAAGGGACTGAACTTTCACGTTGGGTGACATTGAGCGACCAAGACCGAGAAAGAGAACGTTATAAAATCGAAGGACCTTGTGAAGAAATAGAAGTGACACAAGAGATGCGTCAAGATATGTTTGACCGTCAAGAAACAACCGACGACCATGGTATGGTTATCGTAGGGGTCGCTAAAGACCAAAAGGGCAATCGCTATTATAAGGTTAAAAACTCATGGGATACCAACCAAGTATATGGCGGATTCTTCTATGTTTCTGAACCATACTTCCTCGCAAAAACAGTGAGCATTCTTGTAAATAAAGAAGCACTCCCTAAAGATATCGCAAAGAAAATAGGCAAATAATGAAAATTGACCCCTCCGGGGCTATGCCCCACCTCCCCTAAGGGCAGGGGAGGACTGCCGGGTTGATGCGCAAGGATGGGATTGATACCTTCAATACTAAAAAGGTCGACTGGCGGTAGGTGATAGCATCTGCATTGCTCCCCTGTCTTAGGGGAGCTGTCGCTTGCGACTGAGGGGTTTGAAGAGAAAAATATGCGATTTTTTTAGAATATAACTTATGGCTGATTATCAATTGTCAAATAGAAAGGAGTTGCGAGAAGAACGAAAAGTATTGCGGACTTTTGGCACGGCGGCAGAGGCTGTCTTATGGACGTCTCTAAAGGCGAGAAGACTTGATGGTTGGCGCTGGAGACGGCAATTCTCAATAGGAAGTTATATACTTGATTTTTATTGTCCGAAAGCTAAACTATGTATTGAACTTGATGGTGCATCGCATTTTACTCCCTACGGGTTGGAAGCCGATAGCAATCGTAGTCAGTTCTTGTCGAAATTAGGGATTAGGGTGCTGAGATTTGAAAATAGAGTGTTGACGGAAACTCCGGAGTTAGTAATAGAAACAATTAGAAATGCATTAAGTGAGGCGACTTGTGAGAATGGGTATTTTGATGGGAATTGACCCCTCCGGGGCTATGCCCCACCTCCCCTAAGGGCAGGGGAGGATTGCCGGGTTGATGCGCAAAGATGGGATTTGATCCCTCCGGGGCTTTGTCTAACTCATTTAATGCTGGGGTTGATAGGTATGAGATTATAAATAAAAAATAAAAGTTATGAAACGTAGAAATATATTGTTATTGTCGGCGGTAGTGTCGTTGAGTGCAATGGCGGCAAAACCTCAAGTAGATGTAGTGAATCCTCCTTATTGGTGGACGGGTATGGCGCAAGATACATTGCAAGTGATGGTGCATGGCGAAGGTATTCGTGATGCCGAAGTGTCGTTGGCCGATTATCCAGGAGTGCAGCTGGTAGATGTGTCGCGATTGGATAGCCCCAACTATCAATTTCTTTATTTTGTGGTAGGCGATGACGCTCAGCCTGGGGAGATGAATCTCACATTCTCACACGGAAAAAAGAAAACAAAGGTAAAATATGAACTAAAAGCTCGCGATCGTAAGCCTGAGGAATATGTGGGTTTTGATGCGAGTGATGTGTTGTATCTCATCATGCCCGACCGTTTTGCGAATGGAAATCCCGAAAATGACAATGTAGCAACATTGAAAAATAAAACCGTGGCAGATAGAAGTAATCACAATGGACGTCATGGGGGAGATATAAAGGGTATTCAGGATCATCTTGATTATATTGATTCGCTGGGAGTTACTGCAATATGGGTAAATCCTGTGCTAACTAATGATATGCCCGGAGGCGCATATCATGGATATGCCACTACCGATTATTATAATATCGACCCACGATTTGGTACAAATGAGGAGTGGAACACCCTTGTTGAAGAGGCGCACAAACGCGATATAAAGGTGGTGATGGATATGATATTTAACCATTGTGGGAGCGACCACTATTGGTTTACCGATCGTCCCTCAAAGGATTGGTTTAACTTCTCCGACGGATATGTGCAAACAAACTATCGATTGACTACGATTCATGACCCTTATGTGAGTGAATATGATAAGAAACGCACTACCGATGGCTGGTTTGTTGAGTCAATGCCCGATTTAAATCAAAACAATCCTCATCTGATGAAATATTTGGTGCAAAACTCTATATGGTGGATTGAGTCGTCGAAAATTGACGGTATAAGAATGGATACCCACCCATATGCGTTTCTACAACCAATGGCACAATGGATTGATGCTGTGGAAAAGGAATATCCTCATTATAATATAGTAGGGGAGTGTTGGTATGGAAATGAAGGTGGAGAAGCATTTTGGCAACGTGGTAGTAAAGTTTGTACCGAGGGCAACACAAATCTTCCCACAGTAATGGACTTTGTGTTGTCGCAAACCGCTCGCAAGGCATTTAGTGAACAAACAAATCCATGGACCGGCTTGAATGCTATTTACGACCATCTTTCACTCGACTATCTATTCCCTGAGCCGCAAAAGATACTTACATTCTTAGATAATCACGATACAGATCGCTTTTTGCTTGAGCAACCAGAGGATTTGGGTTGGTGGAAACAAGCGCAAGCATTTTTGCTCACCTCGCGCGGTATCCCTCAAATATATTATGGTACAGAATTGTTGATGAGTGGCTCGAAAGAGGGTAGTGATGGTTATGTGCGTAGAGATTTCCCCGGAGGATTCCCCGGCGATTCAACAAATGCGTTTGTTGCCGAAGGACGTACTGCTATGCAAAATGATGCATACGCATTTCTTACAAAAGTGCTAAATTGGCGTAAGGGTGAAGCGAATGAGGTGATTGCTAAAGGTTCGTTGAAGCACTTTATGCCTCAAAATGGCATATATGCTTATACACGCAAACTTGGCGACAAGGAAATTCATGTATTGATGAATGGCAACGACGAAGAGTTGACCACAACCATGGAGCGCACTCTCGAGGTGATGCCTATAGGTGCAAAATATAAAGATGTGCTAACCGGCGAGATTGTTGAGATAAAAGAGGAAATGACATTTGCGCCTCGTGCAATTTATATTTTGCAAAATTTCTGATAACAACATCTTATGAAGAAGATAGGGATTTTATCTGACACTCACTCATGTTGGGATGATCGCTATGCCAAGCATTTTGCCGGTTGTGACGAGATATGGCATGCCGGAGATGTGGGCGATATCAGTGTGATACGTCGATTGGAGGAGGTTGTGCCTATGGTGAGGGCTGTGTCGGGAAATATCGACCATGGCGAAGTGAGTCGTCGATGCAAAGAACTCGAAATATTTGAAGTAGAGGGAGTAAAAGTGTTGATGACACATATAGGAGGCTATCCCGGTAGGTATTCACCGGGGATGAAACGCCTTTTGTTTGAGAATCAGATAAATCTTATGGTTGCCGGACATTCTCATATTCTCAAAGTGATGTGGGATAAGGAGATTGAAGTGCTTCATGTGAACCCCGGAGCCGCAGGTTATCATGGATGGCAAAAAGAGCGCACATTGGTGAGGCTTGTAATTGAAAATGGGAATATGCGAGAGTTAGAAGTTATCGAACTAGGAAAAGTGAAATGCTAATAAAATGGCGCAAACGTGCATAATGTGTTGTATAAATATTTTATATAGCATATAAATAGTATCAGGTGAATTTTTATTGCTATGTGCGTGAATATATTTTGTAAAATGTTTGGTGAATTAAAATATTTTATATATTTTTGGAGAAAATAGAAGCCGAGATTGGATTTCTTGTCTAAAAATAGACCGTTTTTTCAAAATATATATGTTTTTATAGATTGTAGATTTAAAAGAGAGTGCTATCGTGAGATATTGCTCTCTTTAATTTTGTTAACAATTAGATTGCCTTAAGTGAAAAATAATCTCATATTCTTGCATAACTCGAAACTTCGTATTATCTTTGCGTCACTTTTCGTGGCATACTTAAAAATATGTTAGGTTAAAGTTGCTCGAATGGTGGAATGGTAGACACGAAGGACTTAAAATCCTTTGGCTATTGCAGCTGTGCGGGTTCAAGTCCCGCTTCGAGTACGAAGAATCCTCTAAATATCTATGTTTGGAGGATTTTTTGTTTTATAATAAAATCAAAATTAAATGAAATATCAGTATAGAACAAGTGGCACTTGTAGTAGAGTGATAGAATTTGAGGTTAACGATGGAATTGTTTCCAGCGTGGTTTTTCACGGTGGCTGTGCAGGCAATTTGCAGGGGATTGCTCGTCTAGTGGAAGGTATGCCGGTGTTGGAGGTGGTATCGCGTCTGAAAGGAATAAAGTGTGGGTTTAAGCCAACTTCCTGCCCCGACCAATTGGCGCAAGCATTGTTGCAAGTAGTTGGTCAAGCTTAAATTGAGTATGAGTCGTGGTCTTGCTAAATAGGGCGTTGGGCTCAAAAAATAAAATTCTGTTTAAATCTTGTCAAATGTTGATAATTAGGGTTGTAATTTGACTATTAAGTGAAAAATATTGACTAACTTTGCGCCGTTAATGGCGATAGGTGTATAAAAGACGTAAGTAGGTCAAAAAGTCGTCAATAAGAAATCTTATTAAACTGAAAAAGAAGAATTAGCTATATAATCATGGGTAAATTTAAAAATCTAAAGGTCGTAGTTGCCGGTCAATTTGGTAAAGGAGCCGAGTTTAAATATGGTTATCCTGAAGTTCCATTGACCGATGAGCCTCAAAATAATTGGATAAAAATGGATATGGTAGAGAAAGACCCTCTTGATGTCCGTAACTATTTTCCACAGGCAACCGGCCCTATATATAAGATGAGAGTATCGACATATGGGTCATATTACGCATTGGTGGCACCTAGCAAATACGACACATCGGGACGAAACGGATTTTATAGCATAACTCTTTTTATCGCAAAAGGTACAAAATATACAGGAGCACAAGTGCGCTCAACACTTAATGCATTGAATGTAGTGTTGTATGATGCCAATAATTTCTCGTCGGCAGCATCAACGTTGGTAGAGCAATGCTTTGAACAAAATGGTTGGATTCCAAGCACACAAGAACCCATGATAATGCCTGTAAAGTCGGTTCCGGCCTACAAAGATGCATATAGGGAATATAGCTCAGAATCAGAACTTGACACTGTTATGCAGCATGCCATGCAACCCGAATACACTGGGTGCCGATGGATTTATTTGGTGAAAGCAGGAATGGTTCCGGAATCGCAACTCTCGAAGTTGACAACTCGCATTAGAGTAAAATATGACATCGAAACTCCTGATGAAGGGGTGAAGGTGAACAAGTCGGTTACGGTAGATGGTGATTTGCTTAATGTGATATATAGTAAAGCAAATTTTGATGATTTTACAGTGTCGATTAAGGTTGGTTCGCCCGAATCAAGTCAATATTTAGTCTATTCAGATGGACGCATTGAAGTTAAGACTGCTGCTGATGCCGGTGTCGTCTTTGAAAAGTCTATCAGAGTGATGCTCTTTGATACCGATGGCAAAGCGGTTAGAGCAGTGCCACGAATCACTGTTAATGGAGTATCTTCGCCGGGTTCGGTTGTGAAGGTAAAAGATACCGATTTGGGAACTAAATTGCATATTAAAATATCGGCAGGGTTGTATGAAGATGCAGAAGATGAAATTGCTGCCGATAGATTGGTGCGCGCTCCTCAAATGAGAGTTACACTCAAGCCACGTGTAGGTGGAGTAAAACTTAATATCACTATTGGCGGAAAAGAATTCTCGTGTGTAGAGACATTAAGCCCGTCAGATCCATTGTATCAAAGTTTGCAACGTGGCACATTTAATGGATACAAGGCAACGCGTCGCCAAAACTCAGACGAGTATGATGTAGATGTGACATCGGGACGTTCGGCATCGGTGAGTGGAGGCGGAGCAACACGAGTGTCGCAAATGCCCAAAAAGAATTCAGAGGCATCGAAAAACTCTTTGTTGGCTCGTATTATAATAGTTCTCATTACATTTGCTATAGGTATTGCAGGAGGAGTTATCTTAGAACGTTCGGTAACTTCAACTGAAGAGGCTCCTGAAGTAGTGGCACAAGCTGAGACAAATCCTGAAGAATCGGCGTTGATAGACCAACCTGTCAAGGAAGAGGCTAAAGAAGAACCTAAAGAAGAACCCAAAAAAGAAGAACCTAAGGACGAAGAGCAACCTAAAGAAGAAACTCCGGAGCCTGAGGTAAAGGTTGAAGGAGTGTCTTCATATGATTCGCTTAGCGACGATGAAAAGGCCGACTTGAAATATTTGAAAGACAATGATACCTGGTCGTCATCAAAAATGAAGTCGCAACGTTTCAAAGATATGTTTACACAGTTGAATAACGGAAATATCGATTGCTTGGCTTCAATCTTTGGCGGTCTTGATAAAGAGTATGTAAATGGTTATGCAATACGCATTGCTAAAGATTTGAAAAGAGTGCCCGAAAGTAAGCGTGAAAAAGCGAAAATCTATCTTCGCGAGAGCGAAAAGGGTAATATCAAAATGTCGTGGGCTGCAAGTCAAATTAGCAAGATGGCAAAATAGTGAATTAATACACACTTGATAAAATCATATAGGAGGTGAATCACATTGTGGTTTATCTCCTTTTTTATATGTAGAAAGGATGTGATAGAAGATGCTGATAAGAAGTTTGACCCGGAATGAGTGTATTTGTCATTAAAAACGGGATGTTTGTCATATGTTTTAGCAGTGAGTCGTTGTAGGAGGCTGGCTTGGGTTAATTTTGTGATGTAATAAAAACAAAACAACTAGAAAATTAATCAATTTAAAACTAAAACAATTATGAAAAAGAATTTTAAGAAAGTCGTGATGTGTGTTGCTTTTGTAGCAAGTATGTTTGCAGGTGTTCAATCAACAAGCGCTCAAAGTGTGGATTATTTGATTCAATCGGCCGAGAATGGGAATGAGGATGCAATTGCTTTGCTCGAACAAATTGTGTCGAAAGCTAAATAATAAACTTATAGAATATTCTTAAATAGATTGTAAATATATAGAAATGGGGCGGTGTGTCGAAGATGAAAAGATGTATCGCCCTAGTTCTGTCTTGTATTTTGAGTTGGCGGGTGTGGTGGTATTAATGATTGTCCTCATCGTTGATGGTTTCTGCTCTCAATGGTACAAGCCTAGAACTGAGTTCCCAAAGGAAGTATAGTGGTATGAATACTGCCGTGAGTGTGAATGGGTCACCTGTGGGAGTAATCATGGCGGCAAGTATGATGAGGATGACAATTGCATGACGTCGGTAACGAGAAAAGAATTGACGGTATAGGAATCCCATTTTTCCTAAGAGCCATGCGAGAAGTGGAAGTTCAAAAACAATACCCATGGTGAATATAATGGTGAAGAAATTGTCCATGTAAGATTCAAGCGATATGGTGTTGGCAATTGTTTCGCTTAGCTGGTAGTCGGCAAGAAAGCGGAGTGTGAGGGGAAAGACTATAAAATATCCTACTGCTAGGCCTAGGAAAAACATAATGTTGCCAAAGAGGAATGCCGGACGCACTCCACGTTTTTCGTGTTCATATAGCCCGGGACTGATAAATCCCCACAATTGATAGATAATAAAAGGGAACGCGCATATAATCGCTAGCCAAAAAGATGTGGAGATGTGAATGAAAAATTGTGAGGCTAGTTTGATGTTGATGAGGTTGACACTGAAATCGGTGGCAGAGGCAGTGCCTTCGCTCGAAAAGGCTGTTAAGATAAAGTCGAAAAAATGATATAATGGAAAATCGCTATTGCAAGGCGCAAGAATGACGTTGTCGAAGAGCCAGTGCATTGAAATGAAAAAGCCTATGGCAAACACCAATATTAGGGCAACAATGCGAAATAGCACCCCGCGTAATACATCGAGATGCCCCCAAAAACTCATTTCTTGAGAGGAGGTGTTGTTTTCGTTGCTCACAGTGGATGGAGGAAAAGAAGTGGGGTCGATTAATCTTTCTTTCCTCGATAAGACGATTCTTCTTCGTCGATTTTGTTTATTTCGTCTTTGGCTTCTTTCATGCCATCCTTAAAGCTGCGAACACCTTTGCCAAGACCACGCATTAATTCGGGAATTTTTTTGCCTCCGAAGAGAAGTAAAATAACGACTAAAATTATTATCCATTCCCATCCTGAGGGCATGCCAATTACTGGTATGAGGTTTAAAATGGCCATATTATATAGTTAATAAGTGGTTATAAATATACTTTTGAGCATGTAAAGTTACAGAAATATGTCGAAAATACCATATTTTTCAAGAAAAAAGCGTAACTTTGCACTCCTTTTATTACACATATATTATTTATTGAATATGAAAGCATTTGTTTTTCCAGGTCAAGGGGCTCAATTTGTGGGTATGGGTAAAGACTTATACGACAATAACCCTGTGGCTCGTGAAATGTTTGAAAAAGCAAACGAAGTTTTAGGTTTCCGTATTACAGATTTGATGTTTGAAGGCACTGACGAAGATCTTCGTCAAACAAAGGTTACTCAACCTGCTATTTTCCTTCACTCTGTAATCTTGGCGAAAACACTCGGTGACGAGTTTAAGCCAGAAATGACAGCCGGTCACTCTCTTGGTGAGTTTTCGGCCCTTGTAGCAGCCGGTGCTCTTAGTTTTGAAGACGGTTTGCGTCTTGTTTCGGCTCGCGCTCAAGCTATGCAAAAAGCATGTGAGTTGAAGCCTTCTACTATGGCGGCTGTTCTTGCATTGCCCGATGAAAAGGTTGAAGAAATTTGTGCCGGTATCGATGGCGTGGTGGTTTGTGCTAACTATAACTGTCCAGGTCAGCTTGTAATTTCGGGTGAAGAACCTGCAATTGATGCAGCATGCGAACAACTTCTTGCAGCCGGTGCAAAACGAGCATTGAAACTCAAAGTGGGTGGTGCATTCCACTCTCCATGTATGGAGCCTGCTCGTGCTGAGTTGGCTGAAGCTATTGAGAAAACAAATTTCTCGGTTCCTGTGTGTCCCGTATATCAAAATGTTGATGCAAAACCTCACACCAATCCCGATGAAATCAAAGCAAATCTTGTGGCTCAATTGACCGCTCCGGTTCGTTGGACTCAAACTGTTCAAAATATGATTGCTGATGGTGCAACAGAATTTGTTGAACTCGGTCCGGGTAAAGTGCTTCAAGGCTTGGTATTGAAGATTAATCGCGAAGTGGCGGTTTCGGGTAAGCAATAATATATATTATTTATTAATGTGTAAAAGTGCGCTCTTGAAAAAGTGCGTACTTTTTTTATTCTATTAAATGAGGATTTGTTTCCTTAATTCTATAAAATTTGTTAACTTTGCGCCCTTGAAAAGATTGAAAAAGTTTTAGGTTTATTTAATTAGGAACGGATTATGAAATTGTCAGGTTCTATTGATTTTCGTCCGAAGTTGTTGTCTTCGTTGAAGCATTATTCCCTTTCAAAGTTTAAGGATGATCTCATTGCAGGGATTGTGGTGGGTATTGTGGCATTGCCTTTGGCTATTGCTTTTGGTATTGCATCGGGTGTGAGTCCCACAACCGGGCTTATTACTGCTATAATCGGCGGTTTTTTAGTGTCGGCTTTTGGTGGTAACTCTGTACAAATCGGAGGCCCCACCGGAGCGTTTATTGTAATTGTTTATAATATTATTGCGACATATGGATTGCAAGGCTTGGCTATTGCTACCTTTATGGCGGGGATTATTCTTGTGGTAATGGGGCTGTTTCATTTGGGAACGGTAATAAAGTTTATTCCTTATCCCATTGTGGTGGGATTTACTGCAGGTATTGCGTTGACAATATTCTCTACACAAATAAATGACTTTCTTGGGTTGGGGTTGAAAGATATTCCTAGCGAATTTATTCCTAAGTGGGGAATGTATTTCCAAAATATGCAAAATGTAGATTGGACTACATTGGCAGTGGGTATGGTGTCGCTACTCATTATTATATTAACACCAATGATTTCAAAGAAATTGCCAGGTGCATTGATTGCAATTATTGTGGTAACCGTTGCGGTGTATTTCTTGAAAGATGTGTTGAACTTGAATGTTGAAACTATTGGTGAACGATTTGGTTCAATGTCAAACGATATTCCAGCACCTCATGGATTTGAAATTTCAATGTCGACTATAAATAAATTGCTCCCCTCGGCGTTTACTATTGCGGTGTTGTGTGCAATAGAGTCATTGTTGTCGGCAACAGTAGCCGATGGTGTTACCGGTTCGCGTACCAATAGTAATACAGAGTTGATAGGGCAAGGTATTGCCAATGTAGCTGTCCCATTCTTTGGTGGTATTCCTGTTACCGGAGCTATTGCTCGCACAATGACAAATATCACAAATGGAGGTCGCACTCCGGTGGCCGGAGTAGTGCACACAGTGGTGTTGTTACTTATTTTCTTATTCTTGATGCCTCTTATTAATTATGTGCCTATGGCGTGTCTTGCTGCAGTGCTTTTGGTGGTGTCGTATAATATGAGTGGGTGGCGCACAGTGGTGGGAATCTTCAAATCACCAAAGAGTGACATCTCGGTGTTGTTGGTGACATTCTTCTTGACTGTGATATTTGACCTCACAATTGCTATTGAAATCGGGTTGTTGCTTGCTGTGGTATTGTTCTTGCGCCGTGTTATGGAAAATACCGAAATCAAGGTTTATAGCGAACAACTTGATATCGCTGAAGGTACAGAAACAAATATGCATGAGGTGCTCGATGTGGCTAAAGGGGTGGAAGTCTACGAAATTGATGGTCCGTTCTTCTTTGGCGTAGCAACCAAATTTGACGAAATGATGCGTTCTTCATCTATGGCCAATAAACCATTGGTGCGTATAATCCGCATGCGAAAAGTGCCATTTATCGATTCGACAGGTATCCATAATCTTGAGCTGCTTATCCGTTCATCGCAAAATGATGGAATGCACGTGGTGCTTTCAGGAGTAAAAGAAAATGTGCGTCAAGTGTTGCACCATGCAAAAATTGATGAGTTAATAGGTGAGGACCATATTTGTGACCATATTACTAAGGCTGTAACCATGGCAAATGCTATTGTAGCCAAGAAGCAACAAAAAATGCACAAGTGTTAAAGAAATGGGCAAAATTATACAAAAATTTGCATTTTTTTTGATGAAAAAAAATTTCTTTGAAAAAAAACATAATTTTTGTTTGGTAGTTCAGAAATTAGTATTACCTTTGTAGCGTTTTTGAAGCAAAAAATATTGTTTTATTATTTAATCTAAAAAAAGAAAATGAAAAAGTTAGTTTTATTACTTGCTGTTGCTTTCAGCGTATCTTTGTTCTCTTGTGGTGGTGGTGAAGCTGCTACTAATGGTGCAGACACAACTAAAAATGACACTACTTCAGCTGCTGCAGCTACTGTAGCTCCAGACACTACTAAGAAAGCTGATGACAAAGCTAAAGCTGATGACAAAGCTAAAGTTCAAGACACTACTAAAAAAGTTAAATAATTTTAGCAGTATCTTATACAGCAAAGAAAAAATTAGCTGACCTAGGGTCAGCTTTTTTTTTGTCGTTACTTGCGGGAAAACGTGGGGATGTAATTTAGAAAGATGAGAGGTGAGTAAAAATGGGATATATTATTGGCTAATTGTGGGCTGTTTTGTATCTTTGTAGTATAATTAAACATTAACGATGGATAATCAGCGGTTATTGCTAGTAATTAATCCTATTTCGGGAGGTTCAAAGAAGGAAGGGCTTGCCGAATTGGTTTCTCAGCGCATTAATGAAGCGTTGGGGATGACCGTAGATGTTAAAGTGACCGAAGGAAAAGGCGATGGAAAAAGATATGCTACCGAAGCAGTTGCTAAGGGTTATTATGGTGTAATCGTCGCCGGTGGAGATGGTACAGTAAATGAGGTGGCTACAGCTCTCTGTGATAGTGGGGTAGCGCTAGGTATTATTCCTTCGGGGTCGGGAAATGGATTGGCACGACATCTTGAAATTCCTGTAGATATTAATTTTTCGCTTGATGTTATTGCTGAAAATAATATAGTGGCTTGTGACTATGCCACTGTCAATGGTCAACCATTTTTTTGCACATTTGGTGTTGGCTTTGATGCGGCAGTTAGTGACCGATTTGCCAAGCAGGGCAAGCGAGGAAAATTCATGTATTTCAAGAGTGCGCTCGAGGAATATGTGCAATATCATCCCCAGGTTTACACTATAAGCGCAAATGGTAAGGTGTTGACTCAGAATGCTTTCCTTGTGGCATGTTGCAATGCGTCTCAATATGGTAATAATGCATATATAGCTCCTACGGCGAGCATGACTGATGGTCTTCTTGATATAATAATAATTCATGCAGGTTCTCCGCTCGACACGGCTGTGCTTGGAGTAGACTTGTTTACGGGATATATAAATCGCAATACTTTGTTGCAGTCATTTCAGGCTCCGGCAGCAGTGATATATCGCACGAAGGAAGGCCCGGCACATATCGATGGAGATCCTATCGATTTGGGTGATATAATGGATGTGAAATGTCGTCGTGGTGGTCTTAAAATATTTGTTCCTAAAAAAAAGCAAGAAGAGTTTCGACCAATCTTAACTCCGATAAATAGTTTCTTGACAGACGTGCGCATAGCCATGTCAAATATATTCAATCCTCGCAAGAAATGAAACAATCATTGATTATAAGCAATATAAAGCAACGTCTTGGAATAGAGCAACTCAACGAAATGCAACAAGAGGTAGCTCGCACCTCGGCATCGCAAATGTTGTTGCTATCGCCCACGGGTAGTGGCAAAACAGTAGCATTTTCTATTGCGTTGTTACGCACTCTCACAGCCCCACGAGGGAAAGTGCAGGCTGTTGTGATTGCACCGTCGCGCGAACTTGTAATGCAGATTGCCGAGGTGATACGTCCTATTGCTGTTGGGTTTAAGACTGTGGCATGCTATGGAGGCCATTCGATGATAGATGAGGCTCGTTCCCTCACATCATCAGTACCCGACATTATTGTTGCCACACCCGGTCGATTGCTCGACCATTTAAATCGAGGGAATGTTGATTTAGTGGGAGTTAATGCACTTGTGCTTGATGAATATGATAAGGCACTTGATTTGGGCTTCCATGATGAGATGCGCAAGGTGGTGCGCCCAATGCGCTCGTTGTTGTTGACAGTGCTCACTTCGGCAACCGCTCTCGATGAGATGCCATCATTTGTCGACTTCAAGTCACCTAAAATCCTTGATTACACTGAAAAAACCGAGGCCCCACGTCATCGCATGCAAGTGGTTAATGTGGCGAGTCCGGTGCGAGATAAATTACAATCGGCGCTCGATTTGCTCCGGTCATTGCCTAACGGGAAGGTGATTCTGTTTGTTAATCATCGTGAGAGTGCAAGCCGCGTGTATGATTTTTTGCGTAAAAATCGTATGCCGGTTGGCCTATATCATGGAGGTCTTGAACAAATTGACCGCGAAAAGGCTATTGACCTGCTAAATAACGGAACAACTCCTATATTGGTATCTACCGATCTCGCTTCGCGTGGATTGGATATCGACCACGTGCAAGCTGTGGTGCATTATCATATGCCGCCTTCGCCCGAAAGTTGGACGCATCGCAATGGACGCACGGCTCGAATGGGTGCCGAAGGGACTGTTTATGTCATCACCGCCGAGGGGGAAAATATTCCTGATTATATCGATTTTGATCGTGACTATGTTCCCACGGGAGAAAACGATGAGCCTATAAAATCTGATATTTCGACATTGTATTTCAATGCCGGTAAAAAAGAAAAAATATCACGTGGCGATGTGGTGGGATTTATGATTAATAAAGGTGGATTGGAGTCATCGCAAGTGGGGAAAATTGTGGTGAAAGACCATTGTGTGCTTGTTGCAGTGCCTCGCAATCGTGCCGATGAGGTGTTGACAATGCTCGCTCCTCACAAAATAAAAAACAAGCGAGTGAGAATAACAAAAATCAAAGTGTGATGTTGCGTAAACTAATAAATATCGTAATAGCATATAGCTTTGTTTTTGCAGTCACAGGTTGTCAAGGACAAGGAGGCAAAAGTGATGTCGTAGAGGGAGATACATTGACCACTAAGTCGCAGTTGCTCACTATCGTTGATTGTGGCTCATATACATTTGTAGATGTGGAAAATCCATGGAAAGAGGGCGCAACGTTGCAACGCTATGCTCTTGTGCATCGCGATAGTGTAGTGCCTGAGAACTTGCCTTCAAATGCTACATTGGTGCGAGTGCCAATCGCTTCGGCATTGGTTTATTCGTCGGTTCATGCCGGTGCATTCCATGAGCTTGGTTGTGTCAACGCGGTTACCGGCATTGTCGATGCCGAATATTATAAAATCCCTGAAATTGTTGAGGGTGTTGAGGCGGGTACGGTTGTTGATGCCGGGAATTCAATGGCTCCTTCGGTTGAAAAGATTGTGGAACTTTCGCCACAAGCTATCTTGACCTCTCCATTCCAAAATGCCGGACATGGCGCAATCGAAAAACTCGGTATTCCCATCATTGAGTGTGCCGACTATATGGAGTCGACTCCTCTTGGCCGTGCCGAATGGATAAAACTTATTGGCGAACTATTGTGTAAACGCAAAGACGCGACCGATATATATAATGGCGTGGTTGAGGAGTATAACGCCTTGGTTGAGAGTGTGAAAGGTGTGAAAGATAAGCCTGTTGTTATAAGCGAAATGATGACCGATGGAGTGTGGTTCCTTCCCGGTGGAAAGAGTTATATGGCACAAATGTATGCCGATGCCGGTGCATCATATCCATGGAGTGATGATAAATCTACAGGCTCCTTACAATTTGATTTCTCTACGGTGTATGATAAGGCTTATAATGCCGATTTTTGGCTCATAAAAAGCCCCGAACCCAATTTCTCGCTTAAAGATCTCGAATCGAAATATCCTCTAAATAAAAAGATGGAGGCATTTTCAAATGGTGGGGTGTATGTGATAAACACCGTTGAAACATCGTTTTTTGAGGATTTCCCATTTCACCCCGAGCGCTTGTTGCGTGAATATATCATATTGTTTCACCCCGAAGTTATTGATGGAGACAAGTCGTTTAGTTACCTCCGTCAAGTGAAATAAACAACTAATTAAATAGAATATAATAATGGCAAAATACTCTAAAGCTTTTTGGACGGCAAATGCCGCGGAAATGTTGGAGCGCATGGCATATTATGCTGTGTTTATTGTGATTACATTATATTTGTCAAACACCTTGGGTTTCTCCGATATTGAGGCGAGTCTTATTTCGGGGTTGTTCTCGGGAGGGTTATACCTTTTGCCATTATTTACCGGTGCTTTTGCCGATAAGATAGGTTATCGCAAATCAATCATCGTGGCATTTTCGCTATTGTCGGCAGGCTACCTCTTGCAAGGACTATTGCCTATAATGCTTGAGAGTGGTGGTTTGGTGCAATATGGAGAGAAAACTGTATATACCGGTCTTATCGAAAGCTGGGAACGGTATCTTATTATCCCCATTCTCATTATATTAATGATTGGAGGGTCGTTTATCAAGTCAATCATATCGGCCTCTGTTGCCCGCGAAACCACATCTGAAACACGCGCCAAGGGGTATTCAATATTCTATATGATGGTGAATATTGGTTCGTTTACCGGCAAAAGTGTGATTGACCCATTGCGCTCGTTTGTGGGAGAATCGGCATATATTTATATCAACTTTTTCTCGGCAACACTTTGTGTATTAGCATTTATTGCAATATTGCTATTCTACCATTCGGCTCACCACTCAGGCGAAGGAAAAAGCGTGAAAGAGGTGATGCAAGGATTGGTGAAAGTGTTCTCCAATGGACGATTGCTCATATTGATACTCATCGTTACCGGTTTTTGGATTGTGCAACAACAGCTATATGCCACAATGCCTAAATATGTGATTCGTCTTGCCGGTGAAACTGCTCGTCCGGGTTGGATTGCCAATGTTAATCCGTTTGTGGTGGTTGTATTTGTGAATTTGATTACTCAATTCATGGCACGCCGTAAAGCCTTGACATCGATTGTTGTAGGTATGTTCCTTATTCCGATGTCGGCAATTGTGATGGCTACGGGAAATATCTTCAGTGGCGAAATTTTGGGTATGCACCCCATCACCTTTATGATGATTGTGGGTATTGTGTTCCAAGCCTTGGCCGAGTGTTTTATCTCGCCTCGTTACCTTGAATATTTCTCCCTTCAAGCTCCAAAAGGAGAGGAGGGGTTGTATTTGGGTTTCAGCCATCTGCATTCATTCCTTTCATCGATATTAGGTTTTGGACTTTCGGGTGTTCTGCTTTCGAAATATTGCCCCGACCCCAATGGATTTGAGAGTGTGGAGGCATGGCAAGCTGCTACGGTCAATGCTCATTATATTTGGTATTGGTTTGCCGCAATTGGACTTATCTCGGCATTTGCGTTGATAATTTATGCCCGAGTAAACAAAGCGAAAGAATAAGAAGATACAAGTTCTAGTTGAATAGATTAAAATAAAGAAATGAAAGCAACCTCTCATCGCTCAGCAATCACACTTATATCATTATCACTTCTTGTGGTGGTGTTGTTGCCGTTGAATTTGGTGTATGGCTCTATAGATATACCATTTGGCGAAGTGTTGAATGCGCTTATCGGTGAGCCGGTGTCGAAGCACACTTGGGAAACGATTGTGGTCGAAACACGATTGCCTATGGCTCTGACGGCCACTCTTGCCGGAGCAGCATTAGCTGTGGCGGGATTGTTGTTGCAAACCACTTTCGACAACCCGCTTGCCGGTCCGTCAATCCTTGGTGTGTCAACCGGTTCGAGCCTTGGCGTGGCAGTGGTGATGCTTGCAATGGGTGGCGTGGTGAGCGAAGCTTTGACCTCATATTTCAGTATTTTGCTTGGAGCCATAGCCGGTGCGGCAGTGGTGATGCTGATATTGCTATTCTTTTCGTCGATAGTGAAATCAACGGCGATGTTGCTCATCATTGGTATAATGGTGGGTTATCTCACTTCGTCGGCAATATCATTGCTCAACTTCTTTTCCACACAAGAGGGCGTTCACTCGTTTGTGATATGGGGTATGGGTAATTTTACCGGAGTGACGCTCGACCGCTTACCGTTATTCTCAATTTTAATTATTGTGTCGCTCGGCTTGTCGTTTATGCTTGTGAAACCGCTGAATGCACTGTTGCTCGGAGCACGTTATGCCGAGAATTTGGGTGTGAGCATTAAGGCCACTCGAAATAAATTACTATTGTTATCGGGGATACTCACCGCCGTTGTCACCGCATTTTGTGGACCGATTGGGTTTCTTGGATTAGTGGTGCCACACATCGCTCGCTTGGCGTTGCGTTCATCTAACCACACTGTATTGCTCCCTGCCACAGCTCTTGCCGGGGCGGTGATAGCATTGTTGTGTAACCTCATCAGCGTGTTGCCTTCGTCGGTAATTCCTATCAACGCAATTACGCCAATCATAGGTGTTCCCATTATAATATATGTAATCATCAATCGTAAAAAGATATTATATTTCAATTGATTATGTCACACCAAGCAATGTTATCGACTAATGACCTCGCAGTGGGGTATCGCAACGGGAAGCGCATATCAACAGTGCTTGAACATATTAATGTGTCGCTTTATCCGGGTGAATTGGTGTGTTTGCTTGGTGCAAATGGGATAGGAAAATCTACGTTGCTACGAACAATATCGGGCGTGCAGTCGCCTTTAAACGGAGAAATCACGATTGCCGGGCGCAATATCGAGTCATACTCATCAAAGGAGCTATCAAAGCTGATAGGAATTGTGTATACCGACCGCACTCTTGCCGGAGCGTTAACTGTGGAGGAACTTGTGTCGCTTGGTCGCCAACCTTATACCGGGTTCTTCGGACGTCTCGACGATGATGACCGCCGTGTAGTGGCTGAGGCTATTGAAAATGTGGGTATGAGCCATAAAACACACGATTATGTGGCAACGCTCTCCGATGGAGAACGACAAAAGGCGATGATAGCCCGTGCGTTGGCTCAAGAAACACCGATTATAATCCTTGATGAACCCACTGCGTTCCTCGATGTGGCTTCGCGTATCGAAACGATGCAGTTGCTTCGCAATCTCGCTCAATCACAACAAAAAGCGGTGTTGCTATCCACTCACGACGTGGGATTGTCACTCCCTCTCACCGACCGCTTGTGGCTCGTAACCGCCCATTCAACAATGATAGAAGGCTCCACCTCGCAACTAATAACTGACGGCTCTCTCCAAAGCCTTTTCCCCAATCGCAATATCACCTTCGATACCTCGGTAATGGACTATCGACCGGTGCATAATTCATAATTGGCTTGGTAAGGTTTTATTGAGCTTTTCGGTGTGCATAATGCGGAATTGAGATTTGTAATGTATTATTTTGCCCCATTCAGTTCCTTTATTTTGGCATAGTGTGCTGTATTGTAGGATTAAACGAGGTGCCATTCCACTGTTCTTGCTTCATGAGCTTCGGGTAGTACTAGTTTGCTTAACATGCCCTCTATGGCCGATTGTGGCACTATGTGTTCACGAGAAGAATTTCGTTCAAGTAAAGTTGTCCATTTTGTTTCAAGGTATACGACACGCACATGAGCATGATAAGATTCAAAGAGGTTGATTAATGATTCACGTGTTTGCGAAGATATATTTGTGGCATTCCATACAAACGATTGATGTTTGCGTAGATAATCTTTTGCTTGCTCGCGAGCAATATTGGCAACTTGTCCCTGTTTTGCCGTTGGGGGTATCTTATTTGCGCGTCGAATGTTGTCAAGCGAAATCATTGGCAAGTGGGGAATGTTTTTATTAATCCATGTGTCTTTTCCGGTTCCGGGCAATCCACACATTAACACTACCTCTCCCCAGCAGTCGTCATATAATTCCTGTTCTTTCCACACATCACGCCCGGCAAGGAAGGCTCTTCTTGTGTGAGCCGAAGGGAATGGGTAGCACGACTCATAGCAACCCTCATCTTTTGCCAGTTCCTCAAACAAAGCTATCCGGTCGAGCATCTCTTGTTGGTCGCTACATTGACGTCCCAACATGTCGGCTTTACAAAGCAGACAGAGTAAGCGAATGGAAAAGTCGGGCACCAATAGATTATTAGCTGCAATATTATGTAATCTGAGAATGGTGTCATCTCGTTCAATGGCGATAGGAGGAATTGAGTGGTAGCGAATAAGCAGACAGATGGCCTCACGTATTTGCATTAATTCTTGGTCTCCACATATTCCGTGTTCTTTCCAAAGAAATTTGCGCATCATGTTGCTACCGGTTGGTGCGTGGTGAGGTGTATGCCAATCGCCATCCACAAGTTGCGTGGTGTGAATTTTGCCAATGTCGTGAAGCAGTGTCGCCATATCAAGAATATGCTGCTGTCTATCGTTCAATTCCTTATATTCGGGCAATTGCTTTAAGGCATCGCACACCATCATTGTGTGCACATATGCATCGCCCTCAGCGTGATATATGGGAGATTGTGGAGTTTTGCGTAACTCCTCCTCATATCGGCATAGTGCCATATGTTTTATCTTGCCCCAATCCATTATTTATAAGAATAAGTCTTCAATGTTCATTGTTATCCTATTGGGCACAATTGGACGGTCGAGCCAATGTGACTGAGGCTCTTCTATCGTTTGAAGGAAAGAGGCACGAACATATTTCATTCTGTCAACCACTTCGCCATTTTCTTCTACTTTTATATAGATTCCTTCCATTGTCCGTGAGTTGTCTGTTTCACGGCACACCTTGTCGGCATCTAATCCCAGCTTTTCAGCATCTTCACGCACATGGTCAATGTGGTGAGTAGAAATATAGTTGGAATTGCCCAGAAATTTAAGAACTTCGTCAATTGAATGGAATGTTCCGGTGGCAAGAACAGGTACGGAGCATATTGGTAGGTCTTTCAACAAATAGTGTCGTGAAGATGTGTCGAGAAACTTACCTGTCTCACGGTCCAATATATCAAATTCCATAAAGTAATGTGGTAGCATGTCGTAATAGATACTATGCTTGGCATACATCCATTCGCCATACATGATATATCGCTGTCCCAACACTTCGTAAAGTCGGTCTTTAAGTACCGCACCCCATTGTTTCATTAAGTCGTAGTGTCGCTCGCGATAACCGCCTGTTAGGAAATGTCCGCGACTCTGTAGGCGCAACTCTCCGTCATCGGAAAACGAGATGGCGGAGTTTGCTCCGTCAATCTTCTCTTCTAACACAATATTTCGCCCGGCAATGTCGCTGAAAGGGCGCTGATTCAAATCCTCGTCACCATGTTGGAGACGTGATCCCTGAATGTGTGGAGTACGAGGATATTTGATAATGGTATTTTCTTTAATCATAATTTTAAGGGTATTAAAGGGTTTTAAATGGTAGCGACCATTACTCGATGATTAGTCACCGACATAAATTTCACCTTGCTACACCCATTTTCAAGGAATAACCTTTGGAGATCCTCATTTGAAAATAAGTGGATATGCTCAGGATTATCATCAGGTTTTGACGGTACCGATACTATAATATAGTTCTTTGCCAGGCGGATAGCGTTCTTCACCACCGCCACTGTGTCGGGTATGTGTTCCATCACCTCCAACATTGACACTACGTCGAATGACTTATCTGGAGCGTCCCACGTGCAGATGTCGGCCATATGAACGTGCAGATTGTTGAGGCCTCCATCGTGCAGACATTGTAACAGTTCTATGCGATGAGGTAAAATGTCGAGGCTGGTTACTTTCAAATCGGGGAACTCTCTCAATAACGGAAAAAGAAACGCGCCCCTACCACTACCAACGTCAAGTAGCGACCGACACAACCCGGTAGGCACTATTCCTTGTAGAAAACTCATTACTACCTGCACTCTCGGCAAGGTTTCTTTCACTTTGAAATAATGTTTTTTTTGCTCAGGAGCATTCTGTTGTCCGCTATATCTTTTTTCGTATCCTCGTTTATAGGCATCGAGGAGTGTTGTCATATATTGTTGTTCCATTGAACACTAATGTTATGTGTTATTTTGATGGTTATAATAGATTTCTATTTATACTTATTATTAGTCGCAAAAGTAATGCGGCTTTAGGTGCTTTAATCATATGTTTCAGCGTGAATTATCTTCGTGTAATTTCGCCTGTGGGGGAGATATTGAGGCGAGTGTCGGGGAAGTCGATTTTTGACAATCGGTCGATGTCGAGAGCTGCGCCATGTTTGGGGTCGAGAATGGGACCCTTACCTTGGCGTTGGATAAAGCTATGGATTTGACCTTTTTGGAACACACCTTTGCTGTCGACTGTCACATCAAGCAATGGAGCGTAGCCAAACGGAATGGCGTTGTTCATACCCTTTGGCGTGCAGAAATTGCCTAAGCTATAAGCTATGATGCGGTCTTTGTAAATCTCCATGGCGCGAACCACATGAGGACTGTGGCCAAATATCACATCACCACCGGCATCGACACACATTCGAGCAAACTTATACACATCGCCACGACTCAACCCGTTGTTGAAAATCTCACGGCGTTTGGGTACATTGCGAGCTCCCAATCCTTCGCAACCGCCATGGAACGATACCACTACGATGTCGGCAACTTTATCGGCGGCACGCACCACTGAGTCGGCACTCGCAAGGTCGTCGAGATGATAAGCTCCAGGGCTTGTGCTAAATGCACATAGCGCATATTTAATGCCATCTTTTTCTATAATGGTGTAACCTGCCTCTTTCTTTACGCCCGAATATGGCATCTTCACACGTTTGAGAGTGGCAATAGTAGAGTCGACACCCATGCCATGAAAGTCATTGGCGTGGTTATTGGTGATGGCCATTGCGGTGAAACCGGCATCAACAAGATATTGAGCATATCGTTGAGGCATCATAAAGTTGACTGCCGAAAACGTATTTTTCATCTTTTGTGATTGTGGAGTGCGGTCGAGCAACACCCCTTCGAGGTTCCCCACAATGAAGTCACCTTGAGCAATCACCGTCTTTACACTGTCGAAAAGTGATTTGCCGTCATCGGCAGTCATATAACGATTATCCCAAGGACATTGTGACCCCATCATTATATCACCCATCATCATCACTCTTACTGATGACGGCTTCTGAGGGGCTTGTACTGAATCGGCAGCCGTTTTTTCTGTTGTACTCGAACTTTCTGTGTTTGAGCCACAACTAACTATTGATGAAATGGAAATTACACTAAGAAATAGCGATAAGATAGATTTCATATAGATTTAAATTTGAGAGTTATTATATTGATATATTGTTTTGAACTAAGTCAAATAACAGTGTTCTTCTATCTCAGCAGAAGAAAGAGTCTCCTTTAAAATGAATTCTTCATTTTTATAGATGTAAAATGAACTGAAATCACCAATTTTGGCTTCTAGCCCCAAATAGGTCCATCCGGTATAAAGTCCTGGGCCAGGAATGTGCATGAGGTTGATGCTAGAAATGGATTCATAGTCTGTTTTTAAAAAAGAATATCCAGGAAATTTAGGAGAAGAAACGTTCCAAAATAATCCTTTACGAATAGCATAAAAACCAAATCCGATAGGATATATTTCTTCTACACGTTCTTGAGAACAAGGAATGTTGAAGTAGTTAGCGTCGAATATGGGCTTATTCCCTTCACATATAATTTGAAAATTAAAATTGGTATGGAGAGAATAAATATTAAATGGGATGAATTTACCATTAGTTGTTGAGTCTCTATATACCAATCCCTCCTCCTTAGAATAACATAAAAATGGTAGTGTTGTATCTGAAGATTGATTTTTATTTAAGATCTCATCTTCAGATGCTAATCTAAAATAAAGAGACGTATATAGAGATATCTCTTGTAGAAAAGAAAGAATTAATGGAATTGTCGAATTTTCAGAAGGTCGCATCGCATTGGCTTTAATGTAAGTTTTATATAATTCTAAAGAATTAAGACCTAAAGACATGATTGGTATGGTTGATGCATGTTCGAAACCATATTCGCCATAAAAAAAAGTCTCTTTGTCTCCAATTTTTTGCATTACATCAAATAGTGCCTTAATATTAGAGCGAACAACTATAGGAGTATAGGGTTTCCAATTGATAGTAAAACCATTGTATATTTCGTAATCAGCAGTTGGAGCCATTTCATTAAAATTAGGAGACTTGATAATTGTTGGGTAATTGTTGGTTGAAGATGAGGGAAGAATAAGACGAACCTCTCCAATAAACTCATCAATGGAGTTTATGCGCTTTGATGCATTGGGATGCATCGCCCTTGAAATAAATGATATAATGCGGTCGGTAAGATTTTGTTTCTTCATAAAATCTATTGGCAAACCCTCTTTGATGATTGTAAGTGTGTTGGGAGGGGTTGAACCAGTGAGCATTTTGAATAATATGGCGCCTAATGCGTAGATGTCGATAGAAGGATTGAATATTATTCTTGTTTTTTCTTCAAATTGTTCTAAAGGAGCATAACTCATTGAACCACCATTGAGAATAAATGCATCGTCAGATTTATTATCGGAGTTAAAGTGTTTAGATAGCCCTAAATCGATAATAACCCAATCTCCATTTTGGCGACGCATTATATTTGAAGGTTTCAAATCTCGATGTAGCATTTTGTGTATATGCATAAATGAAATTGCATTAGCAATTTGTAGAATGCTAGTCAATGCCTCTCTTTCAGAAAAAACATTGTTGGATAGAATATATTCATTTAAATTAACATCGTCGATATATTCCATTGAGAAATATAGTGTATTATAGTCTTTGAATGATTCTAGAACTTTTACGATGTTAGGATGATTTAGCTTTGACAAATAATTCGCTTCAGAGATGAAATTATTGCGATGTTGAGCATATTTGTCGTAATATTCGGTTCTAACATCGTTCTCTTGTCGAAAGCTGATTCCTCTAATGAAAAATTCTTTTAAAGCAACATAATTATTGCATGACAATTCTCCCAATGAACCTTTTATGACAATTTGGGCTAAATATACTATACCAAAAGACCCTTGCCCAAGTACTTCTTTAATAATATAATTACATGAAATGCCGTGAACAATCGTTCCTGGTGTTAGAAATTCCGAATTTCTCATGGTGTTAACGTTAAATATTGATAAGTAATGTTTAGTATATTTGATGATTGGTTACGTTTTTATTAGAATTTTTGCATGTCGACGAGGCGTTTGTAGTAGCGATTGAGGGCGAGGAGCTCATCGTGAGTGCCGCTTTCTACAATGCGACCTTCGTGCATCACGCATATCATGTCGGCGTTTTTGATAGTCGACAATCGGTGTGCTATAACGAGGGTGGTGCGGTCCTTCATCAAGCGGTCGAGTGCTTCTTGCACAAGTTTTTCGCTTTCAGAGTCGAGCGCCGAGGTTGCTTCGTCGAGAATCAAGATGGGAGGATTCTTGAGGATTGCACGGGCAATAGAGAGGCGTTGACGTTGTCCGCCCGATAGCTTGCAGCCGCGGTCGCCTATGTTGGTTTCATATCCGTTTTCCGACTCCATAATAAAGTCGTGAGCATTGGCAATGCGTGCAGCCTCTTCCACTTGCTCCATTGTGGCATTTTTTACACCAAAGGTGATGTTGCCATAGAAAGTGTCGTTAAACAATATCGCTTCTTGGTTTACATTTCCCATCATGGCGCGCAAGTCATACACTTTGAGGTCTTTGATGTTTATGCCGTCGACAAAGATGCCGCCACTATCCACGTCGTAGAAGCGGGGTAGGAGGTCGGCCATGGTTGATTTGCCCGAACCCGATTGACCCACTAACGCCACTGTTTTGCCGGCAGGGATATGAAGGCTCACATCGTGAATTACAGGAGTGTTGCCATAACTGAATGTCACGCCGCGATATTCGATGTCACCTTTGAAGTCTTTAAATTCCTTAGGCTCGGCAGGGTCTTTGATAGGGTTGTCGCTACCGAGGATTTTATCCACACGTTCCATCGAAGCAAGCCCCTTTTGAATGGCATACATCGCTTTCGAAAGGTCTTTTGCCGGGTTGATGATGCTATAGAAAATCACCATATAATATATGAATCCGGCAGCATTAATGTCGGAATATCCGCCAAGAATCAATGTGCCGCCAAACCACAATACGATAGCTATGGCTGTGGTGCCAAGGAACTCGCTCATGGGGTGAGCCAACGATTGGCGACGTGCCACATTGTTTGATATGTTATAGAATTTTTGAGTGCCGTCGTGAAATCTCTTTTTTACCTTGTCTTCGGCGTTAAAAGCTTTTATGATGCGTAGTCCGCCAAGGGTTTCTTCGAGGAACGACATAATCAATCCCACTTGTTCTTGCCCCTCGAGCGATTTGCGTTTGAGGCGTTTGCCCACTTTGCCCATCACAAAACCGGCAATAGGGAGCAACACCAATACGAAGAGGGTCAACTGCCACGACACGGTAATCATCATCGCCAAACACACAATAATCATCACCGGGTTTTTAAACATCATATCGAGCGATGCCATGATAGAGTTTTCAATCTCGGTCACATCACCACTCATGCGGGCTATCACATCGCCTTTACGCTCTGAAGAGAAGAAGGCAATGGGGAGCGAAGTGATTTTATCGTAAACGCAGTTACGCAAGTCGCGCACCACGCCCGAACGCAATGGCACAATAAAATATGAGCTAAGATATGCCGCACCGGTTTTGAGCAATGTCATCACCACCAACGCCACAGCAAGCATGGCGAGAGTGAACGACGCCCCATGTGTGGCAAGCAGCTCTTGAGTATAGTAGTAGAAATTATTGATTACTACATCTTTTAGGCTTGCGCTATCCCAAGGCATAAAAGTGTAGGTGGCTTGCTTAATCTCAAACAACATCTCCAAAATTGGAACGATGATAGCAAACGAGAACAAAGTCAAAAACGCCGCTAAAATATTAAAAATGATATTTAGCGCAATATATTTCTTATAGGGAGCAACAAATCTCCTCAAAATCTTAAAAAAATCTTTCATGTCACAAAGTTACGGCTTTTTCTTGTAATTTCGTGAAACAATTGCCATAAACAGAAATTAAATGCGCAAATGTTGAAAAATAAAATGATTGAAGATTCCAAACCGAAGTGCGACCCCAGCGGTGAAAATAATATGAAAAACACCGCGGGTTTGCCCAGCGGTTGGGGCGCGTAGCCCCAAAGAGCGAATCTCAGAAAAAAAGGTTTAATTAGCAAAATAAAAAAAGGA
>JAZNGZ010000102.1:0-26592 GCA_045576735.1 Muribaculaceae bacterium
TCTCCTTTTTTTATTTTGCTAATTAAATCTTTTTTTCTGAGATTCGCTCTTTGGGGCTACGCGCCCCAACCGCTGGGCAAACCCGCGGTGTTTTTCATATTATTTTCACCGCTGGTGTCGCACTTCGGTTTGGAATCTTCATAATGAGAATTTAAGCACTCATCTGGCATTTAATATTATCATTACTATTTTTTATGCTTTTATAAAATATAGGGTAATAGCACTATTATATAATAAAATCAAGCATAATGCTATCAGAGATAAGCATTGAATCTTCATTTATCGAAAGATTATTATTGCTTAATGACATCCTGCCAACTTTAATATGCGATTCAGCAAGACTCATCAACCTATTATATAACTTCAATCCAAACCTATCTTTATATTTATCAACATCAATTCCATGCAAAGTTCGCAACGAAACTATTACATAATCATTATGACGCGAATTAATATCTTCAACCTCAACTACTGAAAAGTTTTTTTTATTTGACATTGAATAGATGTATTCCTTTATGTTTGATGGATTAAAACTCCTTTGTTTACCATCAAAACTATGAGCTGACACACCTAAGCCTAGATAGGGGAGGTCTCTCCAATAATTAGAGTTGTGAATCGCCTCATAACCGGGCAATGCAAAATTTGAAATTTCATAATGATTATAGCCACACAATTTAGCTGCGGATATTAGATAATTATACATTTCATTCACCAACTCCTCTGAAGCCTCGGTAACCTTCCCCGACATCAAACGAGCATATAACCCGGTTCCCGGCTCAAATGACAATAAATATGAAGAAAAATGGGGGAGACGTAATTGCAACAATGTATCTAAAGAATTTCGCCAACTCTCAAAACTCTGTTTAGGCAAGCCATATATCAAATCACCACTAATAAGTGTAATTCCTCCTTGTCTAATAATCTTTAATGCATTTAATGCCTCAGCCGATGTGTGTCGACGATTTATCGCCTTTAGCTCAATATCTGAGAATGATTGAATTCCCATACTCACTCTATTAACTCCCAATTCCACTATTGAGCTAACCCAATCATTAGATATGTCCTCGGGATTTGCTTCGATGGTAAACTCTTCAATAGTAGATAAATCAATATACTCCCTTATTTCATCAATAATTCTTTTTAATAAATATATAGGCACTATTGAAGGAGTACCACCTCCAATATAAATAGTTGAAATAGCTCCTCTAAAGCCACTGATTCTTGTCTTAAATTCTATCAATATAGCATCTACATATTGTTCCATACTCTTCACATTAGGAGTTGAAAAGAAATCACAATATGCACATTTACTATGGCAATATGGAATATGAATATATAATCCCGACATTATTCGTTAGGCTCCTTGTTGCAAAACTCAAGAAATTTACAATAATGACACGCATCTTCATTTTGAGCAGGAACAAATGGAATAGACTCATCAAATATTTCATTAATTAGACATTCAAAACTTTCCCAAAACTCGTCTTTGTATTCCAAATAACTTTCTAATTCTTTTTTAGAAATTTTAATTGGTGGAAGATGCTCAGTATTCAATGTTCGATAAGAATAAATATACGGTTTTATATCACCTTGAAATCCCGTCTTATATGCATAAAAAAAGCAATATACAAATAACTGGAAAATCGCTTTGCGACGGTCTTTTTTATCTCTATCAAATAAAGCCGAGATTGATGGTATGTCAACTTTGTCTCCACCCGTTTTATAATCTACAAATCGCATGACAAAATCACCTGTTGCAGAGTTATAAACTTTATCTACTCTATCAATAATTTGTTTAAAATTAATTGTATGCTTATCATTAATCCTCCATTGATCATATTGTTTCAATTCAGCATCAACAAATAAGAAGTCGGCAAATTGTTTCTCATTTTCGAGCATTAATATTGTAAAATGTAACATAATTTCGCCAAGAACTTTTGCATCGCCTTGCAAAGGAGTATCATTATCTTTTCCTAACTTATTATAATGATAGTTTATTGATCTTGTTATTTGGTTCATAATCTCTCCTTGGCGATGTTTTAAAGAATCTAACAATTGTGCAGTAACTTTAACCTCTTCTGCATCACCTTTTAGATTCATGTATATCTTTTCGGCAATCTCATGCATAATCGTTCCATAAGTGCCTTCATCCATATATTCGGCAATCTCATCTTCTTGTTGCAAACCTTCAACATAATATAGATAGAATGACAATGGACAACTAATATATTTATTTAGAGCGCTAGCCGACAAAAAGCGTTTCGAGTCGGGTTGTTTATATACACTCAACTTCCTCATGACATCAGGGGTTTTTGTCACGACCAAGCTATTATTTTCTACAGCCAGAACATCATAGTTTACGATTGAAAAATCTATATTATCACGATTATACAAAAACTTCAACTGATGCAAATATCTCGACATTTCACCACTTCGCACTCCCCCGGTTCTAGCATCATACATTATAAATACATTTTTAGCTCTAGAGATCATGCGATAAAAATAATAAGCATACATACTCTCTTGAAATGAGATTGTCGACATACCATAACCACTACGCAAAGCATTAGGAATAAATGTTTTTGAGTAATGTTTACGTGGAAAAACGCGTTCATTCATCGATAAAATTATTAAGTTATCGAAATCAAGAGCACGTGTTTCTAATACTCCCATTACTTGTAAACCTTTTAGTGGTTCACCGGTAAAATTAATTGTTTCGGCTCCAACTACTCGTTCTACTAAATGAAATACTGATTTATCATTCATTTCAATATGATATCTATTAACCAATATTTCTAACATATTCAACGCTTCGTAATATTTATCGACGAAACCAATATCAACAGGATTGTTTGTCGACAAAAATGGCTTTATCCACTTTAATAAATTGCGCACATATGATATTACTTCATGCGTATCTTTTAAATCATATACTGCCTCAAAAATAGGAGAAAGAGTAGGATATTGCGATGTCAAGAACTCCGAAGTGAGATTAAATGCTCGCTTTTCATTTATATATTTTACAATTTCTCGGCTCTCATTTTGAGCCATACTTTTAACCAATGGATGAGACAATACATTTAGTATATCTTCATAATAAAACTGCATTTTATCATGTACAACTCGAGCCCTTAGTTGCATAGATACAATATTACCTATTAATGCAGCAATAGGGGTGTGGCGCATAGGATATCCCATAGTAATATTTACCGATCTTATCTCAGACGGCATGGAATGAATTAATGGAATAAACAAGCCCTCATCGGGTAATACTATAGCTGTATTTACATCTCTAATTTCATTTTTATTATGTAATTCAAGAACTTTTGATATTGCTTCCTTTACTTGCCCAATATTTGAAGGGACACCTATAACTTGAATTGATGGGAACTCTGTTATTTGTTCCTCTGTCAATTTATAACGAGGTTTAAACCATTCAATATATTTACCTACAAAACGGGTTGCATGATTTTTGCTTAACAAAAAAGCCGGCGAATTATAATCCCAGTAAAAATCAGCACAATTTATGGATTTGAGTCGCTCAAAAATCTTAATCTCTGATGTTGATAATACATTAAAACCAACAAAAATATATCTTTTGGAATTTAATGATTGTGAATTGTTAAATATCTTACTCTCGGCAACTTCACGATACTTCATTCCAGAATAACACAAACCTAAATCAGAGAGTCGGATCTTAAATGAGGTATATAATTCATACAAAATTTGCCACAATTTCACAAAATTATCAGTCAACTGTTCACTATTGTCACCATGCTTAATATGTTTCCAAAATGAGCCAATAGAATCAGCAACTCGAGTCTCTCCCCAATAGTAATTAATAACATCAATTTGCTCTTGAGTCAAAAAATTACTATTTATTTCTTTGATGCGCTCTATATTTATAAATAATTGTTTTGCATCAACTAGATATTTATCAACGTCACTGAAATCATTTAATAGCATTTCAGCCCAAAATTGAAATTTATCAAAATCAACAATTTGATTATTAGCCGATTTACGTCTCAAAATTGTGCGATATTCATCATACAAGATAAACATCAATTCCAATCGAGAGGCCTCTATGCCCGATGAATATTCCGATATAAAATCACTTATGGTTTCTATTCGTGGTAAAATCGTAACATCGTTTAATTGTCGTGACAATATATCAGCAAAAAAAACTCCACTACGTTTATTGGGAAAAACAAAACAATAATCAAGTAGATTATTTGTTTCATTATCAATATATACTTTTGCTACTTGAGATAAAAAACTATTCACTTTAACACTATGATTTTAGCAATAATATAACTTTAACCGATAAATCAAAAAAAACAATCTTAGCATTGGCATTACCCATTATATCTAATTGTGCCTTATTGAGTACCTCTACTAGCTTTTGAACATTTCTTTCTGTTATAAATCGGGCAAAATTTACACTAAATTGGGATTCTTTCCCATTCATATAATTTAATTGATCTACATTAAGATTATAGATGAAATTTTCACGAATTAAACGCTGACAATAACTAAGAAACTGCATTGATTGTTCTCGACCAAGTGAAGCTATATTATTACTCCATTTTTTCAAGTCATAGATTTTACGTTGATAAGCCAATCGCATAAGTTCAACAAATAAATCAAAGAACTTATTTGTTTTTTTTGTTAAATCCAATTCTTTTTCAGCCTTATTCATATTTCCCTCGGCCAAATGTGCAATAGAAATGGCTTCGGGATAATCAATTGAGAAATTTTGGCATAAATAATTTGCAATTGACTCATCTCCAAGCCTTAATAATTCAACACGCTGAGTTCTAGAATATATTGTAGGTAATATTTGTTTTGAATCATTTGAAACCATTATGAATATAGTGTCGCTATAAGGCTCTTCAATAAGCTTTAACAACTTATTTGCACACTCAATCTTCATCCTTTCTGGCAACCATAATAAAACAATTTTATATTTGGCTCTATGTGATGTAAAATTTAGCTTCCTTATTATATCGGCACTTTCATCTACATATATATGTGGCTGTGCATTAGAATTATTAAGTGCACTCAACCATTTATCAAAATCCATAAATGGATTATTGCTAATATAATCGCGCCATTCATCTATAAAATCATCAGATATAGACGATTTTCCGCTTCCTCTTTTTATTACCGGAAAGATAAAATGGGTATCTATATGATTAAATGATTGATGCTGCAAACAAGATGGACAAACACCGCAACTATCACCATCATGACGATTCTCGCAATGAATATATTGAGCAAAAGCTCTTGCCAACATAAATTTTCCAATTCCTACCTGACCTTCAATCAATATTGCATGAGGTATTCGCTCATTATCTGCTAATAATCTCAAGTGTTTTTTTGCCGCATCATGCGATAATACATCACTAAATTTCATAATTTTAATTTGGTTTAGAATATTTGAGAAGCGACATTCTTAACACTTTGAGTGGCATTATGTGAATAAAAATGTATAGAAGGGACGCCATTTCTTATCAAATCTTTTACTTGAGAAACACACCATTCTACTCCCACTATCTTTGCTTCAGTATCATTTTTACACTTCAGCAACTCCGTTGCCAATTCTGTAGGTAAATCCACATTGAATACTTTAGGCAAAACAGTCAGTTGATTTAAGTTCACTATTGGTTTAATACCTGGTATAATAGGGACTTCTATTCCAGCCGCTCTACATCGAGCTACATAATCATAATATTTTTGATTGTCAAAAAACATTTGAGTAACTATATATTCCGCACCATTATCCACTTTTGCTTTCAGCCAATTAATATCCATCTCAATATTGGGAGCTTCTTCATGTTTTTCAGGATACCCGGCCACACCATAACTAAATGAGTCTCCAGTATTTATATCCATTTGTGTTCCATCAATAAATAACCCCTTATTAAATTCATTTATTTGAATTTGGAGTTCTGAGGCATGAGAGTGCCCATTTGGATTTGGGATAAATTTATTATCATGTTTTGCTTTATCTCCTCTTAATACAAGCAAATTGGTTATTCCCAAAAAATTTAAATCAATTAGCGCATATTCAGTTTCAATCTTCGAATATCCACTACATATTATATGAGGGACAGCAGGTATACCATAACGATGCTGAATGGCTGCAGCTACAGCTACAGTTCCCGGGCGAGAACGTTCTGAAACACGTTGATACAATCCATCATTAGTACTTTTAAACACCATCTCACTTCGATGTGTTGTAATATTTATATACAGTGGATTATACTCTATAAGTTGATCTATATTTTTGAACAATTGAGAAATGCCTTTCCCTTTTATTGGAGGCAACACCTCAAATGAAAACCTAGGGGTATTGCAATTCTTTATTATTTGAGGAATATTCATAATCCGTGCTTTTACATTTTTGCAAAAATACAATTTAATCACCAATTATCAAAGTAATAATAGCATAGTTTTATTCGTTAACTTAGCATATTCATTATTAAATTGGCATTTGTTTTGATTGAAAAATTAAAAAATATTACATGGCATGAAGATATACTTGGAAATGGTTTTGAAATGTGCCAATATTCGTTTAACATCGGAAAGAATATACGAAAAGCAACTCTCGTAAGAAAGAGTTGTGTAATAGCAAGCAACAGCGCAATTTTATATATACATGGCTATAATGACTATTTTTTCCACGAAGAAATGGCTAATAGGTTTATTTCAAACAACATCAATTTCTATGCAATTGACTTAATGGGCTATGGTCGCTCTTTATCACCCAAAGAAACGCCATTTGACATAAAAGATATATCACAATACTTCTCTAGTATTAACATCGCCATATCTTTAATTAAACAAGACAATATCTCTAATATTGTTCTTTTCGGGCACTCGACAGGCGGATTGATTTCATCTTGTTATATCAATGAAAATTCTACCAACATAACCGGAGTAATACTCAATAGCCCATTCCTTGATTGGAATTTAAAACCATTCTTAAAAAATATAATGATACCAATTGTATCCTATATTGGTAAATATATTCCAAATATCAAGATAAAACAACCTACTACAATTCCATATAGTCAAAGTTTACTATCTGAATTCCACGGAGAATGGAATTATAATACATCTTGGAAATTTATTCAAGCTCCGAGCGTTACAAGCCAATGGATTAGAGCAATAAACATCGCCCAACAACAGCTTAGAAAATCTTCAAACATTAGTATACCAATATTACTCCTCCGATCTGATAATTCTGTTTATGGATCAAAATGGTCTCCAAAATTCAATAATGGTGACGCCATATTAAGCGTTTATGATATATCTAAATATGGCTCAAAATTAGGCTTCGATGTCACTGAACGGATTATTAAAAATGGAATCCACGATTTAGTTCTATCATCAAAGCCTATACGCAATAATGTTTACAATACTATTTTTGATTGGATTAACTCTAAAGGCATTTGTCAATGACACATTATTCATTTCTCACCTGCTGATTAAGAGCCACTTGCAACTGTCGCTCTAGCTTTTCTTTTTTTATTCTTAATTTATTAATTTTATTTATAGAATCTTTCTTTTCGACACACACAGCAATGAGACTATCAGTAACAAATATATCTTTTCTTATTATTTTTTCCATTATCTTAGGGCGCAGAACCATTGCCTTGCGACGAACACTAATTTGTCCTACATAAACGGAATCAATCTTATTAATTAAAGACAAGGCCAACTCATTTTGTTCACATTCATATGCTTTGGTTGCTTCAACAAATGTTTCTTCAGCCTTGATTGAGTCTTGATTAACATTTACTTCTGTTATTGTGGAATTTCCACATGATAACAAAATTGCTGATGCCAATACAATTGGCAATAAATATTTTTTACCCTCTTTCAACATCTTTTACTCCTTTTACTGTTTTAATTTTTTTTATCAACATATTTAAAGATTGAGTATTAACCACTCCAACAACTAAATAACCTTGAAAAAGCCCATCGTTTGAATCTATTGAAATACTTTTCAATACTACATCTTTCTCTTTCGTTATTATAGATGTTATATTTGTGACAATTCCTATGTCATCATATCCAACAATTCTTAAAGTAGCGCCAAATTGCGAGCCCACTTTTCCTGACCATCTAGTTGTAATTATACGATACGGATATTTTGTTTTAATATGCAATGCATTGGGGCAATCTTGCTTATGAATTTTTATTACCCCCTCAGCCGATATAAATCCAAAAACATCGTCTCCATAAATAGGATTACAACATTTTGCAAGACGGTAATTTATTCCTTTTATATCATCACCAATTATCAATACATCATCAGAACGATTAACATCTTGTTGTGGCTGTAACGAAAATTCTGTCGCAGATATAACACCACTTGTCGACTCATTCAATTTCTGATCGAGTATCTCATATTGAGTAATAACATCATTAACATCCAATAATTCATTGGCTATATTATCATAAAAGTCAGTAACAGTTTTAAAGCCTAACTTTTTGATTAATTTCATTAAAACAGCTTCCTCTACATCTATTTTTCTGTTCTTAAATCTACGTTGCAACAATTCCTTTCCAAGTTCAGCAGCCTTATTGTTCATTTCATGAATAGTCTGCTTAATTTTATTACGTGCCTTAGATGTAACAACAAAATTTAGCCAATCTTGCTTCGGTGTCTGATTGGCCGACGTTAATATTTCTACTGAATCGCCATTTGACAGTTTGTAATTGAGTTTCTGATTCTTACCATTTACTTTTGCGCCAATACACTGACACCCCAACCGAGAATGAATATTAAACGCAAAATCTATAACTGATGCCCCTAATGGCAATTTATATAAATCTCCTTTGGGAGTAAAGACAAAAACTTCTTTAGCATAAACATCCATTTTGAAGTTTTTTATTAGCTCCATAGGACCTGTTTCTGCAGCTTCTAGAATATCTCGCACGTTATTCATCCATGCATCTAAATTATCTTCGCTCTTAATCCCCTTGTACTTCCAATGAGCAGCTAAACCTTTCTCAGCAACTAGGTCCATTCTTTTTGTTCTAATTTGAACTTCAACCCATTTATTTTTAGGCCCTACTACTGTAGTATGAAGTGATTCATATCCGTTACTTTTAGGGATAGTTAACCAATCCTTCATCCTTGAAGTATTAGGTTGATACATGTCAGCAACTACAGAATACGCCATCCAACAATCAGCCTTTTCTCGTTCTAATGATGAATCTAATATAATTCTTATCGCAAATAAATCATATATACCATCTAAATCATTTTTTTGTTTCCTCATCTTATTCCAAATGGAATATATCGATTTAGTGCGACCTTTTATCTCAAATACTAAACCGGCATCCTCCAATTTCTTTTTTACTGGAGCGATAAACGACGAAATATACTCATCCCTTTCAACCTTTGTTTCATTTAGTTTATGAGCTATTTCTGTAAACTTTTCACGATTTGTGTATTTCAACGAAAGATCTTCCAATTCCGATTTAATCACATATAATCCTAATCTATGTGCTAATGGAGCATACAAATAATTCGCTTCATAAGCTACATCGTGGACATATTTTTCATTTGGATGATGGTTAATTTCACGCATTAAAGATAATCGGTCAACAATCATAATAATTATCACACGAATATCTTCAGCAAACGTTAGTAAGAGATTTCTAAAGTTGTCGCTTTCAACTGCAGCTTGCCTACTATATAATGTAGAAACTTTTAATAACCCACAAACCATTTTTGCGACATCATGCCCCCACTGCGATGCAAGGTCTTCAATTGTCAAGTATTCTGTTTCGCATAAGTTATGAAGTAAAATAGCTCCTACCATATTGCGGTCGGGACTTATTTTATCACATAATAATATCGCTGTTTCAAGATTATGAATGAGTGGATTTATTCCATATTTATCACGACGATAATGTCCATTTTGTATAGCATTGGATATGATATTCTTTACTAACGAGAAATCAGTTCTATTCAATAAATCTCCCATCAACGAGATTAATTGTTTGCACAAAGGTAACAATCGTGCTCTTTCGTCTTTATTAAAATACTTCTCGTTACTCATTTTATATCGTTAATATTAGTCTATTGTTAATTTATTTAGCTCTTCAATATAATTTAATATCTCGTGTCTACCTCGTCCATCAACGCTTGATGATTTAAAAACAGGGGGCAATTCCTCCCATTCTTCTTTTAGTTGATTACAATAGGTCTCTACAGCTTTTTTTGCTGCAGATGAAGACATTTTATCTAGTTTGGTAAATATTATACTAAATGGAACACCTTTTTCTCCCAACCAAGCCATAAACTCAATATCATTCTTTTGAGGTTTATGGCGAGAGTCAATTAACAAAAAAAGATTAACCATTTGCTCACGATGTAAGATGTAGCTTTCAATTATTTTTTGTAACTGTCTCCGGCTTTCTTTACCTCTTTGCGCATATCCATAACCGGGAAGGTCTACAAGATACCACGAATCATTAATCAAGAAATGGTTTATTAACATAGTTTTTCCAGGAGTAGCCGAAGTCATAGCCAAAGACTTTTTACCGGTTAGCATATTTATCAATGATGACTTACCTACATTTGAACGCCCAATAAAAGCATATTCACGTCTATTATCTTGAGGACATTTTCTTACATCAGTATTGCTTATTACAAACTTTGCGCTTTTTATCTCCATATTTGTTAATTTTGATGTAAAGTTAATGAATACTCAACGATATTGCAAGTAAAATTATTAAAGAGAACACTTTGTTACGGATTTTTAGCTAACTTTGCATCAAATTGTTTAACATAATGATTAATGAACAACAATATCGATTTCGATTTAAACAATTTGGTTTAAACGATAGTAAATGCGCGATGAAAATAGGCACAGATGGCGTTTTACTCGGAGCATGGGCCGATGTATCCAATGCGCATAATGTGCTTGACATAGGGTCGGGTAGTGGCCTTATTTCTCTTATGATTGCTCAACGCTGCAATTCATTTGTTACAGGCATTGAAATCGATAAAGACGCATATCTTCAGTCTATTGAAAATATTGCAGTCTCTCCATGGTCTAATCGCATCGAATTCTTCAACAATGATTTTATTAAATGGGCATCGTCAACAAATTTAACTGACTCATATGACCACATAGTAAGCAATCCTCCATTCTTTAACAATGGTCCTGAAGCCCCATTATCATCACGAGCCAACGCTCGACATGGAAGAGCTCTCGATTATGAACAACTTATTCAATTATCACACAAGCTACTCACTGAAGACGGAAAAATTTCACTTATTTCTCCTATAGAACGTGAAAATGATATTATTTTCAATGCTGAAATTGCACGCCTTCATATTATTAGATCTACTATCGTATACTCTAAGGCTAAAACGAAACCAATAAGGATACTATGGGAACTAAGTAAACAGTTCAAGTCGCTAGAGCAGTCACACATAAGTATCCGAAACTCTGACAATAAATACTCTGACGAATACATTAATTTAACCAAAGATTTCTATCTAAACTTCTAACTACTAAAACCATATGATTGACAATAAAAAACTTACATTAAATTTCAGTTCAAGAATAGGCCTATTTATTTGCACTGCCATAATTGGATTTTTCATTACAAGTATCACTTCTGTAATTATTACATATGCATGGGGTATTAACACTCCTAGCTTACGCATATCTACCATCTTACAAAACCTCTTTTTATTCATTGCTCCTACTATCATCACGGCAATATTCATCACAAAATTACCAGCCGATTTTCTTCAACTCAGAAAATGCCCATCAATCAAATTCTTTATATTAACCATAGTTATATTAATATTAAGTGTTCCTGCTATGAACTTCATCGTTCATTGTAACGAATCTATTGTTTTCCCTGAATCAATGAAAACAATAGAATCAACACTTAAAGCGATGGAAGAAACTAGCCGTGAACAAATAAAAATTCTATTAGGTGAACCAACTATTGGAAGCCTTGTAATATCCATATTCATCGTTGGCCTACTTACGGGTTTAGGTGAAGAATTATTCTTCAGAGGTGGCCTACAAAATATTCTTTGCACAAAACCCTCTAATCCACATAAAGCGATATGGATTACTGCAATTATTTTTAGCGCAATGCATTTTCAATTCTATGGTTTTATACCTCGCGTTTTATTGGGCGCATTTTTTGGATATTTAGCATATTGGAGTGGTTCAATTTGGCTCCCTATTTTTGCTCATGCTTTAAACAATTCATTAGTTGTAATTTCAACTTGGTTAATTTCAAGAAACACTATGGATATAGACATCAATAAAATTGGCACAGATCTTTCTATAGAGAGCTACATTCTTATTGTAATAAGCGCTATTGCTACAACTATAGGGACAATTATTCTATATCGGTACTCTAAGCAGCATGGCCATTTGAAAGCATTAAAATAACAAAAGACTCGCTATTGAGCGAGTCTTTTGTTATTTTAATCAAACTTTTTGCGATGAAATACAAAATTTCGCCCTAAATATTTCTCTTTTACAATAGGGTTAGCAGCCAATTCCTCAGATGTACCTTGGAATAAAATTTTACCTTCAAAAAGCAAATATGCTCTATCTGTAATACTTAATGTCTCAGGCGCATTATGGTCTGTTATTAATATTCCTATATTTTTTTCTTTTAATTTGTATACAACCGATTGAATTTCTTCTACTGCTATGGGGTCTACACCTGCAAAAGGCTCATCAAGCATTATAAACTTAGGACTTATTGCCAAACAACGAGCAATCTCAGTGCGACGACGCTCTCCTCCCGATAATTGATCTCCAAGATTTTTACGCACTTTTTCTAAACTAAATTCAGAAATAAGACTCTCTAACTTTTCTTTTTGGAATTCTTTTGTAGTGTTTGTCATTTCCAATACCGACCTAATATTATCTTCTACTGTCATTTTTCTAAACACAGATGGTTCTTGCGCTAAATATCCAATACCATTTTGTGCTCGCTTATACACTGGATATTTTGTAATATTTAAGTCATTCAAAAATATTTGACCTTCATTAGGTGTCACAAGACCTACAGTCATATAGAATGTAGTTGTTTTACCTGCGCCATTAGGGCCCAAAAGACCAACAATTTCACCTTGAGTAACATCAATAGAGACATGATTAACCACAGTACGTTGTCGATATTTCTTAACTAGATTCTCTGTTCGCAACACCATTCGGTTATTATCATGCTCTACTATTGCTTCGTTAGCATTCGCTACTGAATTAATATTAGTATCGTTTATTTCTTCCATTTTAATATCCAAAAGCAATTTATTTCAATTGTTTTATACTCTTAGAAGTATAATTTCGACTACAAAATAAAATATTTCACGAAATTACTAAAAAAATTACTATTGACACATACCTTTATAGCAAAAATCACCTATTTGTTAGCCAAAAAGAATAACTAAAATAGCTCAATCACATGTTTAAGATGATTTTTAAAGAAAAATCACTAACTTTGCATCATTAAAATACATCATTATGGTTATAACCGACGCAATTGAAACTTTTGGCAAATATTGCCTTTTCATAAAAAGAATTTTCACATTCCCCGATAGGTGGCATGTTTTTTTCCAACGCACTGTTGCCGAAATTTCTAAACTTGGGATAGATTCCATTCCATTGGTAATAATTATCTCACTGTTTATTGGTGCTGTGATTACTATTCAAATGCAATTAAACATCATGTCACCTTTAATTCCCAGTTATTCTGTTGGTCTTGCCACGCGCGAAATAATTCTTCTTGAGTTTTCGTCCTCAATACTTTGTCTAATTCTTGCAGGTAAAGTTGGATCAAATATAGCGTCTGAAATAGGGACCATGAGAGTAACTGAGCAAATTGACGCACTTGAAATTATGGGTGTAAATTCGGCAAATTACTTAGTTTTACCTAAAATAATTGCATTTATTCTTTTCATGCCTGTATTAGTTGTATTTTGTATGGGGACATCACTTATTGGCGGATACATAATTGCATTATTTACCGACATGATACCTGTGTCAAAATATATATATGGCATACAGACCCTATTTAATGAATGGTATGTGTGGTATGGCTTAATTAAATCTCTCGTTTTTGCCTATATTATTTCCTCTGTTGCATCATTCTTTGGCTATTATGTCAAAGGCGGTGCTCTTGAGGTGGGAAAATCAAGCACTAATGCTGTTGTCACAAGCAGCATACTCATTCTACTTTTCGACGTTATTCTCACTAAACTATTATTACAATGATTGAAGTTAAAGGTGTAAATAAATCATTTGACGACAAACAAATATTACATAGCGTTGATGCCACATTCTATGATGGCAAAACAAATCTCATTATTGGTCAAAGTGGTTCGGGTAAAACCGTTTTAATGAAATCAATTGTGGGATTGGTTACCCCCGAAGAAGGTGAGATTTTATATGATGGTCGTGACTTATTACAAATGGATGCAAAACAAAAAAAAGAATTGCGCAAAGAGATTGGAATGCTATTTCAAGGCTCGGCCTTATTTGACTCCGAAACAGTTCTTGGGAATGTAATGTTTCCTCTTGTCATGTTTACCGAAATGACACAAGCCGAAATGCGCGACAGGGCTTTATTTTGCATTGAACGTGTTAACCTCAAAGGTGCCGATAAAAAATACCCCTCCGAATTATCGGGGGGTATGCAAAAACGCGTCGCCATTGCTCGAGCAATTGCTATGAATCCAAAATATCTATTTTGTGACGAGCCAAACTCAGGATTGGATCCCAAAACATCCATCCTTATTGATGAGTTATTAAGCGACATCACACACGAATACAATATGACTACAATCATCAATACTCATGACATGAACTCGGTTTTAGGCATTGGTGAAAATATAATATTTCTAAATAAAGGACATCGCGAATGGGTAGGGGATATGTCACAAATTTATACAAGTGACAATCAACCTCTCAACGATTTTGTTTTTGCAACCGATCTATTTCAAGAAGTAAAAAAATACATTTCTAATAAAAAATAAAATATCAAATTCTTTTATTAAAAAACAATAGCCACACTCAATTAGAATGTGGCTATTGCTATATAATGAAATTACGAATTGATTATTCCTCTGTCTGAGTTGCAGCATATTCTTTAAGCAATTTTTCTTGAACATCTCCTGGAACGAGCTCGTATGAAGCAAACTTCATTGTAAATGAAGAGCGACCACCTGTGATAGAACTCAATGCAGTTGAATAAGATGACATTTCTTTCAAAGGCACTTTTGCACTAATTTTTTCAAATCCGCTTTCACTTTCCATTCCCATGATGATTGCACGACGACCTTGGAGATCACTCATCACGTCACCCATCACGTCACTAGGAACCATCACTTCAACATCGTAAACTGGTTCAAGGATTTTGGGGTTAGCGTTGCGGAATGCTTCGCTAAATGCATTACGTCCAGCCAAGCGGAATGAGATTTCGTTTGAGTCAACCGGGTGCATTTTACCATCATAGATACACACACGCACGTCGCGAGCGTAAGAACCAGTCAATGGACCTTGTTCTATTCTATCCATCAAACCTTTTACAATTGCAGGGATAAAACGTGCATCGATAGCACCCCCCACAATACAGTTATAAACCACAAGTTTGCCTCCCCATTCCAATGGAATTTCTTGAGTATCACGCACATTCATCTTGAACTCTTGGCTACCAAACTTATATGTATCGGGAGCAGGCATACCTTCAGTATAAGGTTCTATAATCAAATGAACCTCACCAAATTGACCGGCACCTCCCGATTGTTTTTTGTGACGATAGTCAGCACGAGATGCTTTAGTAATAGTTTCGCGATATGGAATCTTAGGTTCTTCAAATATAATAGGAAGTTTATCATTGTTTTCAACACGCCACTTCAATGTACGCAAGTGGAGTTCACCTTGACCTGAAAGAATTACTTGTTTTAATTCCTTTGATTGTTCTACAACCCAAGTAGGATCTTCTTCATGCATACGTGTAAGTATCGCACTTAACTTTTCTGCATCACTTTCAGTTACAGGACGAACTGCACGTTGATACTTAGGTGCTGGGTATTTTATGTAGCCTTCATAAGAATATTCACAACCTTTCTCATTAAGAGTATTGCCAGTGCGCACATCTTTCATTTTTACAGTAGCACCTATATCACCTGCACACAATTTGTCAATAGGAGTTTTAATTTGACCGCACACACAATTGATTTGAGCAAAACGTTCTTTAGAACCACGACTAATATTATCCAAATCAGCACCAACTGATAATGTACCTGACATTACTTTAAAATAACTTACTTCACCAATGTGAGGTTCAACAGTTGTCTTGAATACATACAAGCTTAAAGGACCATTTGAATCGGGTTTAACTTCATTTGCATTTGCATCAACGGGCACAGGCATATCTTCTACAAATGGAACAACATTGCCAAGGAACTCCATCATACGACGAACGCCCATATCTTTTGCAGCACTTACACAGAATACGGGGAAAATTGAACGATCAACAAGACCTTTACGAATACCTTCACGCATTTCATCCTCTGTAAGGTGACCTTGGTCAAAGAATTTTTCCATCAATGTTTCATCATTTTCAGCCGCTGCTTCTACTAATTGTTGGTGTAACTCTTGAGCTTTTTCCATTTCTTCGGCAGGAATTTCTTCAATTGTAGGAACACCACCATCAGGACCCCATGAATACTTCTTCATTAAAAGAACATCAATCATAGAATTAAAGCTAGAACCACATGCTAATGGATACTGAATGGGAACAATTTTATTTCCAAACACTTCCTTCATTTGTTCAAGCACATTGTCATAATCAGCCTTTTCTCCATCAAGTTGATTCATGGCGAAAATAACAGGTTTTTTCAATTTAGCAGTAGTACGGAAAATGTTTTGTGTTCCAACTTCAACACCATATTGACCATTAACTACAATAAGGCCAGTATCTGTTACATTCAATGCCGTAATTGCACTACCCACAAAGTCATCACCTCCTGGGCAATCAATCATATTTAATTTTTTGCCTAAAAATTCGGCATAAAAAACGGTCGAAAAAACAGAGTAACCATATTCTTTTTCAACCGGGAAATAGTCACACACAGTATTTTTAGCATCTACAGTGCCGCGACGTTTTATAACTCCACACTCGTAAAGCATTGCTTCGGCGAGTGTGGTTTTTCCAGAGCCCTTGCTTCCAAGCAAGGCGATGTTTTTAATTTCTTTTGTTTCGTAAACCTTCATACTATTTAGATTTAATGTTATTATTAAATTGGTTAGATAGATTTGTTAAAATCGACCGCAAAATAGTCATTATTTTTCAATCTGCAAACTTTTATGGGTATGTTTCTAAACATTATTTCATTTTTTATCATTTTTTTATGACAATAAGCAACTTTTTTACCTTTTTTATTATACAAATATTTTTTTGGCACTCATTTTGCTATACCATAGTCAGTAATAATTTAACTACATATTTTAATAATGAGTAACAACGACGACAATCATTCTTTTGTCTCAATTGGACAAATCGATATAGATGCAACTTCTTTTAATGCTGAGCCCAACCTCAACGACCTTCCAATATTACCCACTCGTAATCTTGTATTATTTCCAGGAGTAACAATTCCAATATCTCTTGTTAGAGATAATTCACGAAAAACAGCGGAGTATGCATCAAAAAATCAAATTCCAATTGGCATTGTTTGTCAACTTAATGGCGATGATGACAATCCTGCTGTAACTACTGGATTGTTCAAATATGGCGTTTTTGCCGATGTTCTAAAAGTGTTCAATCTTCCCGATGGTAGCCACACTGCTATTGTTAGAGCTCGTGGCAAATTCAAAATAATGGGCAAAGGTGAAGGATTAACAATTCCCCATTCTGAATTATCGGCCAAAGTTAAACCTATCAAGGATACAAATCCTCGTAGCAACGACAAAGAATTCCTTGCTCTTTCGACCTCAATCAAAGAGTCAACACTAAATATCTTAAAGAAAACATCTGATGGACCTAACGAGTTAGTGTTTAATATTGCGAATTTCCCCGACCCAGTAGGTCTTATTAATCTCATATCTTCTCATCTTCCTTTTGATGTTGAGTTCCGACAATCCTTGTTGGCTCAAAATAGACTAAAAGATAGGGCCTTTGCGCTTCTTAGCGAGCTATCTCGCAACGAACAAATGGTTGAAATTAGTCGTGACATTCAAAAAAGAGCCCGCAAATCTCTTGACGAACAGCAACGAAACGTATTCCTTCATCAACAAATGGAAACTATTCGTCAAGAACTTTATGGTGATTCAGATGATGCCGACAATCTTCGCGAACGCGCCGATAAAATACAATTCCCCGAACACGTTGCCAAGGCGTTTGATAAAGAATTGGAGAAACTACGTCGACTAAATCCACAAAGCCCCGACTACTCTATCCAATTTACATACCTAGAAACTCTTCTAGACTTACCTTGGAACAACGATTCTCCTCTTAACACCGACTTCAAAAAAGCTGAAGAGATTCTTAATAATGACCATTATGGTCTTGACAAAGTAAAAGATCGCATACTTGAACAATTAGCTGTATTGATGAACACCCCTAATGGGAAAGCGCCTATTTTATGCCTATGTGGAGCACCTGGCGTAGGCAAAACATCCCTTGGACAATCTATAGCCAAGGCCCTAGGGCGTAAATATCAACGCGTATCGCTTGGTGGCCTTCATGACGAAGCTGAGATACGCGGGCATCGTCGCACTTATATCGGTGCTATGCCAGGACGTATCATAGACGCGATGAAACGTAGCAATTCATCAAACCCGGTATTACTACTTGATGAAATTGATAAAATTGGACAAGACTTCAAAGGGGATCCTTCAGCCGCACTTCTTGAGGTTCTTGACCCCGAACAAAATTGCCGTTTCCACGACAACTATATCGATGTAGACTATGACCTATCTAAAGTGTTGTTTATCGCAACTGCAAACACACTCTCAACTCTTTCACAACCATTGCTTGACCGCATGGAGATTATAGACATATCAGGATACCTCATCGAAGAAAAAGTTGAAATTGCTCGTCGACATCTTATTCCACGTATAGCTAAAGAACACAACTTTGCCAACAATGAAATAGAATTTACCGATGAAGCACTTACATCAATAATTGAATGTTACACATCTGAAAGTGGAGTGCGTCAACTCGAGAAAAAAATTTCATCTATAATTCGCAAGATTGTCCTCAACAAAATGAGTGGCAAAGAATATTCAACCAAAATTACCCACGAAGACCTTAAACAACTCCTTGGAGTTGAATCATATAATAAAGACCGATACGAAGGAAATGATTTTGCCGGAGTAGTAACAGGTCTTGCTTGGACATCCGTTGGAGGTGAAATTTTATTTATAGAGTCATCTTTAGCTCAAGGCAAAGGAGAGAAACTGACTTTGACTGGTAATCTCGGTGATGTAATGAAAGAATCAGCTATCATCGCATTGCAATATGTAAAATCACATGCCGAGTCGCTTAACATTCCTATTGATGTATTTGAAAAATACAATCTTCACATACATGTACCCGAAGGGGCAATTCCCAAAGACGGACCTTCGGCAGGTATAACTATGGCTACATCAATTGTGTCTACCTTCCTTCAACGCAAGGTCAAATCACGCACTGCTATGACCGGAGAAATAACCCTTCGAGGGAAAGTATTACCCGTAGGAGGCATCAAAGAAAAGATACTTGCGGCCAAACGTGCCGGCATTACTGACATTATTCTTTCAGCCGACAATCGCAAAGACGTTAATGACATTAGCGAAATTTATCTCAAAGGGCTCAAATTCCACTACGTTACGACGATGTTAGAAGTCTTCAACATTGCAATAACCAACGAGCCCGCACTCAATGCAATAACGTTCAATTGATAAAAAATTAGGCTGTGTCAGTTCATTTTGACACAGCCTAATAACATTTTATATAAATTTAATATTTACTCAGATTCTTCGGTTTCATTTTCAGCAGCAACCTCTTCAGCAGCAACAAATTCTGTTATACCTGCACCGACAAGAATATTATACCAACTGAATACCTTTTTTATATCATTTGTATAAACACGTTCATCGTCAAAATCAGGCAAAATTGTCGAAAAATATTCTCGAATACCTTTTTCTCCTCCAAGAGCTTTTACATCAACCGGTTTACATTCATTTTTTTCTTTTATTGACTCAAACACTTCTGATAAAGGAATATCTTCCTCATAAGTGTAAATAGCGATATCTCCTAAAGAAATAACCTTATCGTGAGCATATGCTGGTGTACGTTTTCCTGTTCCTATTGATTCAACAATCAACATATTTTTTCCTTGGCTCACTAATTTAAATAATCCTGGACGTCCTGATATAGATAATACTGTCTTTAACATATTCTATTTTTTTTATTTTTGAAAATTATTTGCAAATGTAACGTTTTTAATTCAATATATCTTATTTATTACAGAATATTTTCTATTAATTGTAATTTTAGCTAAGAGATTTCACATAATTTGCGTATCTTTGTGGTGAATTTAATTTCAATAACTCAATATCAATTATGATAGATACAAATGCACAATTTGATGTTGCACTAAAGATGTGCCGTGATTTATTCGTTAAAAAGCTACATGATTATGGCGCTGCATGGAGAATTATGAGAGCAACATCTGTAACTGACCAGATTTTCATCAAGGCAAATCGTATCCGTTCACTTGAAATAAAAAAAGAATCTAAAGTAGGAGAGGGGATTCTCCCCGAATTTATTGGAATTGTCAATTATGGCATTATTGGATTGATTCAACTAATGAAAGGTCATGCAATAACACAAGACATGTCAATTGATGAAGTTATTGAACTTTATGACAATTTAGTATCTGAAACAAAAACATTGATGATTGCAAAAAATCATGATTACGATGAAGCTTGGCGATCAATGAGGATATGTTCTTATACCGACCTAATTCTGATGAAAATATTCCGCACAAAACAAATTGAAGATAACGATGGAGCCACATTAGTTTCGGAAGGAATTGATGCCAATTACAAAGATATGATAAATTACTCTATCTTTGCCATTATTAAACTCACCGAAGAATAATGAATTGGAAGAAAATATTTTCATCATACGTAATGCACATTGTTACATGGGCATTACGTATTACTATTGGCGCTACATTTATTATTTCGGGACTTGCGAAAATGATAGATGTTTGGGGGTTTACTTATAAAATCGAGCAATACATAAATGTTTGGGGGTGGGAGATTACTCGACCTCTTATCGTAATTGCCGCAATGTCAATATCGGCAGTTGAATTTATTGTTGGGTGTATGCTTGCAACCGGATGCTACAAACGCTCTTCGTCTTGGATTGCGACATTAATTATGGCTATTATGCTTCCTTTAAGCGCTTACATCATGATAGAAAATCCAGTGGATCATTGTGGTTGTTTTGGTGACTTTTGGGTAATATCTAATTCTGCTACATTTTATAAAAATATTGCCATAACAATCGGTTTGATTTATTTATGTTTCTTCAACAAACGCACTTTTGGACTTTTCCTGCCTTATATTCAATGGATACCAGGTATTACATGCTATATCTACATTATGGTCATCGGATTGATAGGATATAATCTCCAACCTCTTGTTGATTTTAGACCCTACAACGTGGGAACTGCATTTTATAATAATTCCGACACGTTAAACGAACCTCAATTTAATTTTATTTATGAAAAAAATGGAGTTAAGGAAAGTTTTTCAATTGATAATTTACCCGACAGCACATGGACATTTGTAGATCGCTCCGAAATAAAATCAGATTCATCTACAATTGACTCAACCCGTCAAATTACCATCTATAATTTAAATGATGAAGATGTCACTACTGATGTAATAACTCAAGAAGGAGAACAAATTATATTACTCATTCCTGAAATTAAATATGCCGATATTTCCTATTCATTTTTGACAAACGAAATGTATAACTACATCACTCGCCGCAACGGAAAAATGATTGGGATTTTTGCGACAAACGACAAGGAACAAATAAAACCATGGGTTGATCGCTCGCTAACATTATGGCCCACATACACTGCAGAGGATACATCGATAAAAGAAATAGCTCGTGGTAAGGCTTCGGTTATATATCTCAAAGATGGTATTATTCAATGGAAACGCACATTGACATCAATACCAACTGATATATTTTCATCCGAGAATGAAGACAACGCATTTGACAAACTATATATTCAAAATCAGAAATATAACGATTTTGAATATCTCACACGCATTTTCATCAAAATAATATCAGCAATTTTCGCTATCAACCTATTCTTTGTTGCAGTTAAATTCCTTTTTTCTCGTTTAAACAAAAAAAAGAATGTAACTTTGCAAAGTGATAGTAAAAAAACTAGCAATTAGAAAATATAATTATTAATTATTTAAATAAATTAAATAAAATGAGAAAAAACATTGTTGCCGGCAACTGGAAAATGAACACCAACCTCCAAGAAGGTGTTGCTCTTGCCAAAGGGGTAAACGAAGCCCTTAAAAATATTAATGCAAATTGTGACGTAATCATTGGTGTCCCATTTACACATTTGGCTCCGGTTAACGACGCTATTGATGCATCAAAACTTGGTCTTGCTGCTGAGAACTGCGCTGACCACAAATCAGGAGCTTACACTGGTGAAGTTTCTGCTTCTATGGTCGCTTCTACTGGCGCAAAATATGTAATACTTGGCCACTCTGAACGCCGTCAATATTATGGTGAAACTTCAGAAATACTTAAAACAAAAGTTAATCTTGCCCTAGAAAACAACCTTACCCCAATCTTCTGTATTGGTGAAGTTCTTGAAGAACGCGAAAATGGTTCATACCTTGATGTTGTAAAAACTCAAATCGTTGACGCTCTTTTCGAACTTTCTGCTGAAGACTTTGCGAAAATTATTCTTGCATATGAACCCGTTTGGGCAATTGGCACCGGTAAAACCGCAACTGCTGATCAAGCCGAAGAAATGCACGCATTCATTCGCGGTGTATTAGCTGAAAAATATGGACAAGAAATCGCAGACAACACATCTATCCTTTATGGAGGTAGCTGCAAACCATCAAATGCTGCAGAACTATTTGCAAAACCAAATGTTGACGGTGGTCTCATTGGTGGTGCTTCTCTCGATGTTGAGTCATTTATGGGTATTGTAACTGCATTCTAACAAATATTTTTGACTAAAATAACTAAGGCTACAAGAATTTTTACTATTTTTGTAGCCTTAATTATAACTTACTCTTAATTCTGAAAAATTATGACTAGTCTCAAAAAAACAATGTTTATTTTGACAGTTGTTATAGCTTCTGTTTTTTCTTATGCGTCAGCTCAGAATAGCACAACAACACAAGTGCCCGATTCTACATCAATTATTGACGTAATTAACAATGACTCCACTTCTACAATAGAAATCATTCAACCTCAAGAGCTAAACGAACGCATAATCGACTTACCCAAAAAAGAAGAGCCCAAAAAAATAGCAATAAAGAAAACTGCTCCTCCGAAAAAGGAAAAGAAAGAAGAAATAAAAAAAGGTAAACACAACATTACCCCTGGCAAACGTATAACATATACAATCATTGCTTTTAGCAAACCCAATCAGCGCGACAAGGCTAAAGCTATTGCCCAACAAATCAACTCTAAATTTCCCGGATACAGAGCTAGAGTAACGTCTAATCTCCCATATTGGCAAGTTAGTTGTGGTCCATTCTTTGATGAAGGAGACGCAAAAAAAGCAGTAAGCAATATTCGCAGTGCAATTCCAGGAACAACTCCATCAATGCGTAAAAAAAATACTGTAGTTAAATAATATCTCTTGGGATATAATTATGAACCACATCAAAGACCAAAACGAAGTAGTCGAAAAAATAGCTACTCACTTTGAAGAAATAATCAAACTATTAGGAGAAGATCCTAATCGTGAAGGATTACTTAAAACTCCAATTAGAGCCGCTAAGGCTTTATATAAATCTACGCAAGGATATAGAGCCAATGCATTGGAAATAGCCAAACAAGCTATATTCGAAAATGCCGGGTCAAAAATAATAATAGTAAAAGACATTGAATTTTATTCATTTTGCGAACATCATATACTTCCATTTTTCGGGAAAGTTTCTATTGGCTACATTCCTAATGGGAAAATGATTGGCCTTAGCAAGCTTGCTCGAATTGTTAACGTATACGCAAAAAGGCTACAAGTTCAAGAACGACTCACAACCGAAGTGTGCAATGCTGTTGGCGAAGCGTTAGATGCAAAAGGCGTTATTGTCACTTGCAACGCTCAACATCTATGCATGAAAATGCGTGGAGTAGAAAAACAAGAAACTTCTACAACAACAACCGATTATATTGGTGAGTTTGAATATTCAACAGAATTAAGAAAAGAGTTTTTTGAATCATTAAAAATTTGATTCTACTTTTATTTAATAATCAATAATGGGCTGCGTCTTTTTGATACAGCCCATTATTGATTATACTCATTTGATTGTTTCTATGAATAAATCGTCTTATTCATCATCTTCGTCGTCATCCCAATCAAAATCCCATCCACAATCCATCGCTTCTTGCGTAAAGCGTGCCAATTCACGACCTTCGCGTTTTGTTGGACGCCCAAGCCCCTTTCTACGATCTATAAACCCAGAAATCTTAATTACATCTAAAAGATCATATTCTGATTGGGGAGTAATATTTTCCAAATATTCAGGTACAAGCTTGGCTCCTAATCTATTTTCTGTTAATGCTTTTACTCTAAATGAATAGGTAATAGGAGGTTTTCTTACACTTATCACATCTCCTTCTTTTATCATACGTGAAGGCTTTGCCATTACATCGCCTACCGTTACTCGTCCTTTCTTACAAGCATCAGTCGCAATAGTACGAGTTTTAAATACACGCATAGCCCAAAGCCACTTATCAATCCTAACCTCACTTTTAGCCATTACATTATCATTTATTATTATAAGTATTCATTGCAATATTTATCCCGGCTAAACAGAATGTCTTTAAGGCATCAATGGCAACATCAATGCGTGTGGGCAATTTTTGTCGCTCATCAAGTGAAAAGTTTCCCAATACATAATCTACTTGACAACCCCGTGGAAAATCATTTCCTATTCCAAAACGAAGACGAGGATAAGCATCAGACCCCAATAATTGAGCAATGCTCTTTAATCCATTGTGCCCGGCGTCACTACCTCGACCTTTTATCCTTATAGCGCCAAACGGTAATGCAATATCATCAACTAAAACAAGGATATGATTAACTTCTATATTTTCTTTCTCCTTCCAATATCGCACCGCATTTCCGCTTAAATTCATGTAAGTTGAAGGCTTCAACAATACCAACTGTTTATTTTTAACTCTAACACGAGCAATATCTCCATAACGATCAGTTGTAAAAGAAATATTGGACGCCTCGGCAAAGGCATCCAATATTTTAAAACCTATGTTATGGCGGGTATCACGATATTCGTCTCCAATATTTCCGAGACCCACTATTAAATATTTCATAGGGATTTACGCTATTGCCTTATTATTTACCGGCAGCAGCGGCAGCGGCGGCAGCACCACGAGCGGCACGAGTGAGCTGAACAGCACAAACAACTGCATTCTTAGCATTTACTAGTTCAAGACCTTCGAAGTTGAGTTCTCCTACTTGCAATGATTTACCTAGACCAAGAGAATCAACATTAATAACAAGACGTTCTGGAACATCAGTGTAAATAGCCTTAACTTTAAGTTTCTTCATTGAGAGAGTCAACTTACCACCGGCTTTTACACCTTCAGCGTGACCTTCAAGTTTTACTGGAACTTCAATAACTACCGGTTTCTTATCATTTACTTCAAGGAAGTCCATGTGAAGAATAGTATCTTTAACAGGGTGGAATTGAATATCTTTCAAAACTGCCATTTTCTTTTCACCATTCAAAGACAATTCAATTGCAAAAATTTCAGGAGTGTAAACAAGCTTACGAACAGCTTCATTTGATACTACGATATCAGTTGTGACAAGACCTTTGCCATTACCAATTTCTACTACTTTTTCACCGGCTTTAAGTTCTCCTGCATAAGGGAGGTCTACTAATTCACCACCATTCAACACTGCAGGAATACTTTGTGAACCACGAAGAACTTTTGCAGCTTTTTTACCTGTTTCTGTACGAGGAGTTGCCTCTAATTGAAATACTTTCATTTGTTTTTTGTTTAATGTGTTACTAAAAATTAAGTTGCTCCTTAATTTCCCATCACACGGGATGCTAAAAAGCGGTGCAAAGGTACTACATTTTCAGCAAATACGCAAAATATCATTCAACATTTCATCCTAAAAAACACAAAATAAAAGCAAGGCAGATTCAACTAGCAAGTGCAAAAATAGCAATTTGTTTGAAGAATTCCGTTTTAGGGGTTGAAAAATTTAATTTTTTACGAGGTCTATTGTTTAATTTTTTTGCCACATTTTTAATGTACTTGTCGGAGAAGTCATTG
>JAZNGZ010000103.1:0-1755 GCA_045576735.1 Muribaculaceae bacterium
AATTATATTTTCTAAAATGTACCTTTGTCATATTTATTTAGGTTTACCTAAAGATACAAAAACTTTAGGACATAGCAAAGCCCTAGCTTGAGAAAGTCAGGGCTTTGTCGTTTTTTTTATGAAACAATGAGGGTGTGACTGTTTTTTGACACACCCCCTTTTAATATGTTTAAAAAGGGGAGTTTTTATTCCCACTCGATTGTTGCAGAGGGTTTTGGTGACATGTCGTAGCACACGCGGTTTACACATGGCACTTCTTTGAGAATGCGGTCGGTAATCTTTTTCAAGATAGCCCAATCGATTTCTTCGATAGTGGCAGTCATGGCGTCAACAGTGTTTACGGCACGAATGATAACAGGCCAATCGTAAGAGCGAGCGTTGTTGCGCACTCCTACCGATTTGAAGTCGGGCACTATTGTAAAGTATTGCCAAACTGTTTTGTCGAGGCCTGCGATAGCAAATTCTTCGCGAAGGATAGCATCGGATTCGCGCACAGCTTCAAGACGGTCGCGAGTGATTGCGCCAAGGCAACGAACACCAAGACCGGGGCCGGGGAATGGTTGACGATATACCATTTCGTGAGGCAAACCGAGCTCAACTCCACAAGCACGCACTTCGTCTTTGAAGAGTTGTTTCAATGGTTCAACGAGTTCGAATTGCATGTCTTCGGGAAGGCCACCCACATTGTGGTGTGATTTTACCATCTTAGCGGTTTTTGTGCCACTTTCAACGATGTCGGGGTAAATTGTACCTTGACCGAGGAAGTCGATACCTTCGAGTTTGCGAGCTTCTTCTTCAAATACACGAATGAATTCGCCACCGATGATTTTGCGTTTTTCTTCGGGATCTTCTACTCCTTCGAGCTTGCCGAGGAAACGGTCGGTAGCATCAACATATACAAGATTTGCACAAAGTTGGTTGCGGAACACTTCAACCACGTTTTCAGATTCACCTTTACGCATCAAGCCATGGTTAACGTGAACACATACTAAGTTATCACCAATAGCTTTCAACAACAAAGCAGCAACAACCGAGCTGTCAACACCTCCTGAGAGAGCAAGCAATACTTTGCGGTCGCCCACTTGACGACGAACAAGCTCTACTTGGTCGTTTACAAAGTTGGTCATATTCCAATTCGCTTCGGCTTTGCAAACGTCAAATACGAATGATTTAACCGCGATCTTGATTGCTTCAACATCGTCGTTGAATTGAGCAAGTTTCACTTCACACAAAGCCTTGTCGTGTCCGGCAGCAATTACGGGAATGCCTATATTGTAAATTTCGGGATTAACGTCGATTTCAACCCCATCAATAACATTGTTGGGACCTCCATTAATAACAATCCCCTTAACATTAGGCAACGCTTTTAACTCTTCGGCCGTGATGTCATGGGGATAAATTTCGCTGTAAACTCCAAGCGCACGAATTGCGCGAGCTACTACTGTATTTTCGTGACTACCCAAATCAAGGATCACAATCATATCCTGTTTCATATAAAAAAGTATTGAAATGGTTATATATTTTACGAGCACAAAATTACAATATTTTCATTCTTCTACAAAAAAATATTCAACTTTATTGCAACTTTTTTACAATAAAGTTGAGCGCTAAAACATAGGCAGATTCAACTAGCAAGTGCAAAAATAGCAATTTGTTTGAAGAATTCCGTTTTAGGGGTTGAAAAATTTAATTTTTTACGAGGTCTATTGTTTAATTTTTTTGCCACATTTTTAATGTACTTGTCGGAGAAGTCAT
>JAZNGZ010000104.1:0-16818 GCA_045576735.1 Muribaculaceae bacterium
ACATAGCAAAACAAAATTAATTAATCTTTGGGAGACTTCGGTCTCCTTTTTTTATTTTGCTAATTAAATCTTTTTTTCTGAGATTCGCTCTTTGGGGCTACGCGCCCCAACCGCTGGGCAAACCCGCGGTGTTTTTCATATTATTTTCACCGCTGGTGTCGCACTTCGGTTTGGAATCTTCGTATATAAATTGCTTTATGTGCTTTATAGTTTTATTTGGCGTTTTTTTGTAATTTTGCCAATAATATCATTTCAATTCAAGTTGACAATGCTTTCTACATGCTATATTTCGGGACGATATGAGGCCGGCTGCGACGAGGCAGGGCGTGGGTGTCTTGCCGGGCCTGTTTATGCCGCCGCTGTGATTCTTCCCGACGATTTTCATCACCCACTCCTCAATGACTCCAAGCAACTCACCGAAGCTCGCCGCGAGAAACTTCGCCCCATCATCGAAGCCGAGGCTGTAGCATGGGCAGTGGGCATAGTATCACCACAAGAGATTGATAAAATAAACATTCTCAACGCATCAATCCTTGCCATGCACCGCGCGCTCGACGCATTAAGCATTGTGCCGGGGGCAATCATCGTCGACGGAAACCGATTTAAGCCCTATGGCGATATTGAATGGCAAACGTTTGTAAAAGGCGACGGACGATTTGGCAATATTGCAGCAGCCTCAATCCTCGCCAAAACTCATCGTGACGAATGTATGTGCCGCCTACACGAAGAATTCCCTCAATATGGGTGGAATGTCAACAAAGGATACCCCACAAAAGCCCACCGCGCTGCAATAGCCGCCCACGGTACCACTCCACATCACCGCATATCATTCCGTCTACTCGACCCCCAACTAACCCTATTTTAACTCATCACAAATCGTCGAGACCCAACCAAAGCAAGCCCCCCTACACGATGTTGTCTATGACACACCATGCAAAGGGGCTGATTTTACACCATTAGCCCACAGCATTCATATGCCTCGGCTTCACGCACTTAGCACATTGCCGGGCTGGAGTTTATTTTTTTTGTTTTAGCGAATCCTGTTTCTGAGCCTCTTTTTGTTTTTTAATATCTTCTTCATGCGCAGCCAACAACAACTGTTTAAAATATGCCTCCATCTTTTTCAGGGCTGCATTATATTTTGCTTTTTTTGACTTGTCGAGTTTTTTTAGTTTCGCATTATTGTCGGTCTCGAATTTCACCAACACTGTGCCATACTTTTGGGCTTGATAATCGAGCAATTCATCCATCGATAAAATGTGTCGAGCATCATAGCATATCACTAATAGCTCGTTTAATTTCTCATCGACAAACGTCTCGCCAACCGGCTCAAAAGGTATTGCCTTTTGTGCGTCATCAATGCTACTCGATTGAGTTTTAACGCTTGATTGGGATTTGGTTGAGTTTTTACCCTCGGCTTTATCATCGCCACATGAGGCGATTAACATAGCCATTACACCTATAAACAAATATTTAACCAAATGTTTCATTAAGTTATTCATTGAAGATTCTTTAATAGTCCACTTTATTGAGACGCAACACCACTAATGCATATATCGCCAACAACAATCCATGAACAACTACAAAAAATGGTATATTAAACTCAAAAAACGAAAATATCAAACACGATATTAACGATAACACAAACACTGTGATAGAGGTTGTTTTCACCAACATTGACTGACGAGAATCTTCAATCTCTGCAGCAAATGCTACTACGCCGGTAATAGATAGCAACAGAAACGACGTAATAGTGATGGCTACCGACTGATTGGCATTGTCGCTACTCAATTCATAAAAACCCCATGTAACTATCATAGCTATTGCAATAGCTATGATAGCCTTAATCTTATCTATTTTCATTATATCGATATGTTGTTTAATAAAAATAACTTACATATTTCACTCACATTGCGAGCTAATGTCCAACCACTCATGCCTTGACGCCACACTAACACATCGGGGGTGAGTTTACCATTTTGCACAAGAATATTCAGTTCTTGCTCATTTAACGGACCGGCTTGCGCTCCATCTATTGCGGCATAAAATCCCGGCTGCTGAAGCGGAGTAGAAGAAGTCGTTCCCACTCCCGGCACTGCCATATTCTTCATTGCATAGTTCATTGTATTAACCATTTGCTGAGCCACGGCTATACCCATTCCAAACTCTACAAGGCGGTCGATTGAATCAAAACTATTTTCCATAATCGATAATTGTTTAAAATATTAGAAAATATATAGCATTTCCCATTATGGAGTGGGAGGCATTCCGGGAGGTGGTGGGGGTGGACGAGAGGGTGTTTGTTGCTGAGTCAACTCCTCATACTCATTTTTAATGGCATTAGCGGCATTAGTGGCCGTTTCTTTTAATTTGTCAAAAAATCCCATGGTATTATTGTTATATTTGTATTACGATATTTCTTAGATTTTACTTTATTTAAAGCCCGAAGAAATAGATTGCAAACGCTCTTTTTGCTCTGAACTCATTTTTGACTTCTTTGCTCTCATCTTTAATCCATATGTTTTAGCTTTAGAATAAAGTCCTATTGCCTCGGCCGAACGTTTATTGTCGCATTCTTTATATTGCTCCACATATGATTCATATTCGTCTAATTCTAAGTCTATTTTATAATCCTCTTCAAAATCCTCACTCCCATCATCGTCTTCTTCAATATTTTCACTTGCTTTATCTTCTTTTGTGGTCGATGATGTTGTTGAGGTTTCTTTTTCTATTGACTTCGAAGATGTAGATGTGGTTGATTCTTCGTCACTTGACGATGAGCTACTTGTCGACGATGATGAACTTAATGAAGGAGTACTTTCATATCCGTCGGTATTAAATATTATGCCATGAGCTTCATTAAACTGAACATCGGCATACTCACGATTGCTCATTGATTTATAAAACATGAATTCTTTCTCATCTCCTTCTTTTCCCTCCTTCACAAACTTTTCAAATCGTTCCAATTCAGTATAATCCAACGACCCTCTCGATAAATCCATTTCCAATTTACCAATCGTGCCTCGCGATGTTAAGAATTTTAATTTTTGTAAAGATGATGGGTCATGAGGATATTGTTTTATTAGTTTCAATTTTAATGTAATCACAAATTCCTGATTACCATACTTGCCTTTTTCCTCTGAAACATAACTGAGTTTATAGGTGCCCGGAACAACCGAAACATAATCGGCCAAATCACCGGTCACTTCGGCTGCGGCATCAACAACGATTTCTTTAGAATGTTCTCCATACCCCTTAGATACGTCTCCTGACTCAGCCTCAGAACCTTCTGAATAATTAAGGAATATAGCACCAATTCCGGCTACTATGGCCACAACCACTATTATAGGAAGTAAACGTCTGAATGTCATAAATTTTTTAATTAAATCTACAATTATGCAAATTTAGCATTTTCAATCAATGATAAAAAGTATTTTTTTGTTAATAATTATCATAAATCTTTAGTTACGGTTTATTTTTCACTTCTCGCATAATATAGATCTCACTCTACAATTTTAAATTTGCGATTGCGCCCAACTTGCACTATCTTTGCATCATAAAATTAAATGAAAGGCTTTATGACACGCATTTTAATCATTAATGGCCCAAATCTCAACCTCCTTGGTGTGAGAGAACCGGGCATATATGGCAACAATTCTATGGAATCATATCTCGAAACTCTTCGTTCGCGATATCCAAATTATTCCATCGAGTATTTTCAAAGCAACCACGAAGGGGAGATTATCGACAAACTTCACTCAGTGGGATTTGACAACGATTTAAATGGAATAGTGCTTAATGCAGGGGCTTATACCCACACCTCGCTTGCCATTGCCGACGCTATTGCAGCTATCAATGTTCCTGTGGTTGAAGTGCACATATCTAACGTTCACTCTCGCGAAGCAGTGCGACACCATTCAATGATATCAAGTGTGTGCCGTGGTGTAATTGCCGGATTTGGCATGAACAGCTATCGACTTGGCATTGAAGCCGTTTTAGCTCTATAAATCATCAATATGCAAGAAAAATTAGAAGAATATATCCTCAATCACATTGACCCGGAGCCCGAAATGATGCAACGACTCAATCGCGACACACATATATATCACCTATATTCGCGTATGTGTTCGGGACACTTACAAGGGCGAATGCTCAAAATGTTTACTCGCATGATTCGTCCTCAACGCATTCTCGAATTAGGAGCCTTCACCGGATATTCTGCCCTTTGCTTTGCCGAAGGTATGCCCGAAGGTGCCGAGCTTCACACCGTGGAGATTGACGATGAAATAGAAGATTTCATCTTGGAGCGATTTAACGCCTCACCCTATGCCAACAGAATGCACCTTCACATAGGCGACGCAATGGAGATTGTACCCACGCTCGAAGGGGAATTCGACTTGGTATTTATCGACGCCAACAAACGCAACTATGTCGACTATTACAACATGATATTGCCACGCGTGAAAAAAGGAGGATTCATTCTTGCCGATAACACTCTATGGGACGGCAAAGTTATCGAAGAAAACCCACGTGACCCACAAACCTTAGGCATTCTTGAATTTAACGACATGGTAGCCCGCGACCCTCGCGTTGAAAAAGTAATCCTCCCCCTTCGCGACGGCCTCACTCTCATTCACAAGCTATAATAACAAAAAAACATTTCTCTCCAATCGCAAATCACACTGCCGACGGGAGCATCCACATGGCTGCATGGGTGAGAAGCATCACCACAATCAAGATTAATGACACCTCGCGTCGCTGGCGGTAGCTTATCCATGCCATCACTGCCGAAGCCAACACATATAAGGGATAAATCATCAAAAACAGCTTTATCTCCTCATATCGAGCAGCACTACACCGATTGATTATCATTGGTAACGACACGACAGGTAGAGCCGAAATTATAATCAACAATTTAGCCCACAATGGGAATTTGATTTTTTCGGGGGTTTCACTCATTTCTTTGCCTCTTTAGCTCGTTGTTTTTCCTCAAGATAGGCCGCAACAGTGGCTTTTATTCCCTTTTCGAGCGAGAATTGCGGATTGAAGTTGAAATCGCGCTTGGCATCGCTCACGTCGCACGACCAGTTGCGTTGCTTCATAATCTTAAACTTATCGCGATTGAGGGTGCTTGTTCTAAGCTGCGCGGCAGCCCATTTTTCGGCAAAATATGAAGCGATATACACTATCCACATAGGTAGTTTTACCGGTATAACCCATTTGCCACCCAACTCACGCGCCACAATGTCGCGGAACTGCTTTTGAGTGTAACAAGCATCTTCCGAGATGATATATTTCTTCTTCACCACTCCGGCCTCGTAAGCGTCAAACATCGCATTCACCAAGTCCTCAACATATATAAAAGTGAGCAACTGTTTGCGATAACCCACGCCAAAGTCCCAATGCGAGTCGATGCTCTTTATCATCATGAGATAATCCTTTTCGTGAGGGCCATACACTCCGGTAGGACGGAATATGATGTAGGGGAAATTATCCAATGTTTCAAGATATGTTTCAGCCTTGATTTTTGACAAACCATAGCGAGTGTTGGGATTGGGAGGAGTAGCTGAAGTGATAGGAGTATAATTCTTCTCATCGGCCATGCCCAATGCGCTTAGGCTGCTCATAAACAAGAATCGATGAGGCACCTTGTCGATTGCTCGCAATGTTTCCACAAATGTGCGCAAATACATAAAGTTGATGCGGTTAAACTCCATGAAATTCACACATTTAGTGGCGCCGAGATTATATATGATATAATCCCATTTCTCCCCTTCGGGCAATGCCTCAGAGAGCGTTTTAGCCATCGCCTGCTCATCATCATAGTCAAGCACCACAAATTGGAGTCGCTCATCGGTGAGATAACGGCGTGATGTAGACTCACGCACCGTTACATATGTGTCAAAACCGCGACGCAACCCCTCCTCGGCTATAAATCCACCGATAAATCCACCGGCACCTACTACTAATAGCTTCTTGCTCATATCTTTAAATACAAATTAATTCAGATAACATTATAAGCAGATAACGCTGATACTCACTGATGAAATTTTCTCTCTCAACATTCTGCATTATCTCAATGCAAATTTAATAATTTGTAATTTAGAAATCACCATATTTTACATAAATTTTACGCACCACAATCCCCCATCATTTTCATAAGCTTATCGCAAATTACACAAAAACAATATCAACCCAACCACCCCTATTGGATTTTTTTGCAAAATTTCGCAGAAAAATCCAATAGAACTTTTATCGCAATTATCCCTCAGTAACTCCTATGATTTTGCTAAAATAGGGGAATAGGGTATTTCAATACGTTTTATGCTTGATATTCTTTAATCTAATATCAGTCCCAATATCGCCTTGTTATAGGTTGTCATTATTCCTTTGGCGAAATTATCAAGATTAAATTTCTTTATGTGTCGGCAACCAAGTTCCACCAACTTGTCGCAATGGTAACGGCTATCGAGCAATACTCGTGCCTCTTCGATATATTGGTCCACATTGTCGGGGTCGACATACACGCCCCCTTTGCCTCCGGCCTCTTCTAGACACGAACCGGTGGCGGCAATAACTGGTGTACCCACCGACAATGCCTCTATCACCGGTATGCCAAACCCTTCAAATCGAGAAGTGTAGCTCGACACTTGTGCCAATGCATAAATCACCGGTAGGTCGATAAAAGGCACTCCTTCGAGAAACATCACACGCGATGCCAATCCTCGTTGCGATGCGATGTAATTGTCAATCTCAGTGGCATAGGCTGTGCGACGACCCACTATCACAAGTTTCACATCATCGGGCAACCCTCGCAATGCCTTCACTGCAAGTAATTGATTTTTACGCGATTCTACAGTGCCAACTGCCACGATAAACCGCTCAGGGAGGTTATATTTCTCTTTTACCCGTTGACGGGACTCAAGCGTCACCGGCACTTGAAACAATGGGTCGCAACCTTGATACACCACATCGATTTTCTTAGGGTCGATGCCATACATCTCCACAATATCATTGCGGGTGCACTCGCTTATAGCAATCACTCGCGATGCATTCTCGGCGGCCTTGCGAAATTTATAGTCATATATGGTGCGATCGATAGGCTTATAATACTGTGGGAAATGACGGAAAATGAGGTCGTGAATAGTCACTACCGAGGGAATTCCACTCTTGGCAATGCTTAAAGGCAATTCATTGCTTAACCCATGAAAAAGGTCTACATTGTCGCGACAAAGTTGTGATGAAATCGACCCCACGCGCCACAACGACGAGAGTTTGCGTCCCATAGCAGTGTCGGGATAAACCATCTCCACATTCTCACGACTGAGCAACGGTTCCAATCGGTCGTTCTTGCGGTCGACCGGCGAATAAAGCCTATAATCATTCTTAGGAAAATAAAGCGAAAGCACATCAATCACTAATCGACTATAATTTCCCAATCCGGTGTTGTTACACACCGCCCTCTTGGCATCAAAACCTATCTTCATCTTAAATAATATATTTCCACACAAAAATACTCATTTATATCAATTCTCACAACACAACAAGTGCAAAGAAGAAAATGGAACGAGGAAATTATCCACTAATGAGAAACTTCAAGACAAAAGATTTTCTATGATATTAGATAAGATTTTTCGTGCGGAGATTGTTGTTTAATGAGCTGTTTCTTGGGTTTTTCGCTAAAAAATTGCAAAAATGGGGTGTTTTAGGGTGTTTTATGCTTGATATTCGTTTTGTTGTTGTAAATTTGTGGAAATTTTATCGTTAATAGCAATCACTATGTGGTTGAAATATGTTATATAATCAATGAAAATAGCTCTCATAGGATATGGCAAAATGGGTAAGACGATTGAACGTATTGCCCTTGGCCGTGGACACGAAATTGTGTGCACCATAGATATAGATAACCCACAAGACTTTGACAGTGATGCCTTTCGCAGTGCCGATGTGGCAATCGAATTCACCACTCCTGCCACTGCCGTGGACAATTACTACAAAGCATTTGCCCAAGGGGTTCCAGTGGTGAGCGGCAGCACCGGGTGGACTGCTCGTATGCCCGAAATCAAGGCATTGTGCGACGAAGGTAAGGCCACTTTCTTTTGGACTTCAAACTATAGCTTGGGCGTAAATCTATTCTTTGCACTCAATAAATATCTCGGTCAGTTGATGGATAATTTCAACGACTATACCCCTTCGATGAAGGAAATTCACCACATTCACAAGCTCGACCACCCCAGTGGCACTGCTATCACTCTTGCCGAAGGGTTGATTGAGAAAGTGGCACGCATCGATGCTTGGACCGAAGACGAAAACGCTCCCTCATCGTCGCTTCCCATCTACCATGAACGCGAAGGCGAAGTGCCCGGCACTCACATCATCGCATGGGACTCTGAGGTCGACACTATCACTATCGAACACAAAGCAAAAAGCCGTGAAGGGTTTGCCCTTGGAGCTGTAGTGGCTGCCGAATGGGTAAACGGACGCAAAGGATTCCTCACAATGGACCAACTTATGCACGGATTAATAAAAAATTCTCATCTTCTTGATATTAAATAAGAATTGACATGGACAGCAAAGCAATCATCGAAAAGATAAAAACTGAAGTTAAAGCTACTAAAACAACTCGTTGGATAAGATTTGGCATCGTTTCGCTAATATTCTTTGCCTGGGTGGCATGGATGGGCAGTTGGTGGTTGTCAATTTTCATCTTCTTGCTTTTCGACATCTATATCACCGGTTTCATTCCTTTTGACTGGTGGAAAAAAAGCCAAAATAAAGTAGTGAGAACTGTAATGAGCTGGGTCGACGCCATTGTTTATGCGTTGGTATTAGTTTATTTCGTTTTTGCCTTTGTGGGACAAAACTATCAAATTCCCACATCTTCACTCGAAAAAACACTCTTAATCGGCGACTATTTGTGGGTAAACAAAATGGTTTATGGACCTCGTGTGCCTATGACTCCTGTACATTTCCCATTGGTGCACAACACTTTGCCGATAATTAACACAAAAAGTTATCTCGACTCACCCTCGCTTGAATACCGCCGATTGAAAGGATTGCGTAATGTGGAAATAGGCGATATCGTGGTTTTCAACTTCCCGGCCGGTGACACAGTGCCCTTAATGGTGCAAAACCCCGACTACTACACTCTTGTGAAAATGGTGGGACGCGAGCAAATTAAAAACAATCCTAAATATTTTGGTGAAATAGTTTATCGTCCGGTTGACCGCCGCGAAAACTATGTGAAACGTTGCGTAGGGCTTCCCGGTCAAAAATTCCAAATAAAAGAAGGTGTGATTTATATTGACGGAAATGCCCAAGAGCAACCCGAAAATGTGCAATTCGACTATTTAGTTCAAACTAAAACTCCACTCTCTGATTTAGAATGGGAAGACCTTGGCGTAGCAATTGAAGATAGAAAAATTGCGGAGGAACAAGACCCCGCTCTAAAATCGGCGATAGTAGCTTCAGGTTTTGACCACAACAAAAATATATATATGCCCCCTCTCACTAATGAAATGGTGAAGAAACTCAAGGCAAATAGCAATGTGGAAAAGATTTTAAAATTAAACGACTCTGAACTTAGACGAAGCGAATTTCTCTTCCCCGATGTTGTCTCAGAAGGGTGGACAAGCTATAACTATGGTGGTGAAGATGGTTTGATTATCCCCAAAAAAGGTATGACTATCGACCTCACCGAAGACAACTGGAATCGCTATAATCGTTGTATTCGCAACTATGAACACAACTACGATGCATATTTTAAAGATGGCAAGGTGTATATCGGAGGCAAACCAACCGACAAGTATACATTTAAAATGGACTACTACTTTATGATGGGAGATAACCGCGACAACTCTGCCGACTCTCGTTTCTGGGGATTTGTGCCCGAAGACCACATCATTGGTACTCCTATGTTTGTGCTCATTTCGTTTGATAAAGATAACGGGGGTATTCGTTGGAACCGCATTTTCAAAGATGCCAACCCCGACAAATAAATGTCGTCGCACCTCATAAAATATAATAATACAACCCTTGTGCTGCCGCCCGCATTGTGCGGCAGCATTGGTTATTACGCATTGTTGGCAAGCCACCGCGATGTGGTGATTGATCGTTATTGCCGATATGACAAACGCCGTAAACTAATGCATCGCTACGACATTGCCGATGTAAATGGTCGCCTCACCCTCACCGTGCCTATCACAAAACCTCGCTTTGGCACCGGTGCCACATGGAACGACGCGGGGGTGTCGGCCCACGGAGCGTGGTGGAATATCCACAAAGTAGCACTTTGGTCGGCCTATGGTCGCACCCCTTTCTTTGAATACTATATAGACGAATTGATGCCCTATCTGCAACCTCGCGACGGCATTCAGCCCGAATCGTTGATGGATCTCAACATTGGCATCGATGCTGTTATTCGTCACATTGCCGGCATCGAGAGCGAAGTCCGTTATGAGCTCACAAGTGAGGAAAAAGAATTAATTACTAACGGCGACCACTCGTTAACCGACCTCCGCAATAGCAATTTCGACCTCGACACACCGGTTGAATACTACCAAGTGAGAGCTTCTCAACAAGGATTTATCCCCAACCTCACAATACTCGACCTCATCTTCAACATGGGACCCGAAACACCCCTCGTGTTGAAAAAAATCATCGAAAAGAATTATTAATTAGCACATAATGAGCCAACTTTTAACCAATATAGGATTATGCTTGGCAGTAGCATTGCTACTATGCCTTTTTCCTATGCCATATGATTATTATACTTTAGTGCGCTTCGCCTCAATGATTATATTTGCGTGCTTTGCATTTTCTTTCTATAAAGAAAAGAATACCTTATTTATGGTTATAGCTATCTCATTGGCAATACTATTTCAGCCTCTCGCTAAAATAACTCTTAGCCGAGACATGTGGAAGATTATTGATGTAATAGTAGCCATAGCTCTATTCGCGCTATGGTGGAAAGGACGCAAAGCAACTCAAAAACCTTAAAAACCCTAAGGACTTTAAAGACTTTAACTGTTTATTTCATTTAGCCTACTCGTGAATAGCGGCGAGACCACCTTGGGCTGTTTCTTTATAGAGGCTGGGTAGGTCGTGACCGGTTTGTTTCATTACCTCAACGATGCGGTCGAATGTGACAGTGTGTTTGCCGTCGGAGATTTGCGAATAAAGATTTGCATCAAGCGCACGCGCCGCGGCCATGGCATTGCGTTCGATACACGGAATCTGAACCAATCCACACACCGGGTCGCAAGTCAACCCAAGGTGATGTTCAAGTCCCATTTCGGCACTATATTCGATTTGTGCGGGTGTCCCACCAAATAGTTGGCATGATGCAGCGGCTGCCATAGCACACGCCACCCCTACTTCGCCTTGACACCCCACCTCGGCTCCCGATACCGACGCATTTGTTTTCACCACGTTACCAAATATCCCGGCAGTGGCAAGCGAACGTAGAATGCGATCTTCAGAGAACCCTTTTGATGTGTGAAGATGATATAACACCGAAGGAACGATGCCACACGACCCACAAGTGGGAGCCGTAACGATTTGTCCGCCGGCAGCATTCTCCTCGCTCACGGCAAGAGCATAAGCATAGGTTAAACCTCGGCTTTTAAGACTACCTGTGTAACCTTGTGCATGCACATAATAAGTCACAGCCTTGCGACGCACACCAAGTCCGCCGGGCAATACCCCTTCAGCCTCGATGCCTCGTTCTACCGCGGCTTTCATCACATGCCACACCTCGCGAAGATAGTCCCATATCTCCGGGCCCTCGCATTGCTCCACATATTCCCAATAGTTATGCCCGGTCTTTTCGCACCATGCTTGTATATCGGCAATACGCGTCATCTCATACACATGGTTATGCACTCGCGATTGTCCTTCCTCGGCTATATCACCGCCGCCTATGGAATACACCACCCATTCATCTATAACCTTACCCATGTCGTCAAGCGCTTCAAACTTCATCGCATTGGGGTGGAATGGAAGAAAAACGTCGGGCTTCCACTCTATCTCAGTGGGAGCCACAGGGGTGAGCACATCAAGAATAGCCTTATCGGTCAAGTGACCTTTCCCGGTTGCCGCGAGCGAACCATAAAGTGTTACACTATAACCTGTCGCCCCACCGGTGCGAGCCAAAAATCTCTCGGCCGCACGCTTCGGACCCATAGTATGACTACTTGACGGACCAATACCTATCTTATAAATCTCTCTTATCGATTCCATAGACTTCAACTTTTATTTTCCTCAAAATTACAACACTTTTCATTTAATTGCAACATCAAATTAAATCCTTTTTGCGATTATTATAAAAAAATCCTCACTGCGATATTGCATAATAGCAAAATCATAATTAATTTTGTTACGGTGGTAAAATTTACCGCTGTAACAACTTTATATCACTATTTTGCACATTAATCAAATAGCTAATTCTTAATGAGCGCATTAAATCCATCTGATACCGACTATCGTAATTGGTTAATAAATCTGAGTCAACGATATAAAAGCAGTCAATTAAAAGCAGCTACTTTTATAAATAAGGAAATGTTGAAGTTTTATTGGTCATTAGGTAGAGATATTGTCACAATGCAAGCCGAAAACAAATGGGGAAACAAATTTTTCAAGAAATTAAGTTATGATTTGAAACAAGTTTTACCAGGAATAAAAGGTTTATCTGAAACAAATTTAGGCTATTCTAAACGATTCTTTATATTATATAATAAATTAGACATATTCAACCCCCAAGTTGAGGGTATAACTAACAATAATTTAATTCACCCCCAGGCTGAGGGTGAAATTCCGGAATCTATTCTATGGAAAATCCCTTGGGGGCATCACAAATATATTATTGACAAATTCTACAATCACCCACAAAAAGCACTCTTCTTTGTAAAAAAATTACTTAATTCTAAATAATTATAAATTCTAATATTTTATGCGTAAAAACATTTTTAAATCAATTATTGCCGGGGTTGCTGCCCTTGTGGGGTTGACCGGTAGCGTAGATGCAGTGGCTCAAGCGCCTGCTCGCACATCAGTGACACACCCCGAGTGGAGTCGTAATGCCGTGATTTATGAGGTAAACCTCCGTCAGTTTACCCCCGAAGGCACAATCAATGCTTTTGTTAAAGAACTTCCACGCCTCAAAGAACTCGGAGTGGACATCCTTTGGTTTATGCCCATTCACCCCATTTCTGAAGTGAACCGCAAAGGCGAACTCGGCAGCTACTATGCAGTGAAAGATTATAAGGCCGTTAATCCCGAATTTGGCACTCTCGACGATTTCAAACGAGCCGTAGCCGAAGCCCACAAATTGGGAATGAAAGTGGTTATCGACTGGGTTCCTAACCACACCGGTTGCGACAACGCATGGGTGACCCAACACCCCGAATGGTATTCTCTCGACAAGAATGGCAAGATGTATGGCCCATTTGACTGGACCGACGTGTATGAACTCAACTACGACAACTATTATATGCGCAAGGCAATGGTTGACGCCATGAAATTCTGGCTCACCGATGCCGGCATCGACGGCTTCCGTTGCGACGTGGCAATGGAAGTGCCTACCGACTTCTGGGACGACACTCGCCCTCAACTTCAAGCCGTGAAACCCGACCTCTTTATGCTCGCCGAAGCAAGCGTGCCCGAATTACAACTCCACGGCTTCGATATGGGTTACAACTGGCCAATGAAAGACCTTTTCAGCGAAATAGCAGCCACTTCGGGTCAATACACTTTCAAAAAAGAGGGAGAACCAATGAAAACTTTCGCCACAAAAACCGCTGTGGCTATCGACTCTCTCCTTGCCGACCAAGCTGCATCATATCCTCAAGACTCTTACTTGATGAATATGATTACCAACCATGACCTCAACTCATGGGAAGGCACTGAGTTTGACCGTCTTGGCAACCTCAACAACGCATTTGCAGTGCTTTCATATACTCTCCCCGGCATGCCATTGATTTACACCGGTCAAGAAACAGGTATGAACCGTGCATTTGAATTCTTCAAGAAAGACAATGCTCCACAATGGGAACCTCGCAACGAATATTTCACATTCTATCAAATACTCAACAACCTCAAGCACGAAAACAAAGCACTTCTTGCAGGCGAACAAGGTGGCAAAATGGTGCGTTACCCAACAACCGACAACAACATCTATGTATTCTCTCGCACAGTGGGCGATGACGCTGTGTTAGTAATGGTCAACCTTGGCGCAAAAGCTCAAAAGGTGAAATACACCGGCGAAACTCCATCTATCGAAGGCATGACCAACATCTTCGACGCAAAAGCAAAGAAACTCCCTTCAAAACTCAAACCCGGCGAATACCAAGTGTGGGCTAAGTAAAAGAGAAAAAAGGATAATAGGAAAGAGGAAAGAGAAATACCATTCTTTTTCCTCTTTTTTCATTCAGCAAAATACAACACTTATTTTTGAAAAAGGGGCGTTTTCACACAAATTTTACACCTAAAAAGGTGCGTTTTCCGATTTGCTTATAATACCATTTACACTCTTTATAAATCCCCAATTGACACGCAATCAAAGCACCGATTAACACTCTATTCTATGCAATATGATGCATATAATAACCAAAGATGCAGAAGAACTTTTCTTGTTTCTGCATTAAGAAACAGGTATTTTTATGACGACTTTGCGTTTCATATTCTTCCTCGTTAAATCTAATTTCGGTTTACAAAATTCAATACTAAGGTTAGAAAATCTATAATCGTTGCCAAATTTTATTTAAAATAAAGGTCTAATGATTGAAATAAATTCATAACTTTGCATTATAACTTTAAATGTAAGCAAAATCATGACTTACGAATATGATTATCTCGTTATAGGATCGGGTATTGCCGGAATGAGTTTTGCACTCAAAGTGGCTCACACCGGGCGTGTTGCATTGGTGTGTAAAACAAAATTGCCCGAAGCCAACACCCATTTGGCACAAGGAGGCGTGGCTGCCGTGACCAACCTCAAAGTAGACAACTTCGAGAAACACATCGAAGATACGATGATAGCGGGCGACTGGCTCAGCGACCCCGAAGCAGTAAAAAAAGTGGTGACCGAAGCTCCCGCCGAAATCAACTCGTTGATAAATTGGGGCGTGAATTTCGACAAAAACGAAGATGGCGAATTTGACCTCCACAAAGAGGGAGGACACAGCGAGTTCCGCATTCTTCACCACCAAGACAACACCGGTGCCGAAATACAAGAAAGTCTTATTGAGGCTGTGAAGAAAAACCCCAATATCGACATCTACGAAGGGCATTTTGCCATTGAAATAATCACCCAACACCATTTGGGACGCATTGTGACCCGTCGCACTTCCGACGTTACTTGTTACGGAGCATATATCCTCAACCCCGAAAACAACAAGGTCGACACATTCTTGGCAAGAATCACCGTTATGGCTACCGGGGGCATCGGTGCAGTGTATAAAACCACCACCAATCCTCTTATCGCTACCGGCGACGGCATAGCAATGGTATATCGCGCCAAGGGCACGGTGCAAGATATGGAATTTGTGCAATTCCACCCCACAGCACTTTATCACCCCGGTGACCGCCCCTCATTCCTCATCACCGAGGCTATGCGTGGCTACGGAGCCGTGTTGCGCAATCTTCGTGGCAATGAATTTATGCACCGCTACGACCCTCGCCTATCGTTAGCCCCACGCGACATTGTAGCTCGCGCTATCGACAGCGAGATGAAACGTCATGGCGATGACCATGTATATCTCGATGTAACCCATAAAGACCCCGAAGAGACAAAGAAACATTTCCCCAACATATATCGCAAATGTCTGTCATTAGGCATTGATATTACCAAAGACTATATCCCTGTGGCTCCTGCCGCCCATTATCTATGTGGAGGGATTAAAGTTGACACCAATGCCGAGTCGTCAATCAAACGCCTTTATGCTGTGGGCGAATGTGCTTGCACCGGACTTCATGGTGGTAACCGTTTGGCATCCAACTCTCTCATCGAAGCAGTTGTGTATGCACAAGCCGCCGCAGTTCATGCTATGGAAATGGTAAATCATTATTCATTCCGCAACGACATCCCCGAGTGGAACGACGAAGGAACCCAATTGCCCGAAGAAATGGTGTTGATTACCCAAAGCATCAAAGAGGTGAACCAAATAATGAGTACATATGTGGGTATTGTGCGCTCCGACATCCGCTTAAATCGCGCTTGGAACCGCCTTGACCTTCTTTATGAAGAAACCGAACGATTGTTCAAACGCTCTACCGCCTCTCGCGAGATATGCGAACTACGTAACATCATCAACGTGGGGTACTTAATCATGCGTCAGGCAAAAGAACGTAAAGAGTCACGCGGGCTACATTACACAATCGACTACCCTCCCGTTCAATCTGAAAATGAAAGTAGATAACTGAACAATAGACGTCATCTAATATGTTAATAAATGAAAATCGGCACTAATGTGTCGATTTTTTTTTATAATTTAGCATTTTATTACCTTTTTTGCTGAAAATTATTATTAACTAATATAAAACCAATACCAAATGAAAAAGATTTTTATCTCGGCAATGTTGTTGTGTTCAAGCGTTCTCGGATTCGCTCAATTGGTTGAAATTCAATCAATCGACAAGATTGATCTTCCCGAAGACGTATCGGTGAACCAAGCAACAATTAGCCCCGATGGTTCATTTGTGGTGTTCTCTCAAAACACAAAGGGAGGATTGCATAAGATGGACCTTGCCACTAAAGAAATCAACATGATTTCGGCAACTGGTAACAGCTTCGATCTCAAGATCGCTGCTGATGGTACAGTG
>JAZNGZ010000105.1:0-39115 GCA_045576735.1 Muribaculaceae bacterium
TCAAGGACTTCTCCGACAAGTACATTAAAAATGTGGCAAAAAAATTAAACAATAGACCTCGTAAAAAATTAAATTTTTCAACCCCTAAAACGGAATTCTTCAAACAAATTGCTATTTTTGCACTTGCTAGTTGAATCTGCCAGATAAAAAATGGTGGGCTATGCTCACCATTTTTCTATATTTTGTTTTAATATAATAGGGAAACACTCCTATTGAGCAGTTTCCCTATTGGTAATTCGTATAATTCTAAATGGGTGTGCCCCGGGGTATTCTACATGAAGAATTTCACGCCGGCGAAGTAGGTGCGTGGGGCTGTGGGGCCGTAGAAATAGCCTGAGTCGCGGTAGCCGCCACAATCAAGGTCTTTCTGGAACGCATTAAATATGTTTTTCACACCGGCATTCACTTGCATACTTAAACGGTTATTTAGAGGGATGGTGTAATTGAATTTCACATTAAAATCAAAGAAATCGGGGGTGTGAACGAGCTCATCTTGTGTGATATATGTGTCGAAGAACGGATCATCTTCGGGCACTTCACCCGGTGCGAAGTGTGGCACATACATGCGTCCGGTATATACACCCGACAAAGCCCAATCAAAGTTTCGGAATGGCGAGCCACTCAATGTGAAATAGCCATAGAAATTAGGTGTACGCATCATATTTTTAGTAGGCGCAACCGATGGGTCTTCACTCCATTGTTCAGCCTCTTTATAACGGCTGCGTTGCCATGTGGCTCCAAGTTGCAATGCAATATCGGTGCCATGTGCAATTTTGAAGTCGAGATTAGCACCATACACATGCGCACCACTACCATTACGACGCTCTTTGATTGCATTTCCTTGTTCGTCATAACCTTTATCTTCGAGCACAAACACATCATTGAGTGTAGTATAAAATCCTTCGAGCAACAAGTTGGCTTGCCAATGGCCGAAATTGCAAACCCAGTCGATTGAACCGCTAAAAGAATTAGACTTTTCGGGATCAAGGCCTTCGGCAAGTTGAATCAACGTACCTTCGCCCCCCACTGCTGTGATATGAAGGTCCTCATCATATGCTTGTGGCGCACGGAAACCGGTTGACCATGTAGCACGAGCTTGGAATTTATCGGTAGGCTTATACATCAAGTTTACACGAGGACTTAAAATGGGATTATCAATGAGGTTGTGATTATCCAATCGCAAGCCGGCGAGTAATGTGAAATGGTTCATTTTCCATTCGTTTTGCAAGAAGGCGCCAAAAATTCTCACATCTTGCTTCATATCGCGGTTATACCCCACCATCACATCATGCATTGAATTGCTTTGATATTCCAATCCTGCAGTAAATATGGCAGGTGCAAAAATTACCTTATTATATTGACCGGTGTACATACCACCCACTACCCAAGTGACATCATCGGTTTTACCATAGGCATCGGGATTTTGTTGAGCACCATAATAGCTATTACGATCAATATCTTGCACCGAGGCATAAAGCGACATGCGATGTTTATATTCATTCCATGATTGAACATAGTTCACGCCCCCACTATTTATCACGTGGCGAGTTTGCTCAGTGATATCGGTTTGGAATGGTTCGAGGTCAAATTTATTACCACCGCGACGGAATTCATTGGTAGTGTGATATTCAACGTTCAATCGGCTAAACATTGTTGGACGATAATAAGCATTAATACCAAATGAATTAAGATTCAACTTCCCTACCTCAGAGAATTCATCGCCATTAGCGTCAAATGGGTTACGGTTACGATATGTCTCATAAAGTGCGATACCATAATTGTTATCGGGAGAAACGAGCGAAGCATTTGCATTCACCACTTCTTCCCATGCATCGCCATTCATATTTGAGATAGTTGTTCCCACACTGAAAGAATTATCAATAGGATCTTTTGGGATAATATTGATTGTTCCCCCCACGGCATTTGCGCCAAAGAGAGCCGAACCGCCACCGCGCACTACTTCGATGCGGTCAATCATGTTTACAGGAATTTGTTCAAGAGCATACACCCCCGACAATGCACTTACCACAGGGCGACTATTAATCAACACCTGCGAGTATGGACCTTCAAGGCCATTGATGCGCACTTGAGGGAATGCACAGTTTTGACAACTGTTTTCGACACGCAAACCTGATTGGTAATTGAGCGATTGAGCTAAGTCGGTTGAATTTGTGCGATCAAATAATTTATGATTTAACACATTCACAACCACCGGAGCCTCACAACGGCGCACTTCATTGCGTGATGCCGATACCACTACATCGTCAAGTTGTGTAGCACTCGCTTCTAATTCTATATCAAAGTGTTTAAGTTCGTGTCCTTTTACTTCCACTTTAAGCTCTTTTGTGACATATCCCACACATTGAAAACGAATGGTGTATTCTCCATCGGTCAAGTTTTCAATAAAGAACTCTCCCCCTTCACCTGCTGTTAGATATTGGTTAATTTCTACCACTTGTATTGTTGCATAAGGTATTTCTTCGTGAGTGCCATATTCAAATACATGCCCCGAAATAGCATTTTTCTTATATTTATCCACATTTTCTCCATGAGGGTGATCATGCTTGTGCTCATGCGAATGAGTATCATTGTGAACCGCACCCATTGCAACGCATGCACCTATTACCATAGACGCACAAAATAGTATTATTTTTTTCATTTGAATTTTAAATGTAATTACTGAATTTAGTTAGTGTTGTGTTTTATTTTCACCTATAAACGTTATAACCAAATCCAAATATCCACCGCGACCATTACACTTATATCTATAAATGCAATACTCGCTAAACTATCAAAAGATATCAAACTGAACACAATAATCCCATATAACCGAATATGATGAGATTAATTTTAGAAATGGTTATAGATGATATTAACAATATGAGGGAGGAGCCCTCAACATCGCATGATCTACACATGCATTAATTACATCTAATTCGTGATTGTCAAAGTTTAGTTCCTCTTCTCCGTTATGGAACACAGTGATTTCGTTATTGGCTACAGTTTCCAAACCTTGGAATGAACTCAACTGACCAATAACAACTATTTGAGAAGAAGAGTGAGAGTGATTACTACTTGTGAATGGGTGAGAGTGAGCAATGGGCACACCATCTACTACGTGAGTGTGCACAAACATTGTGATGCTGACATGATAACTCAAAAACAATACTAATAATAGCATTGATATGAATTTATTATGTCGTTCTTTACCCATTTTTTACTTGAATTTACTTAAAAACGCTGCAAAGTTACATTTTTTTCATCATTTTTACAAGCAAAACTATTGACAACGGCCTTCGAATGTATTAATTTTGCAGTAAAATTAAGTTATAATGCCGTTTTATGCGCATTAACGAATCAAAAATTATAAATGAGTAAAAAAAGAAAATCAGCGATTTCCACTTTCAGCGCACAAATCACATCTACGATTAGCGTCACTCTCGTTTTGCTAATATTGGGTATTGTCGCGATTTTAGGTGTATTAGCTAACAACATTACCCAAAATTTCAAGGGGAACATTGGGTTTGTCGTGATGCTCGACGAAAAAATAACAGAAGGGCAGCTCAATGTTCTAAAACAAAAATGGAGCAAAGAAAAATATGTAGCATCCCAAAAATTCATTTCGGCCGAGGAGGTATTCAATCATGAAATGGAAATTATGGGCGACGAAGTGTTGGAATTGATGGCCGGCATCAACCCTTACCAGCCCGAATTTGAGATAACCGTTAAGCCTCAATACGCTTGTCGCGACAGCATCGATGCCATAAAAGCGTCGTTGACAGGGATAGAGGGAATAAAAGACGTTCTACACGACACTACCAACATCGACACCCTCAACGAAAACATCAACCACAGCATATTAATTCTTTCAATTGTGGCTGCAGCTTTAATTCTAATCTCTTTTGTGTTGATTAACAACACTGTGAGACTCACTGTTTATTCTAAACGTTTCATAATACACACCATGAAACTTGTGGGTGCAACAGATAGTTTTATTCGCAAACCATTCGTAATAAACAATGTGATTCACGGCATTATTGCTGCTATTATAGCCGACATCATTCTTGCCGGTGGCATTTACTACCTCTTCTCATATGAAAATAATGCTCACTATGCATTATCGTGGACCGAGGCCGGCATTGTATTTGGCTTGCTCATCATCATTGGTGTTGCAATTTGCGCCACTGCTGCATTATTTGCCACTAACAAATATTTGCGTTCTAACTACGATGATATGTTTAAATAATTCACTAATTTACAATTGATAAAAACTAATATTTAAATAATGACTACAACAAAATTAACCTCTACAGAAAGTGGCCAAACAACTAAAACAGATGCCACCAAACAAGCTCCTAAATATTCGGGAAAGAACACTGAGAATGCAACATTCCCATTGAGCAAAACAAACTTCATTTTAATGGGAATATCGGGTCTAATGATTATAGTAGGCTTCTTATTAATGTGTGGGGACGGTTCCACTATGGAAAATTTTAACCCCGACATTTTTAGCACACGCCGCATCGTTATAGGTCCAGCTATTGCATTAATAGGATTCGTATGTATGGCATTCGGAATTATCTATCGTTCAAAAAAAGAAATTAACGAATAATGGATATTCTCGATTCAATTATTATTGCTATTGTTGAGGGACTTACCGAATTTCTCCCGGTGTCCTCAACCGGGCACATGATTATTACCCAAAACATCCTTGGAATTGAAAGCACCACCTATGTAAAAGCTTTCACATTCATCATTCAATTTGGGGCAATATTATCTGTGGTATGGTTATATTGGAAACGTTTTTTCCGTCTAAACAACACTCCTGCTCCTCATGGTGCCGGTGCGCTACGTCGTTTTATTCACAAATACGACTTTTATTGGAAATTATTTATCGCATTCATTCCCGCAGCTGTGTTAGGATTGTTATTTAGTGATGCCATCGATAAAATGCTCGAAAAAGTGTGGGTTGTGGCAGTAATGCTTGTTATTGGTGGAATTTTCATGCTTTTTTGCGACAAAATTTTCAACAAAGGAAGCGAGCACACCCAACTCACCGAACGTCGTGCGTTTATGGTAGGGCTATTCCAATGTATTTCAATGATACCGGGTGTATCTCGTTCAATGGCTACAATTGTAGGAGGTATGGCTCAAAAAATGACTCGAAAAGCCGCTGCCGAATTTTCTTTCTTCCTTGCTGTCCCCACTATGTTTGGCGCCACTGTATATAAAGGGTATAAACTCATTAAAGAAGGTGGCACCGAGTTGATTACTGCCAACCTCGACACCTTAATTATTGGCAATGTTGTGGCGTTCATCGTGGCGCTTCTTGCTATAAAATTCTTCATCAACTTCGTGTCTAAACATGGGTTCCAAGCATTTGGGTGGTATCGCATCATCGTGGGTGGAGCAATACTCATCATGCTCGCATGCGGTGTTAATTTGGAAATAATGTAAGAAATATATTTAAATTGCTTGTAATATATCGCCTATGTTTAATCCTTTAGAAGGAGAAATATTATATCTCGATAAACCTCTTCATTGGTCATCGTTTGATGCGGTGAAACGTGTGAGAGGGATAATGGCTCGTCGTCTCAAAATAAAGAAAATAAAAGTGGGACATGCAGGCACCCTCGACCCTCTTGCCACAGGAGTAATGATTGTGTGCACCGGTCGCGCAACAAAACGCATCGACGAGCTTCAAGCACATACTAAAGAATATGTTGCTACTATCGCATTAGGAGCGACAACCCCTTCTTACGACCTCGAAACCGAAATAGATGCTACATACCCCACCGAGCACATCACTCGTGAAATGGTTGAAGAGACGTTGAAAAAATTCACCGGACGCATCGAACAAGTACCTCCGGCTTTCTCAGCATGTAAAATCGACGGCAAACGAGCTTACAAAATGGCTCGAAAAGGAAAAGAGGTGGAACTTAAAGCAAAAATTCTTGTTATCGATGAAATTGAACTACTCGAATATTCACAACAGTGCATAGTGGTGAGAGTGGTATGTAGCAAAGGTACCTACATCAGAGCTCTCGCTCGCGACATTGGCGAGGCTCTAAACTCAGGCGGACACCTCACTGCCCTACGACGCACTCGCGTAGGCGACGTCAAAGTTGAGGACTGCCTCACTGTTGATCAAGCTGTAGAAATGCTCAACAACATCGACATTGTGATGCCCGATGATGAAGCAAACAACTAAATTAAAAAAAAATTACAAATCAAATAAACAAATACATTAATTTATGAAGTTATCACAATTTAATTTCAAGCTCCCCGAGGAACTAATCGCTCAAGAACCCGCATCGGGTCGTGACGAATCTCGTCTAATGGTAGTTAACCGCAAAACCGGGGAAATCTCACACGGATATTTCAAAGATGTAATACAACACTTTGACGAAGGTGACATCTTCATTTTTAATGACACTAAAGTGTTCCCTGCGCGCCTTTATGGCAATAAAGAAAAAACCGGCGCAAGAATAGAGGTATTCTTATTGCGCGAGCTCAACCACGAACACAAATTATGGGATGTGCTCGTAGAACCTGCCCGTAAAATACGCATCGGGAACAAGCTATATTTTGGCGAAGATGAGTCAATGGTGGCTGAAGTAATCGACAATACCACTTCTCGCGGCCGCACACTCCGTTTCCTTTTTGATGGTAGCCACGAAGAATTCAAGGCGGCTCTATTCCGTTTGGGACAAACGCCTCTTCCCGAATACATCAAACGTGAACCAAACTCCGACGATGCCGAGCGCTACCAATGTATCTTTGCTAAAAACGAAGGTGCAGTTGTTGCGCCTGCTGCAGGAATGCATTTCAGCCGCGAGTTGTTGAAACGTATGGAAATAAAAGGTATCGAACAAGGATTCTTAACTGTTCATAGTGGTCTTGGCAACTTCCGTGAAATAGATGTTGAAGACCTTACAAAGCACCGCATGGACTCTGAACAAATGGAAGTATCGCCCGAATTGGTTCAACGAGTAAATGCCATCAAAGATGCCGAGCGCAAAGTGTGTGCAGTAGGGACTTCTGTGCTTCGAGGCATTGCTAGTGCTGTATCAATGGGTGGGCACATGAAAGTTTTTGAAGGGTGGACAAATAAATTCATTTTCCCTCCCTATGAATTTACCGTTACCGATGCTCTTATCAGCAACTTCCACCTACCCTATTCTACTATGTTGATGATGGTATCAGCATTTGGCGGATACGAACTCACGATGGAAGCTTATGAACAAGCCGTTAAAGAAAAATATCGCTTCGGCGCTTATGGCGATGCGATGCTCATAATATAATATTACTAAAATGGTGATAAACGAACGAGACTGCCGTCATGAGCAAGTGATTGTGGCGGCTCGTCAAATGATGACTGCCGCACGCACCGCTCCTAAAGGCAAAGGAGTTGACATTATTGAGATTGCTCTTATTGAAGGCGACAATCTAAATTCACTCGCCAACAAAATGGAAGCAATGGTAGAAGAACATGGTATGAAATTTTTCCTTCGCGATGCCGATAATATTCGTAATGCCGAGTGCGCCATATTAATTGGCACCCATGCTCTAAATCAAGGGCTAAATTGTGCCCACTGTGGTTTCAATACTTGCTCGTCAAAACCGGCTGATGTGCCTTGTGCCATCAACACTATCGATGTAGGCATTGCTATTGGCTCGGCTTGTGCCATGGCTGCCGATTTACGTCTCGACACCCGCGTTTTATTCTCGGCCGGATTAGCGGCACAGCGACTCAACATTCTCAATGGCTGCTCACAAGTTTTTGCAATCGCCATTTCTGCATCATCTAAAAACCCTTTCTTCGACCGCAAACCCAAAGAAGATAAATAACATCACCCACATGGCCGACACATTCTACACTCTCGATGCTCCTGCCGAAGGACTTTACAAAGAGAAGATGAGTAAATTCATCGCCTTTGCCGTCCCTGTTACATCGGCAACAGAGGCTAAAGAGGTAATTGCAAAGTATCAAAAAGAATACTTCGATGCTCGACATGTGTGTTGGGCCTACATGATTGGGACTGCCCGTAACGAATTTCTTAGCAACGACAATGGAGAGCCGAGTGGCACTGCCGGAAAACCAATTTTAGGTCAAATAAACTCTTTTAACCTCACAAACATCGTTATTATTGTAGTGCGATATTTTGGGGGCATAAAACTCGGGACTTCAGGTCTCATCGTGGCATACCGCGAAGCGGCTCGCGATGCTATCAACTCAGGCACAATTATTGAATGCCATGAAATGACCAACATTTCATTTACATTCCCTTACTTGTCGATGAATGATGTGATGAGAGTGGTTAAAGACCCTCAAATCAAAATCACTAACCAAGTATTTGATAATGCGTGTCAAATGACCATAACAACACGTCTCGACAACCGAGATGCAGTAGCCAAACGCTTGCTCGATATTGACGGTGTCACTTTTAACGAATAAATCCCTTTATATTAACAAAACTTTTTTACCCATGAAAAAATTATTATCACTTGTTATCGCATTAGTTGCATTATCGGCCTCTGCCGCTGACAAAAGCATTATAATAGACGGTAAAATAGAAAATTCAAAATTCTATCCCGGAACCGTTCATGAATACAAAGTATATATCCCAAAACAATATGACGGTTCTAAACCCGCTTGCTTATACCTTGGCCTCGACGGCATTCTATATAACGCTACGGCAGTGATGGACTCACTCATCGCTAATGGCGAAATGCCTGTTACTATCGGAGTATTTGTAAAGCCAGGTCGCATTGCTACCGATAGCGTAGTGATTCGATATAACAGAAGTAATGAATTTGACCGCATCGACGGCACATTTGCTCGTTTTATCGAAACCGAACTGCTTCCCGCCGCACAAAGCCACACTCTTGCCGATGGACGCAAAATAAACATCTCAACCGACCCTAACGACCGCGCCATATCAGGAGCAAGCAGTAGCGGCATCGCATCTTTTAACGCTACTTTCTGCCGTCCCGACCTATTTAGCCGCATCTATACTACATGTGGCACATTCGTATCGATGCGTGGAGGACATGAGTATCCGGCTCTCATTCGCAAATATGAACCTCGCCCCATGCGTGTATACATCCACGATGGCTCAAACGATGCTTGGAACCCTTTATTTGGACATTGGTATGAACAAAATCTCTTAGTGGCTTCAGCGCTCGAATTTGCAGGATATGAATTTAAAGCTGTTTGGGACGATGGAAAACACAGCATCAAAAACGGCTCTGCCCTATTCCCCGATGCAATGCGTTACCTATGGAAAGATTACCCCACCCCTGTTAAAGCCGGCAAAAGCCAAAACGACATGCTACAAGCAATCCTCATCGATGGAGAAAATTGGATAACCTATGACGGTAAATTTCCAAAAGTTGCCGGCAAATCAGCAACTTCGCCCGACGGGAAACTATTTACCGAAACCGAAAAAAATTCTGATTGGCTTGTATGTTACACCATTGACGAAAAAGGCAAAAAATCAAATCGTCAACAATTCTATTGGTTACATAACACACTTCACCAATATTACGACATTATAGGTATGCTATATGCCACCGATGGAAATCTTTTCGTTGCAACTAAGATAGGAATTCAAGTATGTGACCACAATGGTCGCGTGCGTGCAATTCTTCCCTATCCAACAGCCGACGAAATCACCGCCTTTGCATTCGATGGCAACAACCTATTTATAAAAACCGCTTCGGGCAAAGCATTTATCCGTTGCATTAACGCAACTGCACATCCTGCCGGAGCTCCAAACACCACTTATAAATCTCAAGGCGAAGGTTAATATCTCAATATAAATTAAAGAGTCTGCACCTAAAAAAATTGGTGCAGACTCTTTGTTTTTGCATCTACTCATCTAAATCGCTCTAACCTAGGAGTTTTATTAACAATCTAAGAAGAGTATTCATTTACTATCTCCATTTAACTGTTACATCTTTTTTGCGGACAAATAATGCATCGTGGGCTGTCGATAATACATAGAAGCCGTCACTTTCATAAAATTCGTCGGCGATAATGGTGCCGCGAGGCACCGACGTGAAGTATTCATAAGGATTATCGCCATAACTTTCAACATAAATAGGAGTATTATTTTTCTTAGCTACAATCACTTTCTCTCCATAGCCGGTATACCAATCTTGTGTGCCAAGATATTTGCCGTTACACCAACCTGTTACTCCTCCCACGCTCACTTTTACCCAATTTCCTTGTTGTGCGCGCCAAACGCCTTGTCCCAGACCGTGAGATTGCATCCAAAGTTGCGTGAGTATTTTTGACGATGCCGACGGACGTTGGCGAACATTAACAAAACCATCGTCAGACACTGCATAAACAACTGTGAACACACCTTGTGCCCACATCGAACTACACATCATTAGTGCAGCAAATAACATCATAAATTTTTTCATAGTTTTTATATTTTTATGTTAGTATTTCTACAAAGATACAAATAATTACACATATTCAAAATAAACAACGGTGTGTCAATTGAAAACAGACACACCGTTGAGGTTATATAACAAAAATTTATTCTAAATTAGAATGCCGATGGTTTGAGGCGGAGGCCTACACGTTCATGTAGACCGAAGAGAAGGTTCATGTTGTGGACTGCTTGTCCCGATGCCCCTTTCACAAGGTTGTCGATTACCGAGGTGATAAGCAATTTACCTTCGACTTTTTCAAGGTGAAGAATACATTTGTTTGTGTTTACCACATCTTTCAAGTCGGGAGCTTTGTCGGTCACGAATGTAAAGTTGTGGTCATCGTAATATTCTTCATAAAGTTTCTTGATTTCGTCGAGCTCGATAGGACAATCCATATACACGATAGCCATGATGCCACGAGAGAAGCAACCACGCACCGGAATGAAATTAATGTCGGCGTTAAAGCTATTTTGCAATGATTTGAGCGATTGTTTTATCTCTGCAAGATGTTGATGCTTAAATGGCTTGTAAATCGACACGTTGTCATTGCGCCATGAGAAGTGAGATGTAGCCGAAGGCTTCACACCGGCACCGGTAGAACCGGTAATGGCAGTAACATGAATTTCACTATTAAGCATCAAATTTTTAGCCAATGGAAGGAGTGCCAATTGAATTGCAGTAGCAAAACAACCGGGATTTGCCACACGAGTAGCTCCACGCACGATGCGCTTGCGATTTAATTCGGGCAAGCCATACACAAATTCATGCGTACCATCTTCGATGCGGTAGTCAGTTGAAAGGTCGATGATACGAAGTTCTTGAGGCACTTCGTGGCTTTCCATAAACTTGCGAGTTTCACCATGAGGAGTGCAGCAGAAAAGCACATCAATTTCTTCCCAAGGAGTTTGGTCGGTAAACACCAAATCGGTTTCGCCAATCAAACCTTGATGCACATTTGCCACTTTATTTCCGGCATTACTGCTACTATTTACCCATTTTATTTCCACATCGGGGTGATTCAATAACAGTCGAAGCAATTCGCCTGCAGTATATCCTGCCCCGCCTATTATTCCGGCTTTTATCATATCTTAAATTTAGATTTGTTCGTCGTTATGGTTAGCATAATAAGCACGAAGAGCAGTAGCCGACACTTTGATGAACCCTTTGGCGTCGTCGGCAGTCCAACCCTTTTGAGTTTCGCCATATTCACCAAATTTGTTTTTCACCAAGTCGTCTTTACTTTCCACTCCCACTGTTGAGAATCCGAGAGGACGAAGTTCGAGAATAGCAGTACCATTCACATTGCGTTGAGAGTTTTCGAGCATAGCTTCGATGTCGCGCATCACCGGTTCGAGATATTGGCTTTCGTGGAGGAACATTCCATACCATGTTGCCACTTGATCTTTCCAGTATTGTTGCCATTTACTCAATGTATATTTTTCGAGGAAACGGTGAGCTCCGATGATAAGCATTGGAGCAGCAGCCTCAAAACCAACACGACCTTTAATGCCGATGATAGTGTCGCCCACGTGCATGTCGCGACCTACGCCATAAGCAGCACCAATTTCTTCAACCTTTTGGATTGCTTCGATTGGGTCATCGTAGCGCACATCGTTTACGGCTTTCAACTCCCCTTTTTCAAATGTAAGACGTAGCTGTTCGGTTCCTTCTTTTTCGCAATGTTTGAGGTATGCGCTTTCGGGAAGTCCTTGAGCAGAGTCTAGGATTTCGCCACCACAGATAGAGGTACCCCAAAGGCCTACGTTGTAGCTATATTTGAGTTTTGTGAAGTCGGCAGCAAAACCGTTTTTATTGAGATAGTCGATTTCTTCTTGACGAGAAAGATTATTGTCGCGAGTGAGAGTGATGATTTCCACACCCGGAGCCATCACGAGGAATGTCATGTCGAAACGTATTTGGTCGTTACCTGCACCGGTTGAGCCGTGAGCGATAGCGTCGGCACCAATTTCGTTTGCATAACGAGCAATAGCGATAGCTTGGAAAATGCGTTCAGAACTTACCGAGATGGGATAAGTGCCATTGCGCAACACATTTCCATAAACCATATATTTAAGACTCTTTTCGTAATACTCACGAGTGACATCAAGAGTCACATATTTTGTAGCACCAAGTTTATAAGCATTTGCCTCGTTTGTGGCAAGTTGTTCGGGGCTAAAACCTCCGGTATTTGCACATGCGGCATATACTTCATAACCCATTTCTTTTGCAAGATACATCACAGTGTAAGAGGTATCAAGACCTCCACTAAATGCAACTACTACTTTTTTCTTTCCCATTTTTATTTTTGTTTTTCTATATTATTCAATTAATCTTCGCTATCAATATCAGTGTTAAGACTATATCGATGATATTGTGTTTCTTTGGGGTCATACAACAACCCTACACATAGACATTTGTGCCCTCCATTACGTTGAAGGATATCGAAATTCACACAACTTTCACAACCTTTCCAAAATGCGGGGTCGGTAGTGAGTTGGTCGAATGTCACAGGACGATAACCCAATTCAAAGTTCATCTTCATCACTGCCGCACCGGTAGTCAACGAAAAGATTTTAGCATCGGGATACATTTCGCGTGAAAGTTTGAAGATGCGGCGTTTGATGCGAGTCGCGAGCCCTAATCCACGGAATTTATCGGCTACGATAAGACCCGAATTGGCTACAAACTCTTTATTACTCCAACTTTCGATATAACTAAATCCGGCAAACTCGCCATTGCAAAGAGCAACAACGGCTTTGCGTTCAAGCATTTTTTGTTTCACATATTCAGGAGAACGTTTTGCAATACCGGTGCCACGCACTTTAGCGGCACGGTTGATTGTGTCGAGAATTTCATCAACATATTTCACATGTTCTTCTGAGGCGACTACTACTTCTATTTTATTAGTGTCATCCATTTTTTCAAAAATATACCTTATACAATAATTATATTAATAACTAATCAATATCTTCGCCTAAAAATTGGCTTTTAGCAGTTTCAAGCACTGATTGTGGCAAAAATGAACTGAAAAGCTCATACAAATCTCTGCGGCTTGACGACTCATTCACTACAGCAAACACTGTATCAGCTCCGGGAATAGTACCTAATATATGATGCGATTCAAGCATATCGAGGTCATATGCCAATCCGCTGGCATATCCGTTTCGCGTCTTTATCACTACGAGATTTCCCGACACACTCAACGACAATGCCGCAGGGTGTAACGATGATTGAACAGTATTTTGCGACTTTGCAAATGGTTCATTGCTCATGCGATGTGAATCGGCTATGATGTAGCGATAGCCTCCCATATCGGTGGCAATCTTTGTGGTTCGCAACATTTTCAAATCGCGTGAAAGTGTAGCTTGAGTAACAATATACCCACGTATCGCAAGTTGTTTTGATAATTCTTCCTGACTACCTATCGAGTTGTGTGTAAGAATATCAACTATTACCGGCAATCGAGATTTTCTCTTTTTCATAATAGACGAAATTTATTTCTATGCAAAGATACTACTAAATATTGAATAAAAATAGAAATCGCATAAATATTTAATCAATTATGCGATTTCCTAATCTTTTTAATATGCATATTAGAGCTAAAACCACCTATACCATATCATTTATACATCAATTAAAGCCAAAAATCTTGACACTTATGCGATGAAAGTTATGATAAAATTTGCAGCTTTAGTTTTGAGGATTATCTTCTCTAAATGTTTCTACGTCATTTGATTTTTTATTCTTGATAGAATCTATTGTATCGGTAGAATCCTTTACATGTCTCTTCTCTATAGGAGGAGGTCCATACACACAAACAGCCGAGTTACCCATTGGAATTAGCACTCCGGCAGCTATACCGGCAACAGCTACTCCGGCTATCACACAACCCCACCTTTTAACCGGAGGTGGTCCATACATCTCCCCATCTGATTCTGATTTAAATCTATCCTTCTTCATTATATTATACTTATCTCTTATTCAACCGATTGTAATGACATGTAAGTAGCTTACCGTCATCATCACGCAAATGCATTCCATTGCCTTGACAATATTTAAACACTTCGCAATTTTCACACTCACCGGTTTTCATCCAGTCGTGATTGCGATATTGTTGGAACCGATTTTTCCACACGTCCCAAAAACTATCTTTATAAATATTTCCTTGCTGATAATGACTTCTAATGCTCAAACAGCCCGAAATTCCGCCATCACTAAGAACTGATGCTACCGACAAACCCGCCTGACACGAGAAATAATAGTCTCTTACACGACCTTCATAATCGCCTAAATAGCCTTCACATGCATACGATAAATCTATTTCGTCTTCTTCTCTTGTCTTCACTATAAACTCCATCAGCTCCTTTAATTGCTCATCCGTGATTTGCAATTCATCATTATCCGATGCGCGTCCCATTGGGAAAATTGTAAATATACGCCACTGTACAACTCCGGCATCTATCAACATGCGTTTTATTTCCTCCAATCTATCAAAATTACGGCGATTTACACATGTTATCACGTCCCAGGCTAAATAATCAGGAGCTTCGGTCAACACTTTTATTGCGTTATACGCACAATCAAAGCTACGTTCATTTCTTCGTAGCCAATTATGGTCGTCTTCAAGTCCATCAATGCTTATTGCAATCGTTCTCAACCCTGCCTCTAGCAACTCGCCCAATTTCTCTTTGGTTAGCAACATTGCATTTGTAACGGTGCCCCAATAAAAACCTTTTTCGGTTATGGCTCGTCCACACTCAGCCAAATCGGGGCGCACCAACGGTTCTCCCCCCACCATATGCACTACTACCCTTTGGTAAGGTTGATGGTGTTTTATCTCATCGAGTATCGGGAGGAAATCCTCTAATGGCATATCGGGTTGTTCCGACACTTTCTTGCAATCACTTCCACAATGGCGACAACTAAGATTACACCTCAACGTACACTCCCAAAATAGTTGACGCAATGGTGTCAACCGCTTCGTTCTTTCGCGAGTCCAATAAGTAATCTCACGCTCTATTTCTTGCAATTCAGTCATTCCAACAATAGTTTTTCAATTCTATTTAAGAAATACAATTGCAATATTACTAAAAAACAACAAATGCAACTATATTTTTTATTTAAGCCTATATCTCAACACTTCTTTTATATTAATCAATATCTACATCATCATATGAATCTATCTCATCGCATACATCTTCCTCACAATCCAACTCCTCAACATAGTCTTCCGACTCAGTAGATTCATCACAAGCTTGTTCATAATCTCGCTCATATTCTTGCTCATCTTTTAACCCTTCACTCATCACAATAGGCAGACTATAAACACACATCAACGGGTCAATATCCATATCTTCACTTATGCATATAGGCAACGTTTCTTTTAATTCTACATCTATTGCCTCTGTGCTAGAAACTTCTAAACTTGACACATCTGAATCGGGCAATTCATCACCCAACTCATTCTCCACTGCCTCATTAAGTGTTTTAACTAACTTCTTTCTATTTTTCCGTTTTTTACTCATCGATTATGCACATCTAATCCTAGAATAAATCGTTGTAGATTTTTTGAGTTGCACCGAGGTTGTCTTTTATGTAGTTGCCGGCGATTTTTGAGGCTGTTTCGAGAGCCGTGGCATCGGTGGTCAGTAATGACAAAGTTTTTTCACAATCCTCTTTGCCATTCACCACAAATCCTCCACCAAGGGCTATCAAATCAACAGCTTCTTTAAATTTGTGATACTTAGGACCAAACACCACCGGCATATCATACACTGCCGCTTCGTTGATATTGTGAATTCCTGCGCCAAAGCCTCCGCCTATATAGGCGATATCTCCATAGCGATATATGCTCGATAACAACCCGAAACAATCTATTATCAAGCATTTCACCGGCTTGATTTCGGCTGCATCATCGGCGTGTTTCTCATATTCCGATAGCAGCATCGAGTTGTCAAATCGTTGCAACATACTTTGCAATCGTGCTTGGTCAAATTGATGTGGAGCGATTATCACTTTCACATCATGGGCATTCACCCATTGGGCATACATATCTTCATCGGCGCCCCAACTGCTCCCCACAATGATTGTGTAGCGAGCACCACTTTTAAATCGCTCGATTAATGGCAAATTGGTTGTGGTGCGCATTATATCGGTCACACGGTCAAAGCGTGTATCTCCGGCTATAGTCACATTTTCCACTCCTATACCGGCGAGTAGCTGTTGCGAAGCCTCATCTTGCACATAAATATGCTTAAAGCACTTAAGCATGCCACGGAACATTCCACCCCACCACTTGAAAAATGGTTGTTTTGCTCGGAATATTGACGAAATGAGATATGTGGGGATATTCTTTCGGCTCAACTCTTGCAGATAGTTGCCCCAAAATTCATATTTGACAAATATCGCCATATCAACCTTCACGGCATCGAGAAAGTTTCGCGCATTGCCCGGCGTGTCAAATGGTAGATAACACACAGCATCAACCCCTTCGTAATTTTTTCTCACCTCATAACCCGATGGAGAGAAGAATGTGAGTAATATTTTGCGTGAAGGGTTTTCGCGTTTTATCATCTCTATCAACGGACGTCCCTGCTCAAACTCGCCAAGCGACGACACATGAATCCATATATAGGTTGAGGAGGAGTCAATCACATCATGAAGATAATCCAATGTAGCTTTTTGGCCCGTAATCATCTTACGTACCTTATCACTACGAGTTGCCGCTATTCGAGCAGCGGCACCATAGAGAGCAATCCCCATGTTATAGAGAATATTCATCTTGCGACTTTGTCGGTTGTGGTTATATTAAAGAGTTAAGGGGATTTTTTGACAAATCCCCTTTTTTATTCTTATCTATTTTTATTTTTTGATGTTTTCGATACCGGCAAGGACACGTTTCACAGTTTCCTCTTTGCCAATCAATTCGGTAATATCAAACATGTGTGGACCTTTACATTCACCCACAACAGTGAGACGGAACGCATTCATCACATTACCCATGTGATAACCCTTGTCGGTTATCCAACCAAGCACTGCAGGTTCAGCTGCCGCACATGAGAAATCTTCAAGACCACGAAGCACCTCAACTAGTTCGGTCATCACTGCAGGAGAATCTTCTTTCCAACGTTTCTTCACTGCCTTTTCTTCATATTCGGTAGGAGCAACAAAGAAGAAACGAGTCACGTCCCAAAGGTCGCGCACAAAGTTCACACGGTCTTTCACCATAGCCACAGCACGAGTGATATATTCATTGCTGAAGTCCTCAACATTCACGCCATTTTCTTTCAAAATAGGCTTGAACATTTCGGCAAGAGTAGCATCGGGCACTTCTTGTATATATTTGTGGTTAAACCACTTCCCTTTTTCAAAATCAAATTTTGCACCCGATTTTGAACAATGATCGAGCGAGAATTTAGCGATAAGTTCGTCCATCGACATGATTTCAGTGTCATCACCGGGGTTCCAACCAAGCAACGCAAGGAAGTTAACCACTGCTTCGGGCAGATAACCCGATTCGCGATAACCCGATGAAATTTCGCCGCTCTTTGGGTCGTGCCACTCAAGTGGGAACACAGGGAAACCAAGACGGTCGCCATCGCGCTTGCTCAATTTACCTTTTCCGTCGGGTTTGAGCAACAATGGCAAGTGTACAAAATCGGGCATAGTATCAGCCCAACCAAATGCCTCATAAAGCAATACATGGAGAGGAGCCGAGGGCAACCATTCTTCACCACGAATCACGTGCGACACGAGCATCAAATGGTCATCGACGATATTTGCCAAGTGATAAGTAGGAAGATCGTCGGCACTCTTATAGAGCACTTTGTCGTCAAGCACGCTTGAATTGATTGTAACTTTGCCACGGATAAGGTCATTTACAACCACATCACGTCCGGGTTCAATCATAAAACGTACCACATATTTTTCGCCATCGGCAATCAACTTGTCAACCTCTTCTTTAGGAAGAGAAAGAGAGTTGCGCATTGAAAGACGAGTTGATGCATCGTATTGGAAATTTGCCACTTCTTGGCGTTTTGCATCAAGTTCTTCGGGAGTGTCAAAAGCGATATAAGCCTTGCCATTATCGAGCAACATTTTCACATGTTCGCGATAAATGTCGCGGCGTTCGCTTTGCTTATATGGGCCATAAGCACCACCTTCGCTCACACCCTCATCAATCTTTATTCCGAGCCAGGCAAGAGACTCATTGATATATTGCTCTGCACCGGGCACAAAACGCTGTGAATCGGTATCTTCGATACGAAGAATCATATCACCGCCATGCTGACGAGCAAACAAATAATTATATAACGCAGTGCGCACACCACCGATGTGCAAAGGCCCCGTTGGCGACGGAGCAAATCTTACTCTTACCTTTCGTTCCATTTCCATTTATTTTTAATAATTATGCAAAGTTACGCAAAAACCACGGAATTACCACACAAATACCCCAAGAATAGTAAAATATCCCTCTTTCTCACCAACAGATTTCAACAAATACTCTCCATTCGACCTCGCTCAAAGTTTTTATAAATACAATTGACGCTCGGCAAATGCCGAGCGTCAAATATCTATTTTCAAAACCTATATTTTCTCTATTAAAAGAGTTGAATTATTGCTTTGTCAAGATTACCACTGCATTGTTATATGCAGCTGAGGCGTCAATCAATTCAAGGAACATAGGCCAACGATCAATCGGTTCGAAATATCGGATATAACGCTCTTGAACTCGAAGTGTCAACACATTATCAGCTACTTTTGCTTGTGAGACAAACATTCCGCAATCGTTTGATACTGACTTATTGAGTAATTGCATACTTTCTTCGGTCACAGTGTAGCCTTCGGGAATTGTGAATGTTATCGTGTGACGATATTGATTGGGCGATGAACGGAAAATATGCGATTGGCGATTACGTTCCTCTCCTTCCACCTTATACTGGTCACCTATCAATCGTCCCAATGATATCACTATATCATCTCCTGCTCGTTTAACAAGCCCCTCAACCTCGCAAGTCATATTATAATCCACTGTAGGTTGGTCGGGCGTGCCTCCTATTGAAGTAATATTATAGCTATGAATTGTAGATGGTTTTACTCCTAAAATCACCTCAGCTTCTTGTTCAAACACTTCGTCGAGACGTTTTTTCACTTCTACAGAGTCAACTTTTAATTTAGCTCGTTTCTTTTCAGGTATTTCAAGATAATTTTCAACAGCCCGCATCCATGCGTTATAATCCACCATGGCCGATACTATTGTTTTCGTTGCTCCTTTCATTTTCATACTTCTCGATAAGTTGAGAATATTGTTATCATCTTCATTTAATGATACCTCAACCGTAGAAGTCACCGAATTGTCAGATGAACTAGTCGCCGGGATTGTAATCAACGTTGCTTGTTGTTTATTATAGTCTTCATCATTGCATTTAAAAATAGCCGCTTGCTCACCATTATACACACCCGGCAATTCCCCCGGCAACAATGTTAGATTTCCGGTAACGATATAGCATGTATCTCCTACCGCTCCAATATAATCCGGTTCTTTCCAGCTAATAATTGAGGTAACAGGCACATCATTTCGAGAATTTGTCACACCGATACCTACATTATCTTCTATTCCAATTTTTTTCAACACGTTGGCGAAATACATTGGGATAGTCATTGATGAGTGTGATTTATCATCACGTAATCCCGAATATATAGTTGCCAACCATGAGGCATCAACCAATTGGCTTCTTGTGGCCTCGGGGTGCAATTTCATATAATCTTTCATTATCTTTGTTGCATCGCTCACAATATCTTTGGTGAGAGTTGGTGTCACATCGGTCAACACATTTGATATGTCGGTAAAATATGTATCGGCAGGCAATCCGCAATACACGCCAATACGCGCGCTTTTGGGCTTATATGCCAATGAACCTCGCTGATTATTCATTACATACATTTTTATAAATGGGAATTGGCGTTTGGGAGCCATCCAATTACCCGGCTCACGCTTGGGGACATTTATCGTCTCAACTCCAAGCACTCGCGTTTGATCTTTTGTTATAAAACCGGTCAACAATGGCGCACCATTATAATTACGATATTCAACCGTTAGCTCAGGATCGATGCTACAATGTATTCTATAATACATCATTGGATATTTACGCGAAAAAGAAAACACAAATGAGTCTAAGTCAAATTCATCGAGCCACACCTCATCATAATAGAAGTATTCAAGCACATCACCGGGTTCCAATCCGGGTATCGCCACGATTCGTTCTACTGTTTTTTCTTTCTTACCCTCTTTCACATCAAATGCCTTGCTACAATCCACATCTATAATTGTGCCATCGGGTTTTATCACTCTTGCGCCAAAAGCCGATGAGGTATATTGATATGAATACCCGGCAAAACCTTCCTCGCCTTTTGTATCCAAGTCAAACTCGGAATAATCTTCAACCGCTTTTTTATCATTGAGTTTTATCATTATCCGTGAAAATGATTTCATATCAATGGCATTGGTAAAAGCCTTGCCATAGTGCGAATATTTATTGGCATTTAACTGCTCAACACGCTTCACTTCCACATTACTATATGCTGCAATTATCACAGCCGACTCATCTTTATATAAACTATCCGGGATTTCTTTTTTAGCATCAAAATCCGACAAATTCATTCCCCATACTTTTTCAGCCGCCTTTTTAAAAAACTTAGCATCATACTTTGCCCACATTGGCATTATTGCAACAAATACTACGGCTAATGTTGTTAATAATCGTTTCATGGCTCTAATTATTTATGAATTAATACAATCTGTTCGCTATTCGCTTGCTTAAGTTCTCGCGCTAATTTATTCCACAGTTTAGCGTCGTCCAATTCAATCAAGCGTTCTTTTGTCACCACATGTGATTTACATTTAATCTCATCTCCGATCACCTCATAAGCGATTGACGCACTAAACCACTTATTTTCGACATCATACGTTGCAGGCAATGAACCTACTTGATAATCTGATGGAATTTTGATACTTATTTCACTAATCACGCTATTACAATATGACAACAATATATCGTTTTTACGCTTCTTAATATCATAAGTTACTATATCAATTTGTCGCAAAGGCTGTATATCGATATACAACTTACCCGACAACGACTGACAAGCATCATTTTCCATCACTTTTGCGGTCAAAATCGTTTTGTAGGCCTGCGCCTCTGCGCCCGATATTTTCACATCGTCAACTACAACATTCTTTTTGGGGAAACAAATATATTTCGACAATAAATCAATTTTGTTTGTCGCATTAACCAAATAATATGCACCACACAACATCATTTTATCAACCCCTTCAAGTTCACGTTTCACGACTCCTATAAGAGCATTTTTCTCAATCTCGTATGTCGCAGTCAATTTAACCTTATTAACTTCAGGAGGCATAATAGGCACATTTTTCAACATATAATTTTCGCCATCTTCTATAAGTGCTTCGCGTCCTTGAATACTCGGCGAATAAACTCCCACCGGCAAATATGTTGCGGTTCCATCGATATAGAGTATAGAATCACCCTCAACCACTGCACATATCATATGGTTTCCCGAAGATAATGATGGCACCTCACTCCATATTGACCCAACATCGTCAGTGCCTATCCACACTAATCGAGCATCAAATCCCACTGCAATTAACATTGATTTAAGCAATGCCGACATTCCTTTGCAGTCACCATAACGTTTACGCAACACCTCGCTTGCCAAGTCGGGACGAGTGCCATATTCTCCATGCTCCACAGCGATATAACGTATGCGATTTTGCACCCATTCCACTAATTTATTTATTTTTTCTTTATCATCAGTGCAACCGTCCACTATCTCCATCGCCTGCGCTTTTACCGTTTCTAATGCCGGATCGGGGTCGAGGGTTAATCCATGAAGATATTTATACAAATCGCCTACAGTCTGGTATTGACCTATTATATAAATACGTGGCATTGTGACCGACGCATCGGGCGAATCTTCCTCATTTTCAGGAGCTGGCATATCGGTTATTTCATACACATAAATTCGTTCACCTTTCTTTCCCTCCTCCACTTTTTTCACGATATTAGGCGTAAAAGATTTTTCCACAATCCTCACTCTATTTATAAGAGGCTGAGGGACCTCTATTCTCACCACCTTTGATTTCATATCATAAATCTCAGGGAATAGCACTTCGGTAAAATGATCGGCTCGGATATAAGTTTTATCAAATACCGCCTTGACCGTCTTACCTTTCTCTTTAAGTGGAATATCGAGATAACACACTTTTGAATCGGTATAAAAAATATCTTCGGGAATCCAATGTCGATACTGCGCTTTCGCACCCGACGCCGAAGCCTTGTCGATTTTTACATAGTCGTCATAAAATTCAAGTGCCAATGCATTGCCGGCCGTACGAGTGGCTTCATATACAATTTCTTTGTGTGCTTTTACCTTTGCTAATGAGGCACCATCTTTTGAAGCCTCAATTTTATATGTTTCATTGCTCGATGCAATAACTATATTATCATTCGACGCAAGCATCACTTGCGCAATTAATATCAATAATGGTATCAGATAATATCTCATAATCAGCTTTTGTATAATGTACATTTATTGGTCTAATTGACCACAAACCTACAAAAAATAAGGCAAAACTCAAAATAAATGTCCTATATTATCTACATTTCATCTATTAAATTTCTCATTTAAAGACTATTTCTTTCAATTTTTATCAATCATTATATGACAAAATGCTCGATTTCATACTCTAATCAAGCATTTTTGCAAATATAGATAATATTTACCCCCCCCCACAAGTTAAAATATCTTAAATTGACTTTTTAGCAAGAGATTCCTCTCATTCCTAATTTATGCAATTCTAAAGTCAGATTTTAGAATTAAATAGATTTTCATAAAGTTTATATCATATTCTTCATATATACCCAAAGAGAGAGATTTTAGAGGCAATGAGATGCCGCAATTAGTAATATTTTCCTTATCTTTGTATCTAGATATTAGTTATTCAAGGCTAATGAAATTTATATCTCCTTTTTCAACGAAATAATTATGAAAAGATTTTCTATTTTAAGCATCGTTATTTATGTAGCGTTATTTTTCACATATAGTTGTAAATGCGCCCAAAACACCAATTATATAGAAAAGGAAGAACAAACCATTGCGAAAAAACAAGCGATTATATTAGATGATGTAACCGATGAATATAGCGCGACTCTCAACGATGAGCTATACTATACTCACGAAGTTCATGCATCGGTAGGTAGCTCATATTACGCCGAGTTTGACTCTTCGGCATTTTTGATGCGTAGTGCTATGAAATTCAACAATCCCGCATCAGAAAGAGCCATCACATGTGGAGGCGATAGAGGTGAAAAAACATCTATATTTATTCCTCAAAAAGCCGGTAACTATGAAATTAAAATATACCACAATTTCCGTGGCGAAATAACCGATTCTTTAACTTTTAAAGTCAACGTTAAATAAATACATTGTAGTTATTCTACAATTTAACCAAAAAGAAATTTACTGTTTGCAATAATTGCAATTTTTGAAAAATTGGAATGAATGAGGGATAGCGATTCGCAATATTTTCGTTATCTTTGCGTGTAATAATAAGTATTAAATCTATAAGCCAAAAGAATAATATTATCATGACTTACAATTTCAAAAAACTATTTGCCACTATGGCAATCACTCTTGCAACAACATCGGTTGCGATGGCCGATGTGAAGGTTGCCTCTCCCGACGGGAATATCGTGGTTTCTTTCGATGTTGATGGTGGTCGCCCCGTGTATTCGGTTGACTACAAAGGTGTTCAAGTTGTCAAACCGAGTTATCTCGGTCTTGAGCTCGACAGCGAAAACGGACGCAACGACTTCAGCAGTTTCTCAATGGACAAAGCCGGTGCCGACAAACTTTCACTTTGCACCGGATTTGAATTGACCGATACCCAAACTTCTACTTTAGACGAAATATGGACTCCTGTTTGGGGAGAAGAATTGGCGATTCGCAATAACTACAACGAAATGGCAGCCACATTGGCTCAAAAGGCTTTTGACCGACATATCGTGGTGCGTTTCCGCGTGTATAATGATGGTATGGGATTGCGTTATGAGTTCCCTCAACAAAAAAATCTCAACTATTTAGTTTTAAAAGAAGAGAAAACTCAATTTGCCATGACCGGCGACCACTATGCCTATTGGATTCCCGGCGATTACGACACTCAAGAATATGACTACGAAAAGTGCCGTTTGAGCGAAATTCGTGGCAAAATGGCCGGTGCGATGCGCGACAATGCCTCTACAACCACTTTCTCTGAAACAGGCGTGCAGACATCGCTCCTCATCAAAACCGACAATAACATTTGGCTAAACATTCACGAAGCAGCCTGCGTTGATTACGCAACTATGCACCTCAACCTCGACGACAAAAACCTCGTGTTTGAATCATGGCTCACACCCGACAATCAAGGTAAAAAAGGTTATCTCCAAACGCCTTGCACCTCTCCTTGGCGTACAATCCAAATCACCGATGATGCTCGCAACATTCTTGCATCACGCCTTATCCTCAACCTCAATGAGCCTTGCAAAATCGAAGATACTTCGTGGATTAAGCCGGTGAAATATATCGGTGTGTGGTGGGAAATGATTACAGGCAAAGGTTCATGGAACTATACCGATGATGTGTATTCGGTTCAACTTGGCAAAACCGACTATACCAAAACAAAGCCTAACGGCAAGCACTCGGCTAACAACGAGAAAGTGCGTCGCTACATCGATTTTGCAGCAGAGCATGGCTTTGATCAAGTGCTTGTAGAAGGTTGGAACGAAGGTTGGGAAGACTGGTTTGGTCAATCAAAAGACTATGTGTTTGACTTCGTAACACCCTACCCCGACTTTGACCTCAAAGCCCTTAACGCATACGCAAAAGAAAAAGGGGTGAAACTCATGATGCACCACGAAACATCTTCATCGGTGCGCAACTATGAACGTCACCTCGACAAAGCATATCGATTTATGGTTGACAATGGCTATAACTCTGTTAAGAGTGGATATGTGGGCAACATCATTCCTCGTGGCGAATATCACTACAGCCAATGGGTAAACAATCACTATCTACACTGTGTGACCAAAGCGGCTGAATATAAAATTATGGTGAATGCTCACGAAGCAACTCGCCCAACCGGTCTTTGCCGCACCTACCCCAACTTGCTCGCCAACGAGTCGGCTCGTGGCACTGAATATCAAGCGATGGGTGGCAGCCGCATGAGCCACACTTCAATCCTCCCCTTCACTCGCTTGCAAGGTGGTCCAATGGACTACACTCCCGGTATCTTCGAAATGGATATAACAAAACTCAACCCAAACAACAAGTCAAACATCAAATCAACCATCTGCGGTCAGTTGGCTCTATATGTAACAATGTATAGCCCATTGCAAATGGCGTGCGACCTCCCCGAAAACTATGAACGCTTCATGGACGCATTCCAATTCATCAAAGATGTGCCTGTTGAATGGAGTGAAGCGGTATATCTCGAAGCCGAACCAATGGAATATGTCACCATTGCCCGCAAAGACAAAAACTCTGAAAATTGGTTTGTAGGCAGCACAGCCGGTGAAGCCGACCACAACTCGGTTATTAAACTTGACTTCCTTGACAAAGGTGCAAAATATGAGGCTACAATCTATGCCGACGCAAAAGACGCCAACAGCACCAACAACCAACAAGCCTACACCATCACAAAGAAAAAAGTTGATGCAAAATCAACCCTCAAACTCCGTTCAGTAGCCGGCGGCGGCTACGCCATCTCAATCAAGAAACTATAGAAACTTCATTAAATCTTAAAAAGCAAAAGCGATGTTTCAAAAAGTTGACACATCGCTTTGTTTTTTTGGGAGTATGACATCACTCAATTTTAGATTGCTGTGTGTGCAACTAAATACCATTTGCCCTCAATTCGCTTAAATATATACAAAACACCTATTGTAATTTGACCGTCTTCGAACAATTCACCATAAACATAACACACTCTGTCGGCCGATACATCAAACCATGACGACGCCATTTCTTGCCAAAATGGTTCTTCTTCAGTAAAAAACAAGACTTTTTCACTTTTTACAATAGTTAGACCTAGTGGTAAATAAGGTTCTAAATAAGGTTCGGGAGGATTGTTTCCTCCATAAAACGCCTTATCAAGTTTGAAGCGCTCTTTGATAAAGGCCGAATCTCTGTCATATGTTTTAAACAAGAATTCACAAAATGGCTCCTCTCCTTGATTACATGGAGCATTTCTATCTAATATCATCGCATTAGATTTCTCATCAAAACGAGGATTTAGATTGCTATATTCATTGGCAAGTGTCGAAACTCCAATCATCATCACAATCAAAATCAATAATAACTTTTTCATATCTACTTTTTTCAAACAAATCATTTTTTTATCATAAACAATTCTCTTATTTCAAACCTCTAAGAAAATCAGCCGTAGGCATACGTTTTTTGCCTGCTGCTTGGAGCGATAGGATCTCTATACGCTTATCGATACAATCGACATATAGATGACTCGATTCAATGGTAAATCGACCAGGTGTGAGCGTTCCACTCCACTCTACAACTGCAGTTTCAAATACTTTCATTGTGATTGGGTCGCGTCCTTCTTGCTCAAATGTGGTCCACGCAGCAGGATATGGCGAAAGGCCACGCACAAGGTTATGAACCTCAACTGCCGATTTATTCCAATCTATCAAACATGTATCTTTGAAGATTTTTGGAGCCGGAGTGGGCTCTGCTCCTTGCAAAATCTCATCTTGAGGGATAGGTTTAAGATCACCGGCTATAATATGGTCGATTGTATCAATTGTGAGGTCGGCTCCAAGCATCATAAGTCGGTCGTGCACATCTCCAACGTTGTCGGTAGGAGCTATTTCAATGCGTTCTTGACGAATGATGTCGCCGGTATCTATTTCATGTTTGAGGAAGAACGTAGTAACCCCTGTTTCGGTATCGCCATTGATAACCGCCCAGTTAATAGGAGCTGCGCCACGATATTTAGGCAACAATGAGGCATGAAGATTAAACGTTCCAAGTTCGGGCATCGACCACACTACCTCGGGGAGCATACGGAAAGCGATCACCACAAAAAGATTTGCTCCAAGTGAGCGCAATTCCTCAACAAATTGAGGGTCCTTGAGATTGACCGGTTGGAGTAATGGCAAATTATTTGCCACGGCATATTGTTTTACCGGAGAATGGAGCAATTTGTGCCCACGACCTGCGGGCTTGTCAGGCATTGTTATCACTCCTACTATATTATAGCCACCTTCATGAATGCGACGGAGGCTTTCAACTGCAAAATCGGGAGTTCCGAGAAATACTATTTTTAGATCTTCTTTTTTCATCATTTATTTTTTTAATTCATAATACATAATTCTTAATTCATAATTTCGCTCTCCTCATTATATTTTATGCATTGTTGGCAAGTGCTTGCCAAAGGGTGTCATCGGGCACCGGCGCTGTCACTGAAATGAGTTGATGCGACACCGGGTGTTCAAACTCTATATGTCGAGCCATTAGCGAAATACTCCCATCGGGGTTACTTCGTTTGTCACCATATTTCAAATCGCCTTTTATGGGGCAACCTATTGACGATAGTTGCACACGTATTTGATGTTTGCGACCGGTCATTAGGTTCACTTCAAGCAGATGATAACGTTCGCTCGATGCAATATGGCTATAGCTCAACCGAGCCTCTTTTGCTCCCGATTTAGGAGTGAGCGAAGCATATGACTTATTATTGCGTTCTACAGTTGTAATATAATGAGTGAGTATGTCTTCACTCTTCGGGGGGCGGTTGCGAGATATTGCCCAATAGGTTTTGTGTACCTGTCCGTTGCGAAACATATCGTTTAAGCGGCTCAATGCTTTAGATGTTTTAGCAAACACCACTACCCCACCCACCGGACGGTCGAGGCGATGCACTACCCCACAAAACACATTTCCCGGCTTATTATATTTCTCTTTAATCCACGTTTTAAGCGTTTCGACCAATGGTTCATCACCGGTTTTATCTCCTTGCACAATCTCACCGGGAGCTTTGTTGACTATTATAATATGATTATCTTCGTACAGTATCTGCATATATTACATTATTTAGAACATTCAGGTTTTATATCAACTACACTTCTCATTGGAGTTATTCTTATCGCTAAAAATCTACGTGAATTATAAATTACTTCATTGATTTCAGTCACAGACTCGTTTAACGAATATGACTCCGGTATCAACCATCGCTTAAATTTCACATGAAGGGGCGCTTCATCCGAAAAACTAACCGGATTATAACAATACTGAAATATATCATTATCATCAACTGAGTCAGCATATGCCCATGCATAATTACATCCATCAATTGAATAAAATGGTCCTGAAAATTTGGTTTTATTATCTTTTATATACTCACTAAAATTAGATATTAATTCATAATCTACTGAAGTAATTGGCACTAATCGTTTTTTTCTATGAGAATAATACAATTCCAATGTCTCCTTATGAAATTTAAAACCTGGATTATCTCCAATTTCAAGTTCAAAATGCCTTATATAGGGATTAATAAATGCCCCATAGTCCTTATAATCATATATCGCAATGCCATCTTCCGACTCTACATATTGAGTTATGAATTTATCTTGATACCCATTTTCTTCAATAGTCGCATAACAAATTGCACTTTGATGCACAACAAACACTAATGTTAAGGCTACACAAATCGGTTTTGTGAATTTTAGGGACTTCGTATAATTAACATTCGCCGTTTTAATCAAGTTAATTATAAGAATAAGAGAATATAATTCTACTGCAACATATGACCGATTTGGAACAGTTCCTAATCCCAATACAAACAACAATGATACAACAAAAAGACCAATTAATATACTATTATTGCTAACAAATTGCTTTAAATTTATAAGATGCTTCTTACTCATATATATTATTAATCCAACCATTATGGGCAACATTTTAATTGCAAGTGGATTACTTTTTAAATATGCCCAAAATTCGCTATCTAATGTTCCATTCTGTATTCTTAGAAAATTACCGGGAGCAAAAACTAAAAACGCAGACCCAATCCACAATGGAATAAAGATCGATGCTACTTTATATGAAAATTTCTTATAGTTATAACAATAGTAAATAAATGACACGGCTGACAATGATACTGAAAAAATTTCGTGCGACCAACCTGCAACTAGCCCAACTATTGGCATCAATATTAATAAGACCTTTGAATTTATAGTGTCATTTATTATTTTATTCCAAAAATATAGTACACTTAATGTAAAACATATTGGCCATAAATAATTTAATGAATAATTAATTGATGTCCATAAATTCGTAGGTTCCGGAAAAAAATACAAAAAAACGACTATTGTAAATATCCAATAAATATACCTATCTAACCGCTTAAATGTTATTTTCACAAATAAAAATACCGTAAAAATAAATACTAACGTATTAAAAAAATAAAATATCTCAACACTAGCAATTCCCGAAAAGAAATGCTCAATTGCATGAACAATTGATCTTCCATTAACTCTATTATAATGATTGATTTGGGATTCTAATATATCTGAAAATGTTTTTATTTCTCTAATTTCATAGTTTGTATTGAAATCTTCTTCACAAACATAAAAATACATTATCTCATCACCTATTAAATTTCTATTTATAGAACGTAAATAGAAAAAAATGCTGGTGAGAATTAGCAATAAAACAATATATGCTTTTGGATTCTTAAATATATCTTTCAATTGTTTCATTACATATTATTACAATTGTTTTACTTTTTACTTTCCCCGTCAATTTCTCGAATAAAATACGCCGGGCGATTTTTCGTTTCATTGAATATACGGCCTATGTATTCACCTATTATACCTAATGAAAGAAGTTGCACTCCTCCAAGGAATAGCATTACTACCATAATTGTGGGATATCCCGCTACAGGGTCACCAACCGCAATGGCCTTTATCAAAACAAATAACATATATATAAAAGCACATAATGATACTACTAAACCCATTACTGTAGCAATTTTAAGCGGAGAAGTAGTGTGAGATGTGAGACCTTCAATAGCCAGATTAAACAACTTAAAATAACTCCACTTTGTGTCTCCCGCAACTCTGTCATCTTGTTCAAATGTAAATTCTTTCTTCTTGAATCCTATCCATTGAAACATACCCTTGGTATAGCGTTGCGACTCACGCATTGAACATAATGCGTCAATACATATGCGATCTAAAAGGCGGAAATCACCTACGTTTTGAAGTATTGACACATTTGTAGTTCTTTGCAATAGTTTATAGTATAATAATGACAACTTACGTCGCAACCACGGTTCGTTTCCACGATTGTTTCTTTTGCCATATATATCGTCGTAACCATCTTCCCATAATTTTAGCATTTGCGGGATAACCTCAGGTGGGTGTTGAAGGTCGGCATCCATTATCACCATGCAATCACCTGTAACATTGTCGAAGCCGGCAAGCATAGCTGTTTCTTTACCAAAATTACGCGAAAGGTCTATATAACGAAAACGCTTGTCGCGAAGTCGCATTTGCTTTACCAAGCATAGACTATTGTCGGTACTCCCATCGTTTATCAACATCACTTCCCATTGGTAATTATCGTTACTGTCAATCAGCAATTGCAAGCGCTCGAAAAGCGAGGGCAACACATCTTGCTCGTTGTAAAAAGGAATTAATATTGATACTTTTTTCATTGCAATCTACAATAGTGATTAGTAAAAGAGTTTAAGCTACAAAGTTAATTAAATTTATATACAAAAAAAAGTGCCCCAATTTAAATTGAGGCACTTTTATCACTTGTTCAATTTATTGTAATCTTATTTGAGAGCAAATTGTGAAGATGTAACTTTACCTTGATAAGCCCACACTCCTTCTTGGGTTAGTTCAACCACTTCATATCCACCATTTACTGAAGGAACTTTTACGTGAGTATCATCGATAAACGTCATAATTTTGTAAGTTTCACCATTAGCTGTAGCGCTCCAAGTTTGTTCTTCTTGGTCGAAATCAAGACGTACTACACTTCCGTCATTTTCACTTGTGATAGTGTAACCTTTTCCGTCACATTCCACAATGTAACGTCCATCTTGTCCTTCTATAACCTTCTTACCTTGTGCCAACGCATTGTTTCCGCTCCAAAATTCAATTGAGTTGAGCACTAAAATATCAGCGAGAGCAGCAACTTCGTATACAGGCACTACCCAAAATGCGAAGAACACTACTTCATTAACAAATTTATTTCCAATTGACTTATTCCAATCAAGCAACTTGTTAGTCAAAGAGAAGCTTCCAATACATGATGTGGTCAATAACGAACCTGCTAAAGCCACAACTAAAGCTACACTTAAATATTTCTTCTTCATAATCAAAAACATTAAAAGGTTAGTAATTTCTTTATTCCACCACAAATATAATACATTTATATAACATTACAAAAGAACTTTTAGTTTACATTTTATATAAAAAACATAACTATGTTAAGATACATAATACATATCAATATTCAAAAGTCCCTTTTTCAGAAATTATTGTAAGATGATTTTTTTCTGCATCTTCAACCCTACCAATGATACGGGCAGGAATTCCCCATGATTCAGAAATCTCGATTACTCGTTGAGCATCTTCGGGTGCGAGATATATTTCCATGCGGTGCCCCATATTAAACACTTTATACATCTCAGCCCAATCTGTGCCCGACTCACGGCTTATCAAATCGAATAATGGAGGAATTGGGAATAAATTATCTTTGATTACATGTTTATTTTCAACAAAGTGCATCACTTTTGTTTGAGCGCCACCTGAGCAGTGAACCATTCCGTGAACTTTATTGTGCATTTCATCGAGCAACGCTTTAATAACCGGCGCATAAGTGCGTGTAGGAGAGAGAACGAGCTTTCCGGCATTTATAGGAGCTCCCTCAACCTCATCGGTCAACCCTACCGAGCCTGAATATACTAATTCTTGAGGCACAGCAGCGTCATATGTTTCGGGATATTTTTCAGCAACAGATTTATTAAACACATCATGACGAGCCGATGTCAAACCATTGCTACCCATACCTCCATTATATTCTTTTTCATATGTTGCTTGTCCATAAGAAGCAAGGCCTACAATCACATCACCACCTTTGATATTAGCATTATTGATTACATCACTACGTTTCATGCGACAAGTAACAGTGCTATCAACGATGATAGTGCGCACGAGGTCGCCCACATCGGCTGTTTCGCCTCCGGTTGAATAAACACTCACTCCCATTTCGCGCAATTCGGCAAGCAATTCTTCGGTACCATTGATAATTGCAGCTATAACCTCTCCGGGAATAAGGTGCTTGTTACGACCAATGGTTGATGACACAAGAATATTATCTGTAGCACCTACACATAGCAAATCGTCGATATTCATAATCAAAGCGTCTTGCGCAATGCCTTTCCACACACTCAAATCGCCTGTTTCTTTCCAATAGGCATAGGCCAATGATGATTTTGTACCTGCTCCATCGGCGTGCATTATATTACAATATTCTTCGTCTCCTCCCAATATATCAGGGATGATTTTACAAAATGCTTTAGGATATAACCCTTTGTCCACGTTCTTTATCGCGTTGTGGACATCTTCTTTTGAGGCCGATACGCCTCGCATATTATAACGTTGATCACTCATATATATTTAGTTTTACTATTTTCAAAAAATAACAGATAATAGAAATATTAAAACAACTGATGCCGGAAGAACAAATAACAATGAATCTATGCGATCAAGAATTCCTCCATGACCCGGGATTAGATTTCCCGAATCTTTAACGCCTAAACTACGTTTAAACATCGATTCCACTAAGTCGCCAAATGTAGCGAATATCGACACTACAATTCCCAACAATGCACATGCATATGCACTATCTAACTCATTTTGTGTCTCAAATCCCAAGCTATAATATACGACACCGGCGATAGCTGAGAAAAGCATTCCTCCCCAAAATCCTTCCCACGATTTTTTAGGCGAAATGCGCTCAAACAACCGATGTTTGCCCATTGTACACCCAACAAGATATGCTCCTGTATCGTTAAGCCAAATCATTATAAATAATAATAACAACAACTGTTGAGAATATTCATATATAACAATCATAGCAAACATTGGCAACACAATATATACTAATGCCATAAGCGAATAGGCTATACTTTTTATTGGATTCTCTTTGCTATTATATAACTGAATAATAGGTCGTGATAGCAAATAAATACATGACAACCCTATTAATACCATTCCACAAATATCGACGCCACACACCATGCACATGGCAATAAGAGTAATCACAAGGGTCAACACAATCACATCTAGCCACAATACAAACTTCGAACCTTCGGGCTTAGTCATCACAAGAAATTCTCGTGTAGCCAAGAATGTCAATAAGGCACATAACCCCACAAAGGCATATTTAGAAGTCATTATACCTAGAACGATTATCAATACATATACAAAACCTGACAAGGCTCGAGTTATAAAATTTTTTATATCCATTTCTTCGTATAGGGAATTTATACAAATTCCACAAATTAATTAAACTTTAGTTAATGGGAAACATTCTTTTAATTTCCACACAAATACTTCGTTTTATTGTGTGATTTGCTTAAGTGAAACAGCATTTCCTTATTTGAATAATCGGCTCAAATAAACTTCACAAATATTCACCAAGTAACTTATCGAAGTTCCCTTTATTTATTCAACAAACAAAAATAACACATTTTTTTTACATATAGGCAGTATTATCGTTTATTTTATCAAAATACGCTCCAACGAAGTCCCTTTCGAGTGTTTTACCTTAATGATATACACCCCCGGGGCCGATACGCTCATATCAACATATGATGTAGACGATAAAAGCACTTTCTTACCATCGGTTGAATACACTTCAACACTCTCAATCTCACATTGTGGCACTTCAACAACAAATTGACGCTCACTAATATATGTAAAAATGGGGGTAATCTCAGCATCAACCAACACATCTCCCACTCCTCCGCGTTTCAACACCTCTTTTAGTCCGGCATATGCTTCAATATTTCCTGCGCCCCATTGCGAATTGGGGAAATCAGGATAATCGGTACTAGCTGTTGACTGCGCTATCTCAATCACATCTTGAACCGTTAGAGAAGAATCGGCTTCAAGCCAACACGCTACCACTCCGGCAACATGGGGCGACGACATCGACGTCCCGCACTCCGAAATCCAATAATATCCCTTTCCATCAACCATTGTTTTTGCTGCCAACGAGCCTAATGTCGACTCACTTAATCTACTCACAAAATGCGAATTAATCGACGATACAATCATATTGCCGGGAGCACAAATATGAGGCAATTGTCGGCCATCATCAAGGGTTCCATAACTAGAAAAATCAGCCACTGTGCCTACATTAAAACCATATTTAGACGCACTTCCGTCAACCTGTGGCGCAGTGTTTCGAGAATTACTTGCTCCCACCACAAAAACATTTTCTCCACATGCCAAATCTGAGATAGAACGTTGCGATGTGCCCATCGTAAATCCTTCGACGCCTAGCGAATTAAAAATCAACCTAGAGCCATCGGCATAAGCATCAATATGCATGCCGGCTTGTGCCCGAGTAATAAACCCTATACAATATCTCCCAAGACGCCCCGACGTGTCAAGTTGATTATTTTTTACATCAACCGTTGCATAAACATTATATCTATTATTTTCAAGATTAAGTGATGAATATATCCTAACTGAGCCTGTCAAGCCACTTTCAAACAACGGAATGGAAACATCATTATCAGTTGCTAATGCCGACGAAGAAATACCCCACGATGATGCGCCTCCCGACATGGAGCCTATAAAGGGAGAGGTATAAACAAACTCTTTGGTTTCCCTATCATATATTGTGAGAGCCACCATAAACTCACGACTGTCGCTGCTCCACAAATCTATAGCCCCGCGCAATTCAATGCCACACACCTTAGGATTATCATATACAAACGTTTTCATCTCATCTCCGTCATTAACGGCGTCAAAAGGAATATACACCCGTTTATTACCCTCATTGCCGGCCGATAGGCAAACAATAGCCTCTTTGCCCAACAATCCAAGATATTGATTAAACAACGAAGTGCCATCATGTGGACCAAGATAATAACCTAACGACATATTTATCACTGCAGGCACACCTTTACTTTTTGCATATTTTACAACATCTTCTGCCCCGGCAAGTATCGACATGTCATATAGCGAGCTAGTTGTTGCTACAATATCAGCTCCCGGAGCAACTCCCCAATATGGCATCTCCCTATAACCGCCTGCCAATATCCCTGCAACATGAGTCGCGTGCCACTCTGTGGTATCGGCAAATTGTAACATTTCTTGAGGCGTGGTCATGTCATACTTTAACGCATGCAACTCATCGTAATGAACAAATCTCATCAATCGTCCATCCCTAAAATTGGGATGAGACGGGTCAAATCCGGTATCGGAAAATCCCACTACAACACCATTCCCGTCATATGATTGTGGCAAGTCAACTCCCTGCTGAGTCAAATTCACATTTGTCATTTTTCGTGCCTCATCAAGAGTTAACGACATTGGCGCAGATAAGCTCATCTTGTTAACCAATGGCAACCGCGACACCGCATCAAGCTGACTATAAGGAATACATGCCAACAAAAAATTCTCACGCCGATGCATTATTACCGTGCCCAATGCTTCCAATTCATCTATCACCGTATCATTTGACAATTTAATTATAACCGGGTAATATATTTCATCATTTTCCGTCACTTGCGATTTTAGCCCTTTGTTGTCATCCAAATTAACAACAATAGGCATCCCTCCTCCCTTTATCGACTCCATTATGGCACGGCTACGATTGTCGAGTGGCGAAGAGGGCTGAGCTACAAACGCAATAAGCACAAATAACGACAGTAATATCTTTCTCATTTTTGTCAATTCAATTTTTTACAAAAATAAGAAAAAAGCCATTATCAGGCAACCCGATAATGGCTTTTATTCTTTATGAAATGTGAAGATTACTTCACAACCACTTTTGTAGTATATTTAGCGCCATTAGCTTCCACTGCAAGGATATACACACCACTTGCCACCGATGAAGCATCAACAACCACATTGTCAGCTTGAGCCGAAGCATTAACTACTGCTTGACCTGCAACATTGTAAAGTGTTGCATCAACCGCTGTTGCACCCACATATGTAACTTCATATTGATTTTGTGCTACAGGTGTTACCAATACATTTTGAGCCACATCGGCCTTAACTCCCTCTACTCCATCATAAGCAATAGCAGTTTTTACTGCATTAAGCACATTTATTTTACCGGCACCCCATTGAACAGGATTTGATGAGTTTTCAACAAATGCATCTTGGGTTGCTGTGTTAATTAAGATTGAGCGCACTTCTGCACTTGTCAAATTAGGATTAGCTTGCAACATTAGAGCGACAGCACCCGAAGCAAATGGAGCCGCCATTGATGTTCCCATCATATAATCATAATAGTATGGGCTATTGTTATAGGTAGTTTTACCAACCAACATAAACTCATTATCATAAACGCCTTGTTGAAGAGCCAATGTCATGTAATATGGGCTCATTGAAGAAACTATCATGGCACCTGGAGCTGTCAAGTGAGGCAATTTACGGCCATCAACGAGTGTTCCGTAGCTTGAGAATGCAGCAATATCATCAAGATCAACATATGAAGAGAAATTATATGCATAACCTTTTACTCTCACGGGAACTTTATCACGGCTTGTAAATGCGCCAACTGAAATAACATTTTTGGCACAAGATGCATCAGTGATTGATCCATCTCCGCCACCATTCATCCAACCAGAGATGTCGTTTGAGGCCAATGTGCTATAACCTGATGGAGCATATACGTCAATACGTTGACCGGCATTTCCTTCAATCATAACACCAAACGCAACATTTCCTGTTGGGTTATTTGCTGAATTTACTAGATAATATGAGATTTGTGCAGTGTAACGATTGTTATATTCATCTACTTTTGAACCAACACCAATATAACCGGTATAAGCATCCTCAAACACAGCTGAAGAAATGTCGCCGGGGCTACTATAATCCTTTGTACTAACAAATTTAAACTCGCCATTAGTGCTTGCGGTAACTGCAGGCATTGCATAAACGATTGTTTTTTGTGTCAAGTCATATAAAACAGGAGTAACTTTAAATGCTTGATTGGTATTGCTCCAAATTTCGATATTACCTAATTGACCATTCTTATAAGCGGTAGGCATCACAAATGAGTTGATAGTCTTATCACTTGCAGTCATTGTTTTTGTAATAGCATACCCCATATCGGCTTCATTACCTGCGGCCACACAAATTACTGCACGCTCTGCCAATTTATCGATATATTGGCTAAACAATTCTGTACCATCGTGAGGACCATAACCACTACCCATTGAAAGGTTTACAACACATGGTTGGTTATTCGCTTCAGCATACTCGATGATATTTTCAATACCCATAAGAATATTATTATCATATGCATCATTACCCAATCCTACCATCAAAATATCCGACTCACTTGCAACACCATAGTAGTTGATTGTGTCGGCCAAATTTTTATAGCCACCTGCCATAATACCGGCTACGTGTGTACCATGCGACATTGTTGAAAGGTCGGTTGTGAACTGACTGAGTTTATACTCACTGTCATAAGCAGTTTCAATACCATCTTTACCGGTAATAGTCCATGCGGCTTTCACACGCGATGAACCATCTGCATTCTTAAAGTTGGGGTGATTAGCTGTAACTCCTGCATCAACAAGACCGGTTACCACACCTGCCCCTTTATATGCTTGAGGTAATTGTCCCAATGGACGATGAACTGTATTTACACCTGTCTTTGTACGAGCTTGGTCCATAAGAGGCTTAGCCATTTTAGGCATTGACAATGATTTTACCGATTTCAAATTTGAAACAGCTACTACTTTATCCACATCAACTTCTACAAGAGCAAGGTTGTCGATTTGTGAACGAATAACTGCACCTTCAGCCTCCAACTCGGCAAGATTAGCATCTTTATTCAAGTCAATAAGAACCACCACTCGTTCTGGCATATCGCCAAATGGTTTAATCGTGTTTAAATCCTCCTTATCTGTTTTAAAAGGATTTTCACTTCCAAGTTTTTCCATCAATTGGTATTGGTGAAGCATTGCTTGACCATTAAGGTCAATTTTGCTTTGTGCAAATGAGAAGAGTGTTGCACCTGCCAATAAAACACTTAAGTAAATTTTTTTCATATAAAAAAGCGGTTAAATTATTTTCCAATAATAAACCGCAAATTTAATTATTTTTTTTGATATGATCACACTATTACATTGTAAATTTATTCTAAAACAATTTATTGCAGTAATACATTGATATAGGGCAGATTCAACTAGCAAGTGCAAAAATAGCAATTTGTTTGAAGAATTCCGTTTTAGGGGTTGAAAAATTTAATTTTTTACGAGGTCTATTGTTTAATTTTTTTGCCACATTTTTAATGTACTTGTCGGAGAAGTCATTGA
>JAZNGZ010000106.1:0-31990 GCA_045576735.1 Muribaculaceae bacterium
ATCACTACACCATTCCCATACATTTCCACTCATATCATATATTCCTAATTCATTGGGTGACTTGGTGCCAACAGGGTGGGTGCCATAGGCAGGACTGCGATTCCCTACATCATAAGCATTATCTCTATACCACGCCACTTCGTCGATGGTGTTGCTACCTGCATATTTATACCCACGGCTCTTATTGCCGCCACGGGCGGCATATTCCCACTCCGCTTCGGTGGGCAAGCAGAATCTCTTGCCGGTTAGTTGATTTAATTTCTTGATAAACTCTTGGCAATCATTCCATGAAAGACTCGTTTTAGGAAATTTTTCTTTTGAGAGATCGTCCTTAGCTCCAAATAATTTTGACCAAAAACCTTGTTGAGGACTTCCCATCACCGCTCGCCACAATTCTTGAGTTACCACAGTCTCACCTATATAATAATCATCTAATGTAACACTGTGAACCGGTCGTTCATCAGCATCATCAGCTTCGCTGTCATAATTCTCGCCATTGGGGTCGGAGGATTGAGCGCCCATCTTAAAGGTGCCGCCCTCTACTTTTATCATTTTGAAAGTGACACCTTTGACTACTTCTTCAAAAGGCTCTATTTTTGATGGCTTATTTATTTGTGTAACTTCTGCGATTTGTGTTATCTCGTTCTTTCCTATTTGTACCGGTTCAACTCCAAGTATCGCACGGAACTCGGCAACATTCTTTATTCGGTTACTCACCTCAAATTCCATTGATTTCGTTATCACTTGTTGCAATTTTGAGGAAATGCCCGGAACTGCCGGGAGCCCCTTGCGGAATATTGCAAATGGAGAAGGGGGATTTTGTCCGCTAAAGATGCGATATAGAGTTGCCCCTAATGCATAGATGTCGCAATGAGGACCTAAATCATTCTTATCGCCATTTTCTTGTTCGATTGGAGCATAACCGGGTGTATATAGCAACCCTGTGGATGACAATAATGTTTCATTCACCGACGTAGAGTTAAACGACTTGCTCGCTCCAAAGTCGATAAGAACCACGTTATCATTGCGGTCAATCATGATGTTAGCCGGTTTTATGTCAAGGTGCATCACTCCTACAGGTTTGCGACTATGAATATACTCAAGAGCATCGAGTAATTGTGTCAAATAACGCATCACCTTTTTTTCGTCAAACACAACTCCTCGATTCAACATATCATTCAACGACTCGCCATCTACATAATCCATCACATAATAGATTGTGTTGTTTGCATCAAACAATCGAGAAACTTTTACAATATTGGGGTGGTCAAGCTCACTTACTTTTATTGCCTCTTTTTCAAACCTATTTAGCAGATACTCAAATACCTGGCGGTCTGACTCCACACTTACTGTTACAGAATTTGAAGCATCACGCATGCACATTCGCGACACAAAAAACTCTTTTACAACACAGTGCTTATTCTTAGCCATGCGATCCTCTACAAGATATGTCTTTCCAAAGCCTCCTGCTCCAATGTGACGAATAATCTTATATTGTCGCGACAGCAATGTGCCTATTGGAAGAAATGCTGAGTTGCTCATTGTTTTTTATAGTAGTTTATAGTGATTTCATTCTTAAGGTAATTTATATAAATTCCACGAATTAATTAAACAGTATTTATTGGGAACGTTCTTTTGTGTGCTTTATACTTTTCTTTGGCTTCTTTTTACCGTTGTTTCAATCGCATAGCTCGCTATGCTCATTCAACAAAAAACAAAAATCTGCTCAAATAAAATCCATAAATCTCCACAAAGCTATTTATAGAAGTTCCCTTAATCCTACAAATTTACAAAAAAATATCATTCTACACCCTCTATATTCTTGAAAATTACACTTTTTCCGGAGCTGTGATGGAAGAACACCTTATTTATTGGGGCTGTGGAATTGCAGTTATGCTCTGATTGTTTTAGCTTAAACGAGATGGATAAACCGGATACCTATGGGCGGAGAGCCAAACGGAAGCCGTGGCGGTTGACCGGGCGGCTGTTGCCACGAAACGACACACGGCAGTTCTGCGCGCTGCAGTTCCAGCTACCACCGCGAAGCACGCGGGAAGAGGATTTACTCGATGTGGGGCCCGTGGGATTGATCTGCGAAGATGACGAATATTTTCCATACCAATCACTACACCATTCCCATACATTACCACTCATATCATATAAACCTAATTCATTTGGTGACTTGGTGCCAACAGGGTGGGTGCCATAGGCGGGACTGCTATACCCTACATCATAAGCATTATCTCTATACCACGCCACTTCGCTGATGGTGTTGCTACCTGCATATTTATACCCACGGCTCTTTTTGCCGCCGCGAGCGGCATATTCCCACTCTGCTTCGGTGGGCAAGCAGAATCTCTTGCCGGTTAGTCGATTTAGCTTTGCGATAAACTCTTGGCAGTCATTCCAAGAAACATTCTCTACCGGTTTATTTGACCCTTTATACCTTGATGGATTAGTTCCCATTACCGCTTCCCACAATTCTTGGGTTACCTCGGTTTCGCCTATATAGTAATCACTTAAGGTAACGCTGTGAATAGGTCGCTCGTCGCTATCAGACTCGCTGTCATAATTCTCGCCATTGGGGTCGGTCGATTGGGCGCCCATCTTAAAGGTGCCGCCCTCTACTTTTATCATTTTGAAAGTGACACCTTTGACTACTTCTTCAAAAGACTCTATTTTTGATGGCTTATTTATAAATGCTGAGTTGCTCATTGTTTTTTATAGTAGTTTATAGTGATTTCATTCTTAATCCTACAAATTTACAAAAATATATCATTATACACCCTCTATATACTTGAAAATTACACTATCACCAATAAAATTTTAAGCGGATAAAAATCTAAAGGCTCCATTATCATTATTACTCAATCTAAATCTTTCCTTTTTCCTCTCTCCTCTTTCCATTTTCCTCTTTAATTGCTATCTTTGCGGTGTTGATTATGGGAAAGACGGAAAAACCTCGTAAAATAGAGTTATTGGCTCCGGCACGCGATGCCAACACTGCCATTGAAGCCATCAAGCATGGTGCCGATGCGGTGTATATGGGCGCGTCGAGCCATGGCGCACGAGTGGCTGCCGGCAATTCTCTCGAAGATATTGCTCGGGTGGTTGAATTTGCGCATCAATTTAATGTAAAGGTTTATATTACCGTCAATACAATCATATATAACAACGAATTAGAGTCGGTAGAAAAACTTATTCACGACCTATACAAGATTGGAGTTGACGCACTCATTGTACAAGATATGGGGGTGTTGCGAATGAATATTCCTCCTATTGCACTGCATGCGAGTACCCAATGCGACACTCGCAATGCCGAGAAGGCGCAATTCCTTGAAAGTGTGGGATTTTCACAAGTAGTTCTTGCTCGCGAATTGTCTATCGATGAAATCTCTGAGATTTACAAAAAAGTTAAAGTTCCACTTGAGGCATTTGTACATGGCGCACTGTGTGTGAGCTATAGCGGAGACTGTCAAGCAAGTTGCGTAGCAAAAGGACGAAGCGCCAATCGTGGCGAATGTGCCCAAATGTGCCGCCTCCCTTATAGTCTCACCGACAAGAACGGCAAAATGTATCAATACCACAAATATCTGCTCTCGCTCCGCGACCTCAATCGTAGCACCGACATTGAAGCAATGCTCGAAGCCGGTGTGTCGTCATTTAAAATCGAGGGGCGATTGAAAGATGTGGCATATGTAAAAAACACTGTTGCTGCTTATCGCAAGATAATAGACAAGATTATCGAACAGAATCCCGATAAATATCAACGTGCTTCACTAGGTACAACAACGCTAAAATTCACCCCGGCACTCAACAAGAGTTTCAATCGTGGTTTTACTCGATATTTTGCCGATGAGAATTCAATGGCACACCCCATGGCTTCACTCCATTCCCCTAAATCGATAGGAGAACCGGTGGCACGAGTGAAACGCAACCTTCCAGGTGGAGCCATAATGATAAAAGAATTGTCAGTCGAGCTGCATAATGGCGACGGACTTGGATATTTCCACGATCGCGGTCCGTTCTGTGGATTCCGTCTAAACAAGATAGAGAAAAACATCATCTACCCTGCTTCTACTGTATCAATTTGGCCCGGAGCAGTTCTTTATCGTAATAAAGACAAAGAGTGGGACGATGTGCTTGAACGCGACACTGCCACACGCCAAATTGACATTACGATGTGCCTGCGATTGACTTCAAACAATATTTTGGCCCTCGACATCACCGACCAACGAGGAAACAGCGTGACAGCCACAATCTCCATAGAGCCACAAGAGGCAAAAACTCCGCAAGAACAAGCACGCCGACGAGTGCTCGAGAAAACCGGTGGCACCATTTATCACATCACCCAAATCGACGATACCACAGGCAATTTATTTATACCTGCATCGCAACTAACCGAGTTGCGCCGACAAGCTATCGAACTGCTCGACAAGTCGCACCGCATGCGCTATGAACGTGACATGCGTCGAAGTGAGGATATGAGCGTCACTCCTCCAATGGGAACCCGACTCACCTATCACGACAATGTATCTAACCGATTGGCACAACAATTCTATGTTGACCACGGCGTTACGGCTATCCAACCTGCCCTTGAGGTTCGACGCATCGAAGGGGAAACTCTCGTGATGACAACCCGCTATTGCGTCCGTCGTGAACTTGGATTCTGCCTCAAAACACACAAAGGGAAAGAATTGCCCACTCCACTATTTATTGAAACCGGACTCGACCGTTTTCGCCTCGATTTCGATTGCAAAAACTGTCGCATGAAAGTGATAAACGTGGCTATGCGTCCAAGCGAAGAACCAACAGAGTAATAGACACAATATAATCACTCAACAATTCTCAATCTACATATTTCAACTATCAATAATTTTGCGTATCTTTGTGAGATATTTAAACAAACAAAAATTCGCAGAATGAAAACTGATCGCATATTAGTTACCGGAGGCACCGGATATATTGGTTCTCACACCGTAGTTGAGCTTCAACAAGCGGGATACAAGGTGGTGATTATCGACAACCTTTCAAATAGCAACCGCGACGTGCTCGACGGCATTGAACGCATCACAGGTATTCGCCCCGACTTTGTTGAGGCTGATTGCACCGACATAAATGCATTGTCGAATCTTTTCAATCAATACCCCGACATTACCGGCATCATCAACTTCGCGGCAAGTAAGGCTGTGGGTGAATCAATCGAGAAACCCACTCTCTACTATCGCAACAATCTCAACACATTGATGAATCTACTCGACCTCATGCCACAACATGGCGTCAAAGGAATCGTATTCTCATCATCATGCACCGTTTATGGAGAACCCGATGAAAACCCCGTAACCGAAGCTGCGCCTATAAAAGTGGCAACTTCGCCCTATGGCAACACAAAACAGATTTGCGAAGAGATTATCCATGATGTGGTGCGCAGTGGAGCCCCCATTAAGAGTGTGATATTACGTTATTTCAACCCCGTAGGCGCACATCCATCGGCCGAAATTGGAGAATTGCCAAACGGTGTACCCCAAAACCTCATACCCTTCCTCACACAAACTGCGATAGGCATTCGCAAAGAATTGAGCGTATTTGGCGATGACTACAACACACCCGACGGCTCTTGCATACGCGACTTCATCAACGTGGTAGACCTCGCAAAAGCTCACGTTATTGCAGTAGAACGCATGTTACAAGATAAATCAAACGATGCAGTTGAAACATTCAACCTTGGAACCGGTGTAGGACTATCGGTAAAAGAACTTATTGCGGCATTTGAACGTGCTACCGGAGTGAAAGTTCCTCATAAAATAGTGGGACGTCGCGCCGGCGACATCGAAAAAGTGTGGGCTAACCCCAAATATGCCAACGAAGTGCTCGGATGGACCGCCACTGCATCAATCGACGACACCATGCGCTCGGCTTGGGCTTGGCAATGCCGACTACGCGAACGTGGTATAATGTAACACTATCCCCATTTCAATGAAACGTATTTTTCAGATAATCATAGCTCTTATATTTTGTAGCGTAACCTGTTCAGCGCAAAACGACACTACAAAATTAGAAGAACCACGCGTCAGTCTCATTACCTGTCATGCCGGCAGTGTGATGTATGAACTTTGTGGCCACACTGCTATACGCGTACAAATGAACGGAAAAGACATGGCAATCAATTATGGCCTATTTGAATTCCAATCTGAAAATTTCGCACTTAAATTTCTCAAAGGTGAAACCGACTATCGTGTAGGTGCATACCCATTCGACATCTTCATGCGACACTATTTGGCCGAAAATCGCCGTGTAGTAGAGCAAGAGCTCAATCTCACTCATGGGCAAAAATTAGAGCTCATAAATCTGCTCAACGAAAACCTACTTCCCGAAAACTGCGTTTACCGCTACAATTATGTAAAAAACAATTGCGCTACAAAGCCTATCGACCTTATCGAAAAAGTGTTGAAGGATTCAATTAAATTTTCGTATGTTGATCTAGAAGGTGCCGACCAATGGAGCTATCGCGATGAAATGCGATATTTTCACCAAAACTACCCTTGGTATCAATTTGGCATCGACTTGGCATTAGGTTCGGGAATTGACTACAAGCTATCGGAACGCGAAAAAATGTTTGCTCCCGAAGCCCTCGAAAGCTTGATGCGCAGCGCCATGATTACCGACTCGACAGGCAACAACGTAAGATTAGTCAAAAACGAAACCATTATTAACGATGGCAAGCCTGCACAACTACCGCCTACATCATTTTACCTTTCTCCCTTGTTTATTTTCTCCATACTATTGGTTATTACAATTTTCATATCATACAATGACTTCAATCGCAAGCGGGTGAGCCGATGGTTTGACGCAATAATATTCGGGTGCTTTGGGTTAGCATCGCTACTTCTCACGTTTCTCATCTTCATATCGGTAAACGAAGCAACCTCTCCCAATTATCTTTACCTATGGCTCAATCCATTGGCATTTATTGCTGTAATAGGGCCGGGTATAAATATATATCGCTCCCGAATTGTGAAAATCTACCACTATGTCAACATTGTGGCACTAATTTTGCTTACAATCATACTATTGAGTGGTATACAAGTGGGAAACATCGCTTTTGCCCCTCTATTGTTGATTGGATTAATACGCTCAATTACTAACATTTACCTTTTACGCTATTATTAATGAGCCGCAAAGAAAACAAAATAGCACAACGAATAATATTGTCGCTAATTGCCTCGATGGTGACAATGTCGCTTTCGGCGCAAGTCAACACCAAGCGTCCATCACTTGTTGTTGGTATTATGATTGAAGGTCTTGACCAAATGTATATCGACCAATTGCGTTCTTATTTTGGTGAAAAAGGCTTCAATCGCCTATTAAAAGATGGCGTGATATTGCAAAACGTAGACTATGGCACTCCACTCGACAACGTGGCTGCCACAGCAATGCTTTACACCGGTGCAGCCCCTTCGGTCAACGGTATCCCTTCGCAATATGTATTCAACTACAACAAAGGCTTGTCTCACCCTATATTGTTCGACTCCGACAAAATAGGCAATTACACTAATGAGACCTACTCACCCAAAGCCTTATCGGTATCTACTCTCAGCGATGAATTGAAAATTGATGGTGACGGACTTAACCAAATACATTCAATAGCCCCCGATGCCCAACAATCGATAATAATGAGCGGCCATGCCGCTAATTCAGCATTCTGGATTAATGACGCATCGGGCAAATGGGCCTCTACCACTTATTACAAAGATGTCCCCTCGCCAATTTCAACACGCAATTATAAATACCCATTATCGGCGCGACTCGATACTATTTCATGGACTCCGTCGATGGATATTGGGCTATACCCCGATGTACCCGAACATAGACGCACATATCCTTTCCGCTACACATTCCCCAATAACGATGTTGACCGATATCGCAAATTCAAAGAATCGGCATGTGTAAACAATGAAATCACATCGATAGCTATCGACTACATTAAGTCGCACTCACTAGGCAGTCACAAAGGGTTGACCGACATGATTAACATTGCCTATAATCTCACCCCTTACGAGTATAGTAGAGATGCTTATAATCGTGTCGAAACAATGGATGCATACATCAAACTCGACCGAAGTCTCACTCAATTATTTGATTTCATTGACTCGTCGGTGGGCATCGACAACACACTGGTGTTTGTGGCAGGCACTCCATCTCGCTTGGCAGTTTCACGCGACGACGAACGATGGAACATTCCTCACGGAGTGTTTTCGTATACAAGAGCAACTTCGTTTAGCAATTTGTATCTCTCTGGAATATATAATAGGCAAGAATGGGTAAAAGGCATTTACAATAATCAAATATACCTAAACCACAAGGCCATTAACGACAGCAAACTCAACATAACAACCATTCGTAAAGAGTTGGCGGAATTTTTGTCTCAAATGGAAGGTATAGCCAATGTCTACACTATCGATGATATTTTATTGGGTAAAGCTGGCGAACAGCCCGAAATCATTCGCCGCAATACCAACTTTAAGTACTCAGGCGACATTATATTCACAATAATTCCGGGATGGGAAATTGAAAAAGATGACAAAACAAATAATATTGTAGTGCGCAATGCCTGTGCTTCAGCTCCTATATATATATTAACTCCATCGGTCGAAGCGCAAACTATTACATACCCCGTTGATGCTCGTGCCATAGCTCCCACTGTGGCTCGCTTACTTCGCATTCGCTCTCCAAATGCCGCGGCGTCCACTCCGCTGCATTTTTAGTCATTATTCTTGCTCTTAATAATTCTATTTCAAAGGATTTTAACTATCTTTGCAGTTGCAAAAATAGCGACAGGGTATTTTATGCCTTAAAAACTTAATTCAGATAATAATAAATAAACAAATATAACAATGTCATTTACTAGTTTTATCAAAAAACTTTTTGGAGACAAGTCGCAACGCGACCTAAAGGAAATTAGGCCTATTGTAGAGAAAATCAAGGCATTGGGTCCCGATATGGAAAAACTGTCCATCGACGAGCTCCGTGAAGTTATCACAAAAGTGCGTCAATCAATCGCTGATAGCACCTCTGAGTTAGAAAACGAGAACAAAGAACTCCGCATTAAAGTTGAAGAGCTTCCATTTGAAGACCGTCAACCCATGTGGGATCAAATTGATGCCAACGAGAAAAAAATACTTGACATCATTGAAGACCAACTCAACGAACATCTTCCCACTGTTTTTGCTGCGGTAAAAGAAACTGCTGCTCGTTTTGCTAAAAATGAAACAATTGCAGTTACTGCCACTCAGCTCGACCGCGACTTAGCCGCTGAGGGACGCGACTTCGTAACCATCGATGGAGACAAAGCTATTTGGAACAACCATTGGGTTGCCGGTGGTAACGAAATCATTTGGGACATGATTCACTATGACGTTCAGCTTATTGGTGGTATCGTGCTTCATCAAGGTAAGATTGCCGAAATGGCAACTGGTGAAGGTAAAACACTCGTGGCAACCCTTCCGGTATTCCTTCGCTCTCTATCTAAACGCGGTGTTCACGTAGTAACAGTCAACGACTACCTTTCTAAACGTGACTCGGAATGGATGGGCCCTCTTTATATGTTCCATGGTTCAACCGTTGATTGTATCGATAAACATGAGCCAAACTCTGAAGAACGTCGCAAAGCATATAACTGCGATATCACATTCGGTACAAACAACGAATTTGGTTTCGACTACCTTCGCGACAACATGGCAATGGCGGCTCAAGACATGGTGCAACGCAAGCACTACTATGCTATTGTCGACGAGGTTGACTCGGTGCTTATCGACGATGCTCGTACCCCATTGATTATCTCTGGTCCGGTAGCTAAAGGCGATGACCAATTATTCAACGACTTCCGTGGCAACGTGCAAAAAGTTGTTGAAGCACAACGCCGTCTTGTGACACAACTTCTCAGTGAAGCTAAAGCAAAAATTGCTACTGAAGACAAAGAGCAACAAAAAGAAGGCGCAATCCTTTTGTTCCGTGCATTCAAAGGCCTACCTAAAAATAGTGCCCTCATTAAATATTTGAGCCAAGAAGGTATGAAAAAACTCTTGCTCGACACTGAGGCCTATTATATGCAAGACAATAACCGCGAAATGCCTTTCATCACCGATCCGCTATATTTCGTGATTGATGAAAAGAACCGTAGCGTGGAACTCACCGATAAAGGTATCGACGAATTGACAGGTAAAAGTAGCGACCCTCAATTCTTCGTATTGCCCGACATCGCTGCTCAACTTTCAGAGCTTGAACACATAACCGACATTGCTGAAAAGCAACAACGCAAAGACGACTTGATGCAAAACTATGCTATCAAAGCCGAACGCGTTCACACGGTGACTCAACTCCTCAAAGCATATACCCTCTTCGAAAAAGATGTGGAATATGTAATCGATGATAACAAAATCAAAATCGTTGACGAGCAAACAGGTCGTATCATGGAAGGCCGTCGTTATAGCGATGGGCTACACCAAGCTATCGAAGCTAAAGAAGGTGTAAAAGTGGAAGCGGCAACACAAACATTTGCTACCATTACTCTCCAAAACTACTTCCGCATGTATCACAAACTTGCGGGTATGACCGGTACGGCTTCAACCGAAGCAGGCGAATTCTGGGACATCTACAAACTCGATGTTGTGGAAATTCCAACAAACCGTCCTATCGCACGCTTCGACCTCAACGACCGTGTATATAAAACCAAGAAAGAAAAATATGCTGCTGTAATCGAAGAGATTGTACGTCTAAAAGAAGCCGGACGCCCGGTGCTTGTGGGCACTACTTCAGTCGAAATCTCTGAATTGCTCAAGCGTATGCTCGATATGCGCCGCATTCCTTGTCAAGTGCTCAACGCCAAGCTTCACCAAAAAGAAGCTGAGGTTGTGGCTCTCGCTGGTAAAACCGGCGCAGTTACCATTGCTACCAACATGGCAGGTCGTGGTACCGACATCAAGCTCTCTAAAGAGGTGAAAGACGCCGGAGGTCTTGCCATTATTGGTACTGAACGTCACGAATCTCGTCGTGTCGACCGTCAGTTGCGTGGTCGTTCAGGTCGTCAAGGAGACCCGGGTTCTTCTGTATTCTATGTCTCGTTTGAGGACCAATTGATGCGTCTATTCGCAACCGATCGTGTGATGAAAATGCTCGACACTCTCGGATTGAAAGAAGGCGAAATGATTGAAGCTAAAATGGTGACAAAAGCCATTGAAAATGCACAAAAACGTGTTGAAGGTAACAACTTCGGCATTCGTAAACGCCTTCTTGAATACGACGATGTGATGAATAAGCAACGTACCTATATCTACAACCGCCGTCAACACGCTTTGCTCGGTGAACGTATAGGTATCGACATCGCTAACATGCTTTACGACACAATCGAGAACCTTGTTAACACTCACGAAGCACCCAACTTCTACGAAGATTTGAAACTTGAGCTATTCAAAGTGTTGACTATAGAAATTCCTGTTGACGAAAAAGAATATAAATCGCTCAGCAAGCAAGATCTAATCGACCGCATATATGATACTGCCAACGAGGCTCTTAATCGCAAGAGTCAACGCATCATCGAAGTTGCACAACCGGTTATCAAAGATTGGGTTGAAAACCGCAACGCAACTGGAAAAATCATGGTGCCAATCACCGATGGCAAACGCATCTTCAACCTTCGTGTAGACATCACCGAAGCCTACAATACCGAGTGTAAAGCTATCGTTAAGGAATGGCACAAAGCGCTCATGCTCGTTTCAATCGATGAGTTGTGGAAAGAACACCTTCGCGAACTTGACCAATTGCGTCAATCGGTTCAAAATGCTTCATACGAACAAAAAGACCCATTGGTAATCTACAAAGTAGAATCATTCCACCTTTTCGAAGCGATGCTCAACAACCTCAACGAGAAAGCAATGTCGGCATTGTTGCGTGGTCAAATCTACATTAAACAACGCGAAGTTGCTAACGAAGAAGAGCAACCTCAACGTCAACCCGAGGTGAAACAAGCTATGCCTGAGCGTCGCAACGACTATTCTCAATATCGCACATCAAAAGAGGATCTTCCCGGCGAAAATGCTCAACGCGCTGCCGCTTCGGCTCACCAAGGAGAGCGTCAACGCCCTCAACCGGTTGTTGCCGGTCCTAAAATCGGACGTAACGACCCATGTCCTTGCGGTAGTGGCAAAAAATACAAAGCCTGCCACGGCAAAAACGTATAATATTCTCATTTAAATACCACTTAAGGGCTGAGGTCAATCTCGGCCCTTTGTTTTTCTCATATTCTCACAATTGACCTATATTTATATTTCAGAAATAAAATCTTCTCATATACAAATCCGGGCATAACCACTAAGTGGCTATACCCGGCTATATACTAATCAACCCATTAGGGTTGCCTTTGTTTTTGAAAGCTTTTATCTTACATCAATAACAACCTTATTCCATAGGCTCAATTACGATTTCCACGCGGCGATTGAGTGCGCGCCCCTCCTCTGTTTCATTTGATGCCACATAGTCGGCCAACGGAACGCCTTGTGATGTAAGTCGTGACGCTGAAATGCCTAATAATGTCAATCGGTCACTTACTACTTTAGCTCGACGATTTGATACTCGTTGGTTTGCTTCAAGTGTTCCCACATTATCGGTATAACCTTTAATTATCACGTTGGTTGAAGGCAATTTCTTTAAAGCTTCAGCCACTTGTTCGATATATTTTATCGCTTGGGCATTGAGGGTAGATTTCCCAAATTCAAACAAGATTTGATTCTCAAAAACAATTTTGAATGCACGACGGCCATCTTCAGTGACCACTTGTTCCACTTTTACATCTTTTCCGAATGCTTCTTCAAGCTTCGCTTGTTCGAGAGCTATGTCGTAATTTATCTGTGAGGTTTGTGCCAATTGTGGATTTTCAATCACCTCATTGTTATTATCAATACCTATTGACAATGGAAGCCAATCAGCATCATTGCGATATATAAACACTCCATTATACAAAATCAAATCACGATAAATAGGCTCTACAATTTCTGTTCCTTTCAAGTTACAAGCACCATATTTGCCGTTTTTGCACACACGATAATAATAACGACCATCGGAACAAGTTTTGAGTATCGATGAATAGCAACGATCAATAGGGATAAGATAATTTCCCAAGCAGTCATATACTCCCATATAACCACCTTTCCCTACCAAGAAATACCCATTATAATAAGGCATATATTTCACTTCGCTATATTCAGCCGGCACAACAACCTTGCCCCCTACTTGTGCCCCACAAAGATTTGATTCGCCTTTCAATGAAACCCACTCATAACCATCTCGCTCAGACATAGAAGATTTTGTGTGATGCAACTTTTGGTTGGTATTTAAGGCGATCCTAAAACCTCTATAACCTCTGGTAGAACTAGGATTGTTGTCCCAATTATTTCGCATGCTTAAGATGTCTTCATCAAACCACGATGAACTTGAGCCATGAAAATCTCCTTTAGTTACTTTATCTGTTCCTGTAGATGGCCCTGTAGGATTTTTTTGAGAATAACTTATATCTGTAGAATACCAATCTTGACACCATTCTTCAACATTACCAATCATATCAAATATTCCAAGTTCATTAGCTTTTAGCTTTGCAATAGGATGAGTTGAACTCTCCCAACGTTCAATTCCATAATTAAGAACTCCATTCATAATAATCCAAGCATAGTCGTAATTATAAGAATAACAAATATTACTATTTCTATTTCCTCCACGAGCAGCATATTCCCATTGAGCTTCAGTTGGCAAACAATAGTTTTTCCCTGTTATTTGGCTTAACTTTTTACAAAATTCTTGTGCAACGTACCAAGAAACATTTTCAACCGGATGATTCGGGTCTTTGAAATAAGATGGATTGTTTCCCATGATTGCAGTCCATAACTCTTGAGGAACCTCTGTTTGGGCTATATAATAGTCACTTAATGTTACCTCATGAGGATATCTACCTCTATTATAATCTTCTTCCTTCTTGTTTCCCATCGTAAAGGTTCCTCCTTCTACATATACCATATCAAAACAAAACCCATTGATATTTTCTGTAAAAGATTGATAGTTTGGACTATAGGCTGAAATATTATGATAAGATTGGATAACTTTAGGCTTTGAAATAGAGTCTAATGCGATTCTTAATCCACAGTAACCACTATGATAAACTGGGCGTATACAATTGCGAGATGTATTAGAACCCGAAATCTCTGCTTCAAATGTGCCATATAATAAAAAACTACCACCTCGTAAAACTTTAAACTCCCCATTTAATATCCCAATTGGATTTGTTTGAGTTTTTTTTGAATATTTATCCTGCCAATCATAGCACCATTCCCATACGTTTCCGCTCATATCATAAACTCCTAATTCATTTGGTTTTTTGGTTGCAACAGGAAATGTGTTATTTAAATCTTCCTCTTCTCCCATCCAAGCGACATCAAGATGATTATTACTTCCGCTAAATTTATATCCACGGCTATGTTTGCCTCCTTTTGCAGCATACTCCCATTGGGCTTCAGTGGGTAAACTATAACTTTTGCCTGTAAGATTGCTTAATTTTTCACAAAATTCTTGTGCTTCATACCACGATATATTTTCGACAGGAAGATTATCTCCTTTATAAATAGAATTATTATACCCCATAACAGCTTTCCACACACTTTGTGTGACTTCTGTTTCTCCGATATGATAATTACTAAGTGATACTTTGTGTGCCGGATTATCATTATCATTAATGTCCCCCATAGTGAATGTGCCGCCTTCAACGTAGATCATTTTGAAGGAGACGCCATTAACGGTTTCGGTGAATGTTTTCTTTTGGGCAAATGCTGTTAAACTCGATAAGGATAGAATCAGAGCAATGGTAAGAAATGTTAGTTTTCTCATGGTTTTGATGTAATTAAGCCTCCTATGTCCTCAAATTTGGCGGTTATCATAAATAAGGAAGGCGTAGGACATTGTCAGTTTATCTTTCACGAGGCATCGCCAAACACCTTAGCACATAATAAACAGTCCACTCCCACGCCTTATCGCTATATCGATTTCCTTGACAGGAAGTGGATATACAACGACAAAGGAGAGCATTTGACCATTTATCCTATGTGCTTAATTTTGGCGAAATTTCGTGAAAAGGATAAAGCTGAAACGCTTCCAAAATATGTCTCCCATGGGGAGGGCAACTCTCTGCCACCCACAAGATTGATACAAAAATATGAATAAATTAAGAATTGAGGGTTAAGAATTGAGAGTTTTTTTCGCTTTTTGTTATTTTTTCTTGTATTAGCGAGATGCCACCTATCTAAGGCGACAGCCAACGATAAGAATAATAGAGAGAAAACATTGGGTTTAGTTTTATTTTATGTGTGTTCTTTTTATTCTTTCAGTGATAATTTGTAACTTTGTGGTATTATGACAGCTGACGAAAAATTACATATTGAAGAGAAGGTTGTAGAGATGATTAAAACCGTCTACGACCCTGAGATACCTATCGACGTGTATAGCCTTGGGTTGATTTATAAAATCGACCTTGCCGACGATGGTGCATTGAATATCGACATGACCCTAACCGCTCCCAACTGCCCTGCCGCCGACTTTATTGTCGACGATATGCGCATGAAAGTGGAAAGCGTGGAAGGAGTGACAAGCGTAAATATCAACATTGTCTTTGAGCCTGAATGGAACAAAGATATGATGACCGAAGAAGCGAAATTAGAACTCGGATTTCTATAGGAATTTTCTATAAATTCCACGAATTAATCAAACAGTAGTTATTGAATCGCATGACTCAACGCAACAAAACATATTTCATATCTGATTTACATCTTGGCGCAAAATATCTAACAAATCCGTTAGATTACGAGCGCAAGGTGGTGCGTTGGCTCAATTCAATAAAAGATTCGGCAAAAGCCATCTATCTTCTTGGCGACATACTCGATTTTTGGTATGAATATAAACATGTCGCACCTCGTGGATTTACTCGTTTCCTTGGGACTCTTGCTCTAATTGCCGATGAAGGAGTTGAAATTAGATGGTATATAGGCAACCACGACATATGGATTTTTGACTATCTTCCCAAAGAGATAGGCATGACAGTGGTCACCGACCGATATGAGGTTAAAGAAATTGACGGACATCGTTTTTTGCTTTCTCATGGCGATGGAGTGGGAAAACTCAAACCAGGGTTTGCGTTTATTCGCTCGCTATTTCATAGTAGCATTTGTCAGAAAATGATTTCATGGATTCATCCACGTTGGACCATACCATTTGCTCTCAATTGGTCATCTCACAGTCGTAGCTCCGATGTCGATGAGCCTCATTTTTTAGGCGAAGACAAAGAACCGTTCATTCTATTCTCGAAATGGTGGATAGAAAACAAACAAGACTCACCTATTGACTATTTTGTCTTTGGACACCGCCACATACTCCTTGACTATGTGCTTAACAATTCATCACGATTGATTATTCTAGGTGATTGGATTAATCACTTTTCCTATGCTATTTTTGATGGCACAACTCTTTCTATAGAGTCTTTTAAAGAATAATAGAGCACAAATAACTGCAAAATCGCAAAACATGTTTAACAACATATCATTTTTTTTGTCTACTAGGCAAAAAAATAAGACCTTTGCATCACAAACCTAAAACAATCTTTTTTACCTTAGAAATTATACCTATTGGAAATCATAGAAGCGGACTTGCTTATAGCAGGTCCGCTTTTATTTTCCCACAATAGCATCCAATAACTCTCACATAGATTCGACACAGTAACTATTTCGATTCTGTTGCTTTTCTCTTGATATATTCGGCATTGATATAAACAAAAGTGCTGCGTCATTATGTATTGACGCAGCACCTTAGTTATTTCGTATTATTATATCTTCGTATTAACGGCGGCTCTTTTTAGAAGAACGGCTTTTCTTTGAAGTAGTAGCTTTTGATTTAGAAGCGTTAGTTGTTGACGCTTTTTTTACATAGCTAGTTTTCTTGCTAGATTTTTTAGTATATGTTTTTTTAGCATATGACTTTTTAGCTACTACTGATGATTGGTTTTTAGCATTTTGATATGTGCTTTTGTCAAATGCAAACAAATCGTTGTGAACTTCACCATTTGCGAAATCGATAATCGCTGCAGGATTGATTGCAACACCCATATAACGTGTTTCGAAGTGGAGGTGAGCACCAAAGCTACGACCGGTATTACCACCAAGACCAATAACATCACCTGCTTTTACTACTTGGTTACGTTTTACTTTATGTTTTGACAAGTGACCATAAACAGTTTCCAAACCATTGTCGTGACGAATTACCACATAGTTGCCATAACCATTAGCTTCATAATTTACGATACGTACTGTTCCGCTGAAAGCTGCACGTACTTCATCACCTTCTCTTAGACGCATGTCAACACCACGGTGCATACGACGGAATTTTGGACGATAGCCATAAGCTGATGTAACAGCACCGGGAACCGGCATATGGAAGCCACGAACGTCAATCTTAGCTGTTGCAGGAACTTGTACATCGGTGTAGCAATTTACACGTGGGTTATCCCATCCATGCTTGATAGAAACTGTGCTTGCTGTTGCTCCGATGTTTTCTTCGGCTTCAACATTTACTTCAGTATTACCAATTACACCATTTACAAATTTATTGGTTTCTTCGTTTTTAATCTTGTTTGAGTTGTTGTTCACACCTGCGATATATTTTTGGTGTGCTTCAGAGTGTGCACTAGGTGCTGTGTTGTTTTGAGCCGAGATGCTCAAAGTTGTACAAATTGATACTGCTAATAAAGTTGTTTTTTTAATAATCTTATTCAAATTCATCTTTTATTTTTTTTTGCCCACATGTGTACAACACATTGGAGAGGGGGCTGGTTTAAAATATTTTTACTATTTGTTCAACGGGAGCAAAGGTACAATGATTCATTTGACTACCAAACAATTGCACAAATAAAAAATGTAAACCGAAAGTGATAAATCTTAAAAGGGCTACCTAATACGCTAGCAATCAATACCTTACAAAAACAACTTTTTTACTACTTTTTTTTGACCGTGTGAAATGCGTTGCTCAGCAAATGTTAATTTGTGGTTAAAATTTGTAATCAAAACACCTCAAATTTTAACTTATCAGTCCCCAATTGATGTTTTTTGCGAATAAAACATCTAGTTGATTTCTCAAAATTGCATGGTTTTGCATCGTCAAATCGGGGTCTAAATCAAGAATATCCGATGCCGTATTACGTGCCATTTGTATTATTTGCCCATCAGTTGCAAGATTTGCAATGTGTAAGTCAAAAGCAATACCGCTTTGCATCGTTCCCTCAAGGTCTCCGGGGCCTCGCATCTTTAGGTCAGCCTCTGCCACAATAAAACCATCGGTTGTAGATGTCATTATCTCCAATCTCTTGCGTGTTTCCTTGGCAATTTTCACTTTAGTCATCAAAATACAATAGCTTTGGTCGGCGCCACGCCCCACCCTGCCTCGCAATTGATGTAGCTGTGAAAGACCAAATCGTTCGGCATTCTCAATTATCATTGTAGTGGCATTAGGCACATTCACCCCCACTTCAATCACCGTAGTGGCAACTAAAATATGAGCCTGTCCCGATGCGAAGAGCGACATTTGATAATCCTTTTCGGCAGGTTTCATCTTGCCATGCACAAATGCCACGCGATAAGAGGGGAATGTTTCACATATCAATTCATATCCCTCCTCAAGACTTTGCAAATCGAGCTTTTCGTTTTCTTGAATCAATGGATACACTATATAAACCTGTCGGCCTTGTTTCAACTGTCGGCCCACAGCTTGATACACTTGAAAACGTTGCTTGTCGTCATCACCATACCGCAACAAAGTTTGAACCGGTTTGCGCCCCGGAGGCAATTCATCAATCACCGACACATCCAAGTCGCCATAAACAGTCATAGCCAATGTGCGAGGGATAGGTGTAGCGGTCATCACAAGCACATGTGGAGGTGTTGAGTTCTTTTTCCACAATCGTGCACGTTGAGCCACCCCAAAACGGTGTTGCTCATCAATAACCACAAATCCCAAGTTTTGGAATTGCACATTATCTTCTATTACGGCATGTGTACCTATTAATATATGTAGAGAGCCATCGAGTAATTGCCCATGAATGAGGTCACGTTGCTTTTTGCGAGTTGAACCGGTGAGTAATTTCACATTTATACCTATAGGAGCCACCAATTCCGAAATTGTTTCATAGTGTTGAGTTGCCAATATCTCAGTTGGCGCCATCAAGCATGCTTGCGTATTATTGTCAATAGCCATGAGCATACACAACAATGCCACAAGCGTCTTTCCACTACCCACATCACCTTGCAACAGACGATTCATCTGTTTACCACTGCCCACATCGGCTCTTATCTCTTTTATCACTCGTTTCTGAGCACCGGTGAGTTCAAAAGGTAGTTGCTGTGAATAAAACGTATTAAAGAAATGCCCTATGCGAGGGAAATGGAATCCACGAATCACCGCCGAGCGTTTACGAGTATAACGCAATATGTTGAGCTGCATATAAAACAATTCCTCAAATTTAAAGCGGAATCGTGCTTTCTGCAACTGCTCATTGTTTTGCGGATTATGAATTGCTACAATAGCTTCACTCAACGGCATGAGATTTAATCGCACCAAAATTTCTTGAGGCAAAGTTTCTACAACACCTTTTATCGTAGCAAGTGCCGTTTGTATATAATTAAATAATGTGCGCGACGATACTCCTCTATTTCGCAACGTTTCGGTCAACGGATACACACCCCTCAACCCTTGCATTGCTCCGGCGGCTGCTATAGGGTCTACTTCGGGGTGCACCATACTCCAATGGCCGTTAAATTCCGATGGTTTTCCAAATATGATATATTCGTTCCCCGGAATATATGCTTGCTTTAAATATTTTATACGTTGAAACCACACTACTTCAATCGTGCCGGTTCCATCGGTAAACAAGCCCACTAATCGGCTCTTCGCTCCTCCCCCTTGCACCGAGAAATTTATAAAACGTCCCTTCAACTGAATTGAAGGCATCTCTCCATGCAATTCTCTGATTGTGTAAATCGATGAGCGATCGAGATAATGATTTGGGAAATGGAATAACAGATCATAGTATGATTTAATACCAAGTTGCTTATCGAGCAATTCGGCACGCTTCGGACCTACTCCTTTTAGATATTTTATGTCGAGATTGCGCAATCGGTTCATCGTTGACGGAGATATAGTTGTGCAATCTCAATATCGAGAGGATTGGTTATCTTTATATTATATGTGTCACCCTCCACAAGTGCCACATCACACCCCAATGCTGCCATCACCGATGCGTCATCGGTAAACGTTGGATTAAAGGGCAACGAATAAGCCTCTACCAACTTATCGGCATGAAAGGCCTGTGGTGTTTGCACAGCTTTATATTGAGAGCGGTCAACCGGAGCCGAGCCTTGCTCATTCACACAACGCAACGAATCGGTTACCGAAACGACCGGTATCGCTCCCGGCGCACCGTCGAGAGCGGCGATTAATCGCTCAACCATCATTCTATCCACTATGGGACGAGCCCCGTCGTGAACGGTTATCACTTCGGCTTCTCGGGGAATTGTGTCAACGGCATTCTTCACCGATTGCCAGCGGCTATCACCACCTACCACAACTCGCGGCGACACGAAAGAATATTGCTCACACAACTTAGCCCAATAATCGACAAAATCCTTGTTTAGCACCAACACAATATGAGAATCGGGCAAGGCCACTCGCATATTCTCTATCGTGTGCATCAATACCGGACGGCCATTCATCAAGCAATATTGCTTAGGCAATGCGGCACCAAATCGGCTACCGCTACCTGCTGCTACTATTATATTATATATGTGTTGAGCTTTCATATATGCAAAGATAATTAATTTTCGCCAACCTAAAACAACACTCGGGTTGATATATTTAATGTCAATGAATGGGTTGTTTTGTCAATGGCTGTGGGTGTGGCTATTCCATATGTGGCATTAGGTGTTAATCTATATTCGGCATCAGCTATTTCATAGCCCAATGTAGCCCCAACGCTCATATTATCGTTTAATCGGTAGGTAGTACCCGCGGCTATGCGAGCCGACACAAAATCATCATTTGTTTCTATCGCTCTATCAATTGATTTGAGCGAAAAATTGTGATAATAACCACAAGCCGCTTCGGCATTAAAAGAAAAACGACTACTCAACTGCTTGCGATAATATGGTGATAGCTCTACCCCAACTGCATTTTCGGGTGCTACAAAAGTGCGCTCACACGTTGCCGACTCATAGAAGATGGGGGTTGAACGCATTATCGCTCCAACCGATGCGCCCCAATGGTCACCAAACGGCATACCAAAACGCAATCCCACATTGAGCGACGGCTCTCGCGAGATTTTATATCCTTGCGATTTGAAACTTCCGAGATTAAAACTCATTCCGGTTTCAAGCGACAGGAAGGTTTGGTTTTCATCATCAACCGACAGCATATTATATCTGTTTTGTAGTTGTTTATCACCAAATATCTTGTCACCGATAAAATATCCCAAATAACCGGTTACAACACCTATCACAGCCCCACCGGCCACATCGACCGGGAAATGCCGGCAATCAACCACCCTCTGCATCGCCATTGCCGAGGCAAAGGTATAACCGCCAAAGGTGTACCATGGCGAGCGCCAACCAAGCTCGCGTTCTATCATCGTTGCTCCGAGGAAGCTCCAAGCAGTGTGTCCCGAAGGAAAAGAACGGTCGTTTGTGGCATCGGGACGAGTTTCACCTACGGCATGCTTCAATCCTTCAACGCTACCTGCCATCATCACCACGCCAAGGCCTTGCGACACCGCCATGCGTCCCCACCCCGACCGGGTTGGTTGCCCCACCGCTTTCATAGCCCATGGCAACACCATTGGTGCATATTGCGCACCATCTACAAGCAATCCATTATCCTCGTCCTGCTCCACCCATGTAGGAGACCAATCGGCTCGCAATGACAATGGCTCAGCCTCACCTTGGGCATATCCACCAACGGCTGAGCATAACAACGTGATTATCGCAACAAATTTCTTCATAGTGCAAATATACCTATTTTAGAGTAGATAAAAAACAATGAGGACCGACAAAACGCCGATCCTCACATATATTTGAGCTAATTTACTATATATTAGATGATACCTTGAGCCATCATTGCACGAGCCACTTTCATGAAACCGGCAACGTTTGCACCCTTAACATAGTTGATATATCCATCTTCCTCTTTACCATAGATAGTGCATTGTTTGTGGATTTCAGCCATGATACCTTTGAGTTTAGCGTCAACTTCTTCAGCACTCCAGTTGAGTTTTTGTGAGTTTTGAGCCATTTCAAGACCTGATACTGACACACCACCTGCGTTTGCAGCCTTACCGGGAGCATAAAGAATCTTAGCGTTGAGGAATTCTTTGATTGCATCGGGAGTTGAAGGCATGTTAGCACCTTCCGACACTGCGAAACAGCCGTTAGCAAGGAGTGCGCGAGCATCGTCACCATCAAGTTCGTTTTGAGTTGCCGATGGCATTGCGATATCACAAACAGCGTGTTGCCATGGACGTTCGCCTTCGAAATATTGACAATCATATTCTTCGGCAAACTCTTTGATGCGACCACGATAAACGTTTTTGAGTTTGAAGATATAGTCGAGTTGTTCTTGTGAGATACCTTCGGGCACATAGATTGAACCGTTAGAGTCGCTCATTGATACAACTTTCGCACCAAGTTCGAGAAGTTTTTTAGCTGTATATGTAGCCACGTTACCCGAACCTGAGATAGCAACTTTCTTATCTTTGATGTCGATGCCTTTTGTTGCAAGCATGTTCAACAAGAAGTAAACATTACCATAACCGGTTGCTTCGGGACGCACGAGTGAACCACCAAAGTCAAGACCTTTACCGGTGAATGTACCTGTGAATTCACGAGCCATTTTCTTGTACATACCATACATGTACCCTACTTCGCGAGCACCTACACCTATATCACCTGCAGGAACGTCGGTATCGGGACCGATGTGACGCCACAATTCAGCAATAAATGCTTGGCAGAAACGCATCACTTCCATGTCGCTCTTGCCACGTGGAGAGAAGTCAGATCCACCTTTGCCACCACCCATAGCGAGTGTTGTGAGTGAGTTTTTGAATGTTTGCTCAAATGCGAGGAATTTCAAGATTGACAAGTTAACCGATGAGTGGAAACGGATACCACCTTTGTATGGACCAATAGCATTGTTATGTTGCACACGGTAACCCATGTTGTTTTGTACATTTCCTTTATCATCTACCCACGAAATGCGGAATGTGAACACGCGATCGGGAATGCAAAGGCGTTCAATCAAGTTGTAACGTTCAAATTCGGGGTGTTCGTTGTAAACATCTTCGATTGTAGACAAAACTTCTTCTACTGCCTGAATATACTCAGGTTCATTTGGAAAACGACATTTCAATTTGTCGATTACTTCAACTGCTTTCATAAATTTCTTTCTTTAATGAAGTATTATGTGTATGTAAATATAATCTAAAACAATCATGATGCTCTTTCGCATCATTTACGGCTACAAAGATATAACCTTTTATCGTATTATCCTAACATTTTGTAATTTTTTTCTCGAAAAATGTAAACTTTTTCTATTTTTCTTCATTTTGCAAAGATTTTTGCAACCTCAACCAACACAAAAATAGCAAAAAGCAAGCAAATAGATACATCTCATTAACAACAAAAATAGGTTCTTCGGCATTGTCGCCTACCAAACACACACGCCGTGCGAAGCACGGGAAAGCGTAGCGACTATAATAACCATGAGGTTGAGGGCTTTAGCCCGAAACCTCCGGAGAGGAGATATGCGCGGAAAATAAGGCTCATCAGGAGATACTCCCATCTCAATCAACCATTGTCGATATTCTTCGATAAATGAAACCTTTTTATGATGTTCTTTTTGATTGTTTATATATTCTATCACAGTCGGAATATCGGAAACGGAATAGGTAAACGCCCCATAGCCTTCTCCCCAACCATTCCAATTGGGAAATGACGAATCATTCTTTAACAAATAACTCGATTCTTGTTTTAAGCGTTTCACAAAGTCGGACAATGCTGCCTTAGAGGTGACATTAACCAATATATGCACATAATCAGGCATACCGCCTATTCGATAGACAAATGCCCCATAGTTTTTCATCAAATCGTAGAGTATTTTATATAATTTACGTTCTACATCGATAGAGATTGTCGGCTGGCTATATTTTGTACCAAAAACAATGTGATATACTGATTTTGTGAAGCTCATGATATAAATGTTTTATGGTGCAAATAAAGTGAATCTGAGTGACAAAATGATGATTATATGCTAATTTTTCGCGTCTTTACAGACGCAGGGTGTGTGGTGGGATTCACTATCCGGAGGTTTCGGACTATCGTCCTCAACCACTCGGTTATTCATACGCTGCGCTTTCCCGTGCTTCGCACGATTGCTGGGGGCGCTCCTTTCCGGGGGTATCGCTGCGCTACCCCCCCGGTTATTGCCTCAGTCAAGCCTCGGCGAGCTAAAGGTTCATACGCTGCGCTTTCTCGTGCTTCGCACGCATTTGCTCTTGAAAAAGTTTTATCGGACACCAACAACTTAAAACGAAAGAGTGCATCAAAACATGTTTGACGCACTCCTTTTGCTATTTTAGTATTTCAAATTATTTCGCAGGGTCGAGAACTACAACGCGGTAGTTGTTTTGGCTGTTGAATTCTTTCATGAAGTTTTCAACATCATCAACTGTGATTGCGTTGATTGTTTCGATTGCTTGGTTGAATGTGTCAACACCGTTGAGTTCAAAACCAACTATATTATTCAACCAACTATTATTCTTTTCTTTTGCTTCGATAGCACTCTTAACCATGAATTCTTTTACCTTTCCAAGTTCTTCTTCGCTGATATTTGATTCCATATCAACAAACTCTTTCTTAATCAAACCAAGAACTTTTTCTTTCAATTCGGGTTTCATTGGGAATTGAGATTGGATTGAAACAGGTTCGGTAGAGATGCGGCTCATATAACCTTGTGCCCAAATTGAGTAAACAGCACCTTCTTTTTCACGAATTGTTTCGATGAGGCGAGCGCTCAATATTTGACCTGCAATAGACGCCAATTTTTGGTTTTTGTCAGAGTAAGGCATATCGGCAAATGCTACGATAGCAGCATATGTTTGAGGTGTTTCCATACCTTTCACCGCTTCATCGGTTTTAGTACCTTTAGCCAATGCCAATGCTTCGTTAAACTCAACCTTTTGTGTAGCGGTCTTGGCATCACCGGGGAGTGAAGCAATATATTGCTCAACCATTGGTTTCAAAGTGTTCAAATCAACATTACCAACGATTACAAATGTGTAGTCAGCGGCATTTGTAGTCATTTGTTTAGCGATATCGAGGATACCTTGACGATCGGCAGCCTTAACCACATCAACAGTAAGCATTTTCTTACGTGGATTTGAATACAATGAATTTGCTACGTGTTTGCTGAATTGGAAATTAGGAGTAGCTTCTTGGTTTTGGAGCACACCGGCATAAGTGTTTTGCATTGCTTGATATTCATCGGCTGTAACATTCACATCGGTAAACATCATATAGGTGAGTTCCATCAATGAAGTCAAATCTTTTGGAGTAGTAGAGCCACTGAATTCGCGTTCATAGTCGCTAAAGTTAGGACGCAATACCACTTGTTTGCCTGCAAGATATTTTTGGAGGTCAGAGTAAGTATATTGACCAAGACCATATTGTTGAAGAACAAGAGGAAGCATAATCAATTCATTGGCTTTTTCGTCACCAATTTTGCTTGTACCACCTTTAGCGATTGCAGTCATCAAAATTTCATCTTCTTTGAATTTTGTAGGCTTAACAATCACTTTTGCACCATTAGAGAGAGTCCATTCAGTTGTTCCCCATGTTGCATTTTGAGATTCTTTAACCACTTTACCTGCAGCCGGAAGATTAGCGATAAGAGGTTCGCTCTTCACATTGTCAACATATGCTTCAATTGTTTCGGCATCAACAGTTGCCACAACTTGCGCAAGTTCTTCTTCGGTAGGCATTGCCACACCTTCAGTTTCGGGAAGAAGTGCAAGAAGCACGCGATTGTCGGCAGTTACATATTGAGCAAATGCTTGGTTGATTGCTTCAACAGGAATTTGATTAGCAAGCATATTCATTGTTTGGTATTCCCATTCGATTGTTGGGATTGGTTCGTTGTCAACAAAGTGACTCACATATTCACGAGCATAAGAACCCGATTCGCGGCTTGCACGGTTTTTGTAAGCCTTTTCAAGACGAGAGAGATACTCGCTACGAGCACGAGCATATTCTGTAGCAGTGAAACCATTGCGTTGAGCACGGAGCACTTCGCGATAGATAGCTTCAACTACAGGTTTGATGTCGTTTGTTTTGGCCACACCACTCACACTGAAAGCGTCTTTGGTTTTTGCCAAGAAGAATTCGCCATCGCTTGCACCGGCTGCAGCAAATGGAGCATCAGGTTTGCTGGTCATTTCATTAAAACGTGCATCGAGCATAGATGTAATCATGCTGTTGGCATAATTGTAAATCATATATGTCACATCACCCTTCATTTCATTGGGCAACGCTTCACGTTTGAACATCAATTGCACGATAGCATTACTTTGTTCTTTATCTTGACCAATTGCATAGATTGTGCCTTTTGTATCTTCTACAGGATAATATACACGTTCTTTTGCATCGGCAGGCATTTCAATATGAGAGAACATCTCTTTGATTTTTGCTTCGATGCGGTCTACATCGATGTCACCAACTACGATGATACCTTGTTGATCGGGGCGATACCATGTTTTGTAGTAGTCACGCAATGCGCTATAAGGGAAGTTGTCAACCACTTCCATTGTTCCGATAGGCAAACGGTAGCCATAACGGCTGTTGGGATACACTTTGGGAAGAAGGTTTTCGAGTATACGCATTTGACCCACCATTGAGCGGCGCCATTCTTGGTGAATTACACCACGTTCTTTGTCGATTTCGGCATCTTCAAGAAGAAGGTCGCAAGCCCAGTCGTGAAGGATCAAGAGACATGAGTCTTGAACAGCCACATCGGCTGTAGGCACGTTTGAAATGTTATAAACTGTTTCGTCTACTGAGGTGTAAGCATTGAGGTTTTGACCAAATTTCACACCTTTTGTTTCCAACCAGCTCACCACTTGGTTGCCGGGGAAATTCTTTGTTCCGTTGAAACACATGTGTTCGAGGAAGTGTGCGAGACCGCGTTGGTTATCTTCCTCAAGGATTGAGCCCACTTTTTGGGCAATAAAAAATTCAGCTTGACCTTTTGGGTACTCGTTATGACGAATGTAATAAGTCAAACCATTTGGAAGTTTACCAATTCTCACTGTTGTATCAACAGGAATTGGGGGCATTTGTTGTGCCACCGCTACAGCAGGAAGCATAAGCATACCTACCAATAGCATTAATAATGATTTTGCTAATTTTTTCATTTTGGTTAATATATTAATTAATGTATTATTTCACATTTGAGCCTACAAAGCTACATAAAATATGTAATAGTTATACACATATTACAATATTTCACACTCCTTTAGACGAATTTTCATCAAAAAAGTTACATTCTTGCCTTCATTTTTCAACTTTTTTCACACTTTTGCGAGTGAAAATTATCGACATCACCACCATCACACCTAACGCCCATGGATAATAAAGATATTGGAAAGGCTCGGCCGGTGCAATCTTAGCGAGTTGGCACGCCAACAAAGTCTGCGCCCCGTAAGGAATGAGGCACTGTGTGATGCACGAACAAGTATCGAGCAAACTGGCCGTTTTGCGTGGTGAAATACCAAATCGAGAGGCTATTTGTTTTGAAAGCGAACCAACGGTGATTATTGCAACCGTATTGTTGGCCGTACACATATTTACTAACGATACTATTATCGCAATGCATGCTTGACCGCCTCGCGAGCCCGATATGCGGCTCGACAATAGTTGTAGCAAATAATTTATCCCTCCTGCGGCTTTTATCAGCCCCAACATTCCGGCGGCCAACAAGGTGATAATTATGAGATTGCCCATTGAATCAATGCCTTGTCCCATAAAGCCAAAGAGATCAAACAACGCATATCCATTTATTAGGGCTATGAGCAACGCCGACACGATACCAAGAGCCAACACCACCGTTACATTTATCCCTATTACAGCCGTAATGATAATAATTAGATAGGGTAATATCAGCATAGGATTTATTTCTTGCGTCACAGCGACATTCTCTACACGAGTGCCAATAACAACATATACTATAAGTGTGGCAATCGCCGCCGGGAGCGCTATCCACAAATTTGCCTTAAATTTCTCGTTCATCTGGCACCCTTGGGTGCGAGTGGCAGCAATCGTAGTGTCGGAGATAAACGAAAGGTTATCACCAAAGAATGCTCCGCCAAGCACCACTGCCACAAAAAACGGCACATCTCCCCCACTCGTCTGGGCAAGTTCCACCGCAAGTGGAGTGAGAGCCACTACAGTTCCCACCGAGGTGCCTATCGACACCGAGATAAAACAGGCGGCAAGAAATATCCCCGGCACAACAAACTCAGGGGGTAAATATTTCAATGTGAGGTTTACCGTAGCTTCAACAGCGCCAATCTTCTCGGCAAGCATGGCAAAAGCTCCGGCAAGAACAAATATCCACACCATATATAGCACATTCGTGCCTCCGGCCTCTTTTGAAAAAATCTCAATGCGTTGAGCCAACGACTTGCCACGAAACACCGCCACCGCCCACATCGATGCAATAACAAGTGCCACCGCAATAGGCATCTTATAAAAATCGCCCATCACAATTGACACCACAAGGTAAAACACCAAAAATACTATTATAGGAGATATCGCCAACAATCCACGACCATGCGACACCTTCTCATGCAACGGTGATCCCATTGATTTACTCATAACAAATTCATTCTTTTGACTGCAAAGTTAACGCATTTCACACAAACACCAAAAAAAATACAATTTCGTCTTTGAGTTCACCATTTTAACTAACATTTTTAGTTTCACATTGTTGTTTTCTGCAAAGAAATATCTATCTTTGCAACGAAAGGCCATATTTAATTAAATAAACTATGACACAGATTATCTTAAATATCGAGGATAAAAGTCTATTACCCGGATTGCGAAAAGTCCTAAGCAACCTTAAAGGTGTATCGATTGCTTCTACTCGTAAAGGCAATAACGGCACCCTATCTCGTGCCGTTAAAGAAGTTCGCAATGGTCAGGTTACTAAGGCTAAAAGTGTATCAGACTTAATGACGATGTTAGAAGAATGAAATACGACATCCTCTTTTCAAACCAATTCAAACGCTCTTATAAGAGATGCATCAAACTAGGCTATAACAAAATATTGTTTGAAATTGTTTGAAAAGGTTATTACTATATTATCTGAATCCGGGACATTGCCTCCTCGCTATAAACCGCACAAGTTAACTGGAGAATGGGCTGGATTATGGGAATGCCACATACAACCAGATTGGCTTCTAATATGGGAACAACGAGAGTCTGAGCTAATACTGATCTTAACCGATACAGGGTCTCATTCTGATTTATTTGGATAAAAATCCAACACCCAAATTCTTTTCGTTTTTATCTATCCCTGCTACTCTTGCATAATTCAAGTTTTATTTGTAACTTTGCGGTCGATTTCGCAATCTCTGGCGTGTAAAGTGAACCGTGAATATTGCGAGTAATGTTAACATTTTAAATATCAAAGAAATGGATTTAATTAAAATCGCCAACGAAGCATTTGCTACAGGCAAACAACACCCTGAATTTGGTCCTGGTGACACTATCACAGTGGCTTACCGCATCAAAGAAGGTAACAAAGAACGTATCCAACAATATCGTGGTGTCGTTATTAAAATTGCCGGCGAAGGCGAAAAGAAACGCTTCACAGTTCGCAAAATGAGCGACAACATTGGTGTAGAACGTATCTTCCCAATCGAATCACCATTCATCGACTCAATCACAGTCAACAAGTATGGTAAAGTTCGTCGCGCTAAACTTTATTACCTCCGTGGTCTCACAGGTAAAAAAGCACGTATCAAAGAACGTCGCGTGTCTAAGTAAGAAACATTTTCTTGCAAAGAATAAAAAAAGACTTGCTTTCTCGAGGAGCAAGTCTTTTTTTATGCCTTTTTGTGGTGGGCTTATTGATTGAATGAATACATCAAATATTCTACATCATTATTTAGAATTCCGGTTTATTGTCAAAAGAGTTGTCTTACACAATTATTTTCATTAAATTTGTTCCAATATTAGCATAAACATTACTCAAAATGAAAATCAAGACAATCACATTTGTTATTGTAGTAATCATCTGCTCAATCAGTTTTCAGTCAATAGCACAATCGGGAATATCTGAGGAACGATGGCGCAACGAAGTATTTAACCCATACATTGACCTCCTCAGTCGATATGCAAATAGTACAATCCACATAAGCCAAGACACCGAAGCAGAATGGGCAGCCTATTATGCCGACTCAATAGCGCAAAGCCTCAAAAAGGCTCCTTTCAACTTCAAGCATCAATTAGCCGGCACATACCTCATGGAAATCTCTTCGGTATATGGCATGAGCTATCCTACTGCGATTTTCGGAATCGCCATGAGTGCTGCTTCAAATAATGAAGATATAGCTTCAAAAAGCAATAACCTATTAAATATTATCAGCTCCGCAGAATTTCTCTATAATAAAATTGACTTTAATAATCTTTCTGATTATTCCGATTTATATCTCTTAAATATTCAAATTTACTCGGGATACAACGACTTCTTTGCCGTGATGAATTTCTCTAACGAAAAAGAAATCTTTGATTACAACTCTCAACTTGAATTGTCAAACGATTTACTTTATAGTAAACTTGGAGTAACATCAAATTTAAATGGAGAACAAGCTCTCCGTTGTTTTACTATATTAGACCAATCTCAACACTTCTGCACAATAAATGCTCTTAACCCACTTATAATAAATGATTTTATTAAAAATATAGACCAAATCATGATGATTGCCGAGTGGAACGATGCCGCGACAAGACCAATCATCAACCACATTAACAATGAGACTCTAACTCAATATTATATCAGCGATGAAGAGTATTTCAAATACATGAAAGAAGCAGTCAATAAACGCATTGAAATACTTAACATATTTATTGACTCATGGACTTCTAAAAATACGAACAAATAACCTCGCGCGTATATATGTGAGGAACAGTTTTCTTGCAACAAATAAAAATATCTGCCTTCTTAAGAAGCGCAGATTTTTTTATTATGTAGTACCATATTTTTGCAATAAGAGGCATTACCAATAGTCAACGTGAGCGAGACAAACTCATCGAAAAGGCTATTGAAAACAATCATCCCCTACCCAACAATTTCATAAACTCTCTTAAATGCAGCTAACAACCTCCTTTGTTGATAGTCGACAAAGAGAGAAAAAAACAATCCATTCAATTCGTTATGCCATATCTAAATACGGATATTATATCAACAAAATATTTCTCACAATCCACCACATTACAATTAACACAAATGCTATTTTAGTCGTTATATGATGTTGAACATAATACCCTACAACATTAATATATTTGCCTTTACAGAAAGTAGTAACAGCCACAGCAATAAAATAAGGAATAGCTATCACTAAAAAATATAGGCGGGCTACACTTTGGGGTTACATTTGCTCTTAAAAGAGGCACCAATTGACTAGTCCTAAATAAGCGTTACAAAATTAATACTTATTATCAGGACAAAATTAATAACTTTTTAGTTACACACAATGGAGCTAGCTCCATTGTGTGTTGCTTTTTTATATGTTTTAATTTTTCTTTTAGATTGTCTA
>JAZNGZ010000107.1:0-37616 GCA_045576735.1 Muribaculaceae bacterium
ATGAGTGGAAATGTATGGGAATGGTGTAGTGATTGGTATGGAAAATATTCGTCATCTTCGCAGACCAATCCCACGGGCCCCACATCGAGTAAATACTCTTCCCGCGTGCTTCGCGGTGGTAGCTGGTTCAACATCGCGCAGTACTGCCGTGTGACTACTCGTGTCATCAACGACCCGGACAACCCCTACAGCCGCGACTTCGGCTTCCGTTTGGCTCTCCGCCCATAGGTATCCGGTTTATCCATCTCGTTTAAGCTAAAACCATTCAGAGCATAACTGCAATTCCGTAAAAGGGTGAGCGGAGCCGCCCAATGGAGGGATGGCAAGTTATGCGATGCAACTGCCCCAATAAATAAGGTATTCTTCCGCCACTGCTTCCTTTGGAGCAGTGGCGGCGCCACAAAAAATAGCTAGTAACTATAGTGGAGTATTAGGATAAGTAAATGCTTAATTGAATTATATTTATGTAGATATATGGTGGAGTAAAAAAAAATTACTATCTTTGCACTTTCAAATTTTGAAAATCTACAATATGGATAAAGCAACGGTAAAGATTGACCTGCTGTTTGAAACAAGTTGGGAGGTTTGTAATAAGATAGGCGGTATTTATACTGTGCTGTCAACCAAAGCCAAGACATTACAAAAATTGTATAAGGATAAAACGATTTTCGTAGGTCCCGATGTGTGGAGCGAAGAAAATCCGTCACCTTATTTTGTGGAGTCAAAAACCCTATTGAAACAGTGGAAATCGCAAGCACAATTGCCCGAGGGGGTGAGTGTGAGAGTGGGACGATGGGATATTCCCGGCAAGCCCATTGTGGTTTTAGTGAAATTTGATGCTATGTATGCCTTAAAGGACGCATTCTATGGAGATATGTGGAACCGCTATGGAGTAGATTCGCTCCATGCTTATGGCGACTATGATGAAGCATGCGCATTTTCTCATGCCGCAGGTTTGGTGATAGAAAGCATCTGTAATTATGAAGGTATAGAGGGAAAAAATGTGATAGCACACTTTGATGAGTGGACCACCGGTATGGGGCTCCTTTATGTGAAAAGCTATCTTCCCCGGGTTAAAACTATATTTACAACTCATGCCACAAGCATAGGCCGCAGCATTTGCGGAAACAACAAACCATTGTATGACTATCTCAAAGGTTACAATGGCGACCAAATGGCAGGTGAGTTGAATATGCAATCAAAACATTCGCTCGAAAAGGCGGCGGCACACAATGCCGACTGTTTCACAACCGTGAGCGAAATCACAGCTATAGAATGTGAGCAATTGCTCGATATACGTCCTCATGTGGTAACACCTAACGGATTTGAACAAAATTTTGTTCCTGCCAAGACCAAGTTTGCCGCAGCTCGCGAAGAGGCACGCAAAAACTTGCTCAATGTGGCATCATCGCTAGTGGGTCACACATTGAGCGACGACACATTTATCGTGGCAACATCGGGCCGATGCGAATATCGCAACAAAGGTATCGACTTGTTCCTCGACTCAGTGGTGCGATTGGGAAATATTGACCCCGAACGCGACATCCTCGCTTATGTGATGGTGCCTGCATGGGCCAAAGAACCACGTGCCGACTTGCAAAAGTCAATGACATTGAAGCGCAAGACACGTCAAGATGACCCTGTTATTACCCACTGGTTGAATAATCCTAATGAAGACCCCATAATCAATCGCATTCATGGCATAGGCTTTGAAAACGATAAAGATAGCCGTGTAACAGTTATATATGTGCCATGCTATCTCAATGGCACCGATGGCATCTTCAACCAAAGCTACTATGACCTATTGATAGGAATGGATGCAACTGTATTCCCTTCTTATTATGAACCATGGGGTTACACTCCGCTCGAAAGTGTGGCATTTGGAGTGCCTACGGTTACAACAACATTGTCGGGCTTCGGTCAATGGATTCTCTCATCGTTTAAAAACGACTTTGACGATTGTGGCGTGAATGTTATATCGCGTGGCGATTTCAATTATAATGAAGTGAGTGAGCAGATTGCTCAGTCGTTGAAATACCTTGTCGATTGTGGCGCAACTGCATCGGCATCTATAAGCAAAGCTGCCATGAATACCGCTAAAGCGGCAGCTTGGAGTAATTTTATCGAGTATTATCTCGAAGCATTTGCGGTGGCTCTTGGTGAATAACCTTGAGCATTGAAATTATATGAAATTTATTATTTAACTATTTATTATTATTTTATGAAACTTCAAGTAAGTAACACTAATGCTCCTGCATGGCGCGACATTACTGTTAAATCAGAGTTGCCTGCTGAGCTTAAACCCTTGGAAGAGTTGTCAAAAAACCTTTGGTGGGTTTGGAACAGCGAAGCTAAATCACTTTTCCGCGAATTAAATCGTGATTTGTGGCGTGCAACCGGTGAAAACCCTGTAATGTTGTTGCAACAATTAAGTTCTGACCGCATTCAAGAAATCATCAAAGACAAAGACTTGATGTCTACTATCAAGAAAGTATATGCCGATTTCAAGGACTACATGAAGAAACCAATGCGCAAAGATGTGCCTTCAATCGCTTATTTCTCTATGGAATACGGTCTTTGCAACTGCTTGAAAATCTATTCAGGTGGTCTTGGTGTACTCGCCGGTGACTATATCAAAGAAGCTTCTGACAGCTGTATCGACATGACTGCTGTAGGTTTCCTTTATCGTCACGGTTACTTCACTCAAAGCCTCTCGGTTGACGGTCAACAAATCGCTAACTACGAGCCTCAAAACTTCAATCAACTTCCTATCGAACAAGTTTGCGACCACAATGGCAAACCTGTAATCCTCGAAGTTCCTTATCCCGGCCGTATTATCTACTCACACATTTGGCGTGTAAATGTTGGTCGCATGAAATTGTATCTCCTTGATACTGACTTCGACATGAACAGCGAATGGGACCGTCCTATCACTCACCAACTTTATGGTGGCGACTGGGAAAACCGTATCAAACAAGAATATCTTCTCGGTATTGGTGGTGTGTTGATGTTGAAAAAACTTGGCATCAAAACTCAACTTTATCATTGTAACGAAGGTCACGCTGCTCTTTTGAACCTCCAACGTCTTGTTGACTATGTTCAAGAAGAACACCTTGACTTCAATGTGGCTCTTGAAATGGTGCGTGCATCTTCTCTTTACACTGTTCACACTCCTGTACCTGCAGGTCACGACTATTTCGACGAAGGTCTCTTCGGTAAATATATGGGTGAATATCCCGCAAAACTTGGTATCAGCTGGAACGACCTCATCAACATGGGTCGCGAAAATCCAAATACAAACGAACGTTTCTCAATGAGTGTATTCGCTCTAAACACTTGCCAAGAAGCAAACGGTGTGAGCTGGTTGCACGGCGAAGTGTCAAAGAAAATGTTTGCCGGAATTTGGAAAGGTTATAGCTGGGAAGAATCTCACGTGGGTTACGTGACTAATGGTGTTCACATGCCTACATGGGCAGCTTCGGAATGGAAACAATTCTATACTGAAAAGCTCGGTTCTCAAGTGTTTGAAGACCAAAGCAATCCTGAAGCATGGAAGGGTATCTTCAAAGTTAAAGATGAAGAAATTTGGAACATGCGCATGACTTTGAAAAACAAGTTTATCAACTTCGTAAAACGTGATTTCAAAGAAAAATGGTTGGCTAACCAAGGTGATCCTCAAGCAGTGATGAGCATCGTTGACAAAATCAATCCTAATGCTCTTATCATTGGTTTCGCTCGTCGTTTCGCTACTTACAAACGCGCTCACCTATTGTTTACCGACCTCGATCGTCTTGCTAAAATCGTTAACAACGAGCAATTCCCTGTTCAATTCGTGTTCTCAGGTAAGGCTCACCCTGCCGATGGCGCCGGTCAAGGCCTTATCAAGCGCATTATGGAAATCTCTCGTATGCCTCAATTCCTTGGCAAGATTATCTTCCTCGAAGACTATAACATGATTGTTGCAAAACGTCTTGTGACAGGTGTTGACATCTGGTTGAACACTCCAACTCGTCCTCTTGAAGCATCAGGTACATCGGGTGAAAAAGCTGAAATGAATGGTGTGCTTAACTTCTCAGTTCTTGACGGTTGGTGGTATGAAGGTTATCGCTTCAATGAAAATGCAGGTTGGGCTTTGACTGAAAAACGTACTTTCACCGATCAAGCACAACAAGATAAACTCGATGCTGCTACAATCTACTCAATGCTCGAAAACGAAATCATTCCATTGTATTTCGCTAAGAACTCAAAAGGTTACTCTCCTGAGTGGATTCAATATATCAAGGGTTCAATCGGTGACATCGCTCCTAACTTCACAATGAAACGTATGATTGATGATTATATTGATCGTTTCTACAACAAGGAAGCTGCTCGCACTGCTCGTCTTGAAGCTAACGAATATGCACTTGCTAAAGAAATCGTGGCTTGGAAAGAAAAAGTGGCTGCTGCTTGGGACGGTATCAAAGTATTTGATGTTATCACTGAAGATAGCGGAAACAACACTGTTACCGGTCAACCTTACAGCGTGAAGATTATCGTTGACACTAATGGCTTGAGCAAAGACCTTGCTATTGAAAACGTAATCTACAAATCAGAAAATGGTGAAGAAAAACTTTACAACACTATAGACTTTGAAGTTGTAAAAGAAGAAGGCAATGTGCTCACTTATGAACTTAAGAGCACTCTCACTGATGCAGGTGTATTCCGTTTTGCATACCGCATCTATCCTAAGAACGCTGAGCTTCCTCACCGTCAAGATTTTGCTTATACTCGTTGGGTATAATATTAAATCTATTTATAATTCACAAAGGGCTGTCGGCATGGCAGCCCTTTGTTTGATTTTCAAAACTAGCAATGGCAAAACAACTAAACCTAATTGAAGGAAATATATTTGGATCGTTAACGCGCTTTTCCTTGCCGGTTATATTCGCTTTGTTTCTACAAGCATTATATGGAGGTATTGACTTATTGATTGTGGGTCAGTTCTCGTCGACACCTGAAGTGTCGGGAGTGGCAACAGGAAGTATGTTAATGCACACTATTACTATGGTAATAACTGCATTGGCGATGGGGATAACCATTCTTGTCGGTCGACGGATAGGTGAGCGTAATCCTGAAGAAGCCGGCAGGACAATAGGGGTGGGTATTTACCTGTTTCTTGTGATAGGAGTGGTGATGAGTGTGGTTACACTTTGTTGCTCTGATTGGTTGTCGATGTTGATGCATGCCCCCGATGAAGCTTTTGAGCAAACATCGAGTTATGTCGCAATATGTGGCGGTGGTTCGCTGTTTATTGTGGCATATAATGTGTTGGGCAGTATTTTCCGTGGATTGGGCGATTCTCGAACACCTTTGGTCACTGTAGCAATAGCATGTGTGTTAAATATTGTGGGTGACTTGATATTTGTGGCGGTGTTAGACATGGGTGCTGCCGGAGCTGCATGGGCAACTGTTTTGTCGCAAGCAGTGAGTGTAGCTATTTCATATATCATCATTCGTCGCATGTCGTTGCCATTTGTGTTTAAAAGTGCATTTATAAGATATAACGGAATGATAGCCGGTCGCATAATGCGATTGGGATTGCCACTTGCTTTGCAAGAACTGTTGGTGGGTGTGTCATTTTTGATAATTCAAGTGATTGTTAATGCTATTGGTGTGGTAGAGTCGGCTGGAGTAGGTGTTGCCGAGAAAATATGTGTGTTTATAATGTTATTGCCATCGGGTTATGGTCAGTCAATGGCGGTCTTTGTGGCACAAAACTATGGCGCTCGTCGCATGGATAGAGCTAATAGAGCATTGTTTTATGGAATTTTGACATCATTGTGTGCCGGAGTTATAACAGGTTATCTTGCATTTTTTCATGGAGATGTGTTGTCATCGTGGTTTGTTACCGACCCTCAGGTAATAGCCGCTGCTCACAGTTATCTTAAGGCTTATGCAATCGACTGCCTTTTTACTGCATTCCTCTTTTGTTTTATGGGATATTACAATGGCTGCGGTTCCACATTGTTTGTTATGATACAAGGTGTAGTGGGAGCACTGGGCGTGAGAGTGCCGGCTGTAATTATTATCAGCAGTATACCTCATGTCACATTGTTTGAGATAGGGCTTGCTACACCATTGTCATCTATTGTTCAGATAATTTTGTGTCTCTTTATGCTTTTGCATCTTCGTAGAAAGATGAAAGGAAATATTAATGTTAATTCATGAAGTTTCATGAAATGTTAATTTCTACTAGTCAAAGATTGTTAAAAATATCATCTAATTTATAGAAATAATAAACTATTATCTATATTTGTAGTCTTATAAGATGTATTTATAACCAATTAAATAATTTATTAAGATGAAAAAAATAGTTTTAAGTTTAGCAATAGCAATTATCGCTTCATGTTCTATTTCAGCAATAGCTCAATGCCCTAAGAAATCAGATTGTCCTAAAACAGAGCAATGCGAAAAGCAATGTGATAAAAAGTGTGACAAGCAATGCGACAAAAAGTGTGAAAAGAAATGCGATAAAAAGCAAAAATGTAACAAGAAACAAAATTGCAATAAAAAACAAAATTGCAAAAAAGCTTGTAAAAAATAATCACATTTGATTCTATAATATCCAAATAAGGGGAATGCTCAAATGAGTGTTCCCCTTATAGTTTTATAGCGATAAAAATGGATTAATCTTCGGAATAGTGACGTAGCACTCGCCTATAGGAGTTGAATATCTTAGATTTAGATACAAATCCTACATATTTGCCATTTTCAACTACCGGCAAGTTCCATGCTCCTGTGCGGTCAAATGTTTTCATCACACTTTCCATGCTTGCGCCAACTTCTACGCGTGCCGGCGGCATGCTCATGAAGCGACGTACATACATTTTGCGATATAAGTCGGGTCGGAACATGATGTTGCGAATTTCATCGAGCAACACAATACCAAGAAGTTCTCCGTTTTCATTTACAACCGGGAATAGGTTGCGGTTGGATTTTGAAATAACATCAACCATTTCTTTAAGGCTCATTTCGGGCTTCACTTTGGCGAAGTCTTTTTCAATCACGCTATCCATTTTGAGCAGAGTCAATACGGCTTTATCTTTATGGTGAGTGAGGAGCTCGCCACGTTGAGCCAAACGCATGGTGTAGATGCTATATGGCTCAAATAATTTGATAGTGCCATATGATATGGTTGAAACAATTAACAATGGAAGGAATAGGTCATAACCACCTGTAAGCTCGGCAGTGAGGAAGATTGCCATAAGTGGCGCGTGCATAACCCCCGACATCACACCTGCCATGCCCATCAATGCAAAGTTTTTAATTGAAAGGTCTAAGCCGAATAAATGGTTAAGAAGGAATGCAAAGAAGAACCCCGACATACAACCTACATATAGAGAAGGTGCAAAAGTACCCCCAACGCCTCCACCTCCATTAGTGGCCGATGTGGCAAATACTTTTGTGAGAATAATCAATCCAATGAATATTATTATAAACCACACATCGTCTTTGTCGCCATAGAAGATACTACCATTGGCAATTGATGAGGGATTGCCACCTAAAAGGTCGATAATAGCTGAATAACCTTCGCCAAATAACGGTGGGAATAGGAATATTAGCCCCGAAAGAATTAAGCCGCCAACTAGGGTCTTTTTCCATGGTGTGCCTATCTTTTTAAACACATTTTCCATCATGTTCATCACTCGTGTAAAGTAGAGCGATGACATGCCGCAAAAGATACCTAATAATATCACGAATGGAATGCGGTTAGTGGCAAACGATTCACTTTGTACAAAGAAGAATTCGAAGTCATAGCCGGTAAATACATATGCCATAGTCGCACTAGTGATTGAGGCGATGAGCAATGGCATAATTGACACAGTGGTGAGATCGAGCATCAGCACTTCAATGGTGAATAGCATACCGGCAATAGGTGCTTTGAAGATTCCGGCAATACCGGCAGCAGCTCCACAACCAACTAAAATCATTAAAATGCGAGGCGAAAGACGGAACATCTGCCCTAGGTTTGACCCTATTGCCGACCCGGTGTAAACAATTGGCCCTTCAGCCCCAACAGAGCCGCCAAACCCAATTGTTACCGAACTGGCCATTATTGATGAATAGATGTTATGGCGTTTTAATCGGCTCTTGTTTTGAGAAATGGAATGTAACACTCTCGTTACCCCGTGTGAGATGTTGTCTTTTACAATATATCGCACAAATAGTGAAGCAAGGATGATGCCCACTACAGGGTAAATGATATAAAGGTAGTTGCCTTGTGTAATATTTATGTGAGAAGTAACTATATCGGAGAAAAAGTGGATAAGTGTCTTTAAAAGTAATGCGGCACTTCCACATAATATCCCGACAATTAGTGCTAAAAAGATAACGAATGTGCGTTCTTTAATGTGTCGCTCGCGCCACATCACAAGTCGTAGAAACTGCTCGTTTATTCGTTCTTTTATAGTTGATATATTAAGCATAAATTATATTCCTTTGCCGGTAAACACGGTGTGAATCGTGTAGAATATTATTTTTAAGTCTACTGCAAATGATACATTTTCGATGTAGAGTAGGTCATACTTCAATCGGCTTATCATCTCATCAACTGTAGACGCATATCCATATTTTACCATTCCCCATGACGTAATACCCGGTCTCACTTGATGAATAAGGGAGTAGTATGGCGCTTTAGGGATGATTTGTTTGATATAGAACTCGCGTTCGGGGCGAGGACCAACAAGCGACATATCACCTTTGAGGACATTCCAAAATTGAGGAAGTTCATCAAGACGGTATTTACGCATTGTTTTGCCTAGTTTGGTGATACGAGGGTCATCGAGAGTTGACAAAGTAGGTCCATTGGCTTCAGCATCAACTCGCATTGACCTGAATTTATATATATAGAATGGTATTTTGTGATGACCTATTCGTTTTTGTTTATATATAACCGGTCCTTTTGAATCGCATTTGATGAGAATGGATAGAATAAGCAATAGCGGAGATATGACTATAAGGGTGATTAATGATATTATTATATCGCTCACTCGCTTGATGTTTATGGTGCTTTCACTCATGTCGGCACGGGAAATGTCGACAAGCGGCTCACCTACCACATTTGACACACGAGCCTTAGCTGTTAGTAAGTGGTAAAGGTCGGGAGATATATACATCGGCAAGTCGAGAGGAAACAATCGATTAATTAATGCCATTGTTGCCTTCATGCCATGTCGATGAGGTATTACTATGAGATTTTTAATGTCGTAATCTTTGCACAATTGAGGAAGTTCTTCCATGCTATATATTGGAAGGTTTAACTTCCTTGACTCGTGGTTTTCGCACGATTCTACATAGCCAATAATGTTAAATCCCATTGATTTTTTTGAGGTGCGCAACTTTTCTTCAAGTTTTACGGCTGCTTGTGAAGTTCCTATTATTAACGTGTTAAACGACCATTCGCGTCGGTGTATCTTGTGAGTAGCAACTTGGGTGATGCAGAATCGACATATATACACAATGCAAAACATACAGCCATAGAGTATTACAATTAACTCATAGCTCCTAAGACGGTCGGGTACATCATCATTAATTAAAGCGATGAAATATATAGCTATTGTACCTATGAAAGAAGTGCTTAATGTCGATACAATTTCTTGAAGTCTCGATTTCAAAAAAACTTTGTTGTAATACCCCGATAGGTAGAAGATACATAGCATCATGATGGGAAAGAAAACTTGTCCCATTATGATTTGATTTGAAGTGAGAAACGTTCCTAATGAGGCATAATTGGTTTGATTAGTGAGAATGAAATAAAAACGGACAATGTTAAATAGCATCCAGGCGATATTGGCCGAGATGAAGTCGCTCATGATATAGAGCCATCGTTGTCGAGATTCGCTAATCAAGGTCGTAAAATCTTAATTGCGCCGTCGTGGCTAAGTTTAATCACACTTGATGGAATTGATTTGCTTATGTCGTTGCGTCGATGGGTTACAACGTAATCTACCCCTTTAACTATTTCTTCACATATCTCGTTAAAAGTCGATGGGGTGGGGAGGCCGCTCACATTGGCCGATGTCGATACAAGGGGGCGACGGAAAGTATTACATAGACGGCGTGAAAAATCTTCGCGAGTGATTCTAATGCCAACACTTCCATCCTCGGCACATAATTCATTGCAGAGGTTTATAGCTTTGTCATAAACAATTGTCAAGGGCTTTGTTGCAACGTCGATTAAATCATATGCAATTTCGGGAACATCATCAACATAGCGTGACAATTGATTTTCGTTGCCGAGCAACACGATGAGCGCCTTACTGTCACATCGTTGTTTTAATTGGTATACCCGTTTCACGGCTTTGCTATTTGTAGCATCGCAACCTATTCCCCACACAGTGTCGGTGGGATATAGTATTAATCCGCCTTGACGCAAAATTTCGCAAGCCTTTTTTATGTCGTCGTCAATTGACATTATATTATGATTGGTCACGTTAATTCAGTTAATAGTTTCCTATTATAATAATGCAAAGATAATAATAAGAATTGAGAATTGAGAATTGAGAATTGAGAAATTTAGATAATGATTGTTGTTTAAAGAAGTTTTTTTTCATTAGTTGTTTTTTTATTGGTTGATATTTTAACAAATTAACATTAGACGATTGGTTGTGTTAACCATGTTCTATCTAAATTAAAGAGTGTTAATTGTGAGTGTTAAAATTAAACTGTTTGATGAAATTGTGGTCATAGATTACAAAGGTTATAGTTAGTAGATAAGTTAGTTCCAAGTATCCATAATCGAAACACACTACACAGAAGTAATTAAAACTTTTTCATAGATATATAATGTAAAGCAGCCTTCACTCGTGAGAATGGAGGCTGCTATATTATTGCTGATGTTTGAATCTATTTACAATGTTGAGGAGTCTTTCTTTTTGGGATATTTTGTAGGGTGGAACAACAATCGCAATGATGTGCTATAGGTACAATATGCCCATATCCAATTTATCAATACGTTGAGCTTGTTGCGCATACCTAGTATTGAAATAAGGTGGACAAACATCCAAGTAACCCATGCCGGACGTCCATAAAGGTGGATGTGCTTCAAATCGGCAACAGCGCGGTTGCGCCCCACTGTAGCCATGGTGCCCTTGTCGACATATTTGAATTTCTTTGTAAAATCATTTTTGTTGAGATTTTTGGCAAGAGTCACGGCTTGTTGTATGGCCACTTGGGCTAATTGTGGATGCCCTGTAGTGGGATAGTCATCGTTGCACAAGAAACTGATGTCACCAATAGCATATACATCTTCAACTCCGGCAACTTTATTATATTCATCGACGACAAAACGATTGCCACGAGCCATTTCGGGAGTGCCGCCAATAAATTCGAAAGGCTCTCCGGTAATACCGGCAGTCCATATAACCATTTCACTATATATCTCCTCGCCCGATGCCAATGTGATAATGTTGTTATTATATGACTTCATGGTGGTTTCAAGTTTCACTTCAACCATGAGGTGGCCAAGGTATTCGCGTGCTTCGCGCGACGCGCTTTCGCTCATGGTGCGAAGAAGTCGGTCGGTGCCTTCGATGATTGTGATTTTTAGGTCGTCGGTAGACAGGTCGGGGTATTCGCGATGTAAAATATATCGCTTCATTTCGCCTATGGCTCCGGCAATTTCCACACCAGTGGGCCCACCGCCAATAACAGTGAAACTTAATAGCTTGCGACGCTTTTCAGGGTCTTTAGTGATGCAGGCTTCTTCAAGTCGATATAGTATTTCGTTGCGGCAACGAAGAGCCTCGCCGGTGCTTTTGAGAGTGTAAACTTGCTCCTTTAATCCCTCAATGCCAAAGAAGTTATTTGTAGTGCCTGCAGCAATAACTAAAATATCGTAGGGTATTTTGTCATATTGTGTTGTGATTTCTTTTTTTGAGAAATCGATAGATTTCACATCTCCCATGTTAAAATGAGCACCCTTCACTTTTCCTTTACGCAACTCGCGACGGAAAGGGAATGAAATGCTGCCGGGGTCGAGGCCCGATGAGGCTATTTGATAAAATAATGGGGGAAAACTGTGATAGTTGTTGCGGTCGATAAGCAATACATCATATTTTTTCTTGTTGATGTGCTTGAGGAGATTTAGTCCGCCAAATCCTCCTCCGATAACCACAATACGTTTTTTCTCTGTCATACCTGAAACAATCTTAGTAAAAAAACAAATGATATAAACTGAGTTTTGGGATTCCTATAAAATTGTTTTGTGATTTCAGTGGAATTCATAGAAATTCCCTTAAATATTTAGCAAAGATACTGCTTAAAATGTGAAAAATCAACAATTAGTTATTAAAAATGGCTTTTTATGGATGTGATTGATGACATATTTTGTAAATTTGCATAATTGATATGGGATTTTTAGCTATTTTCCTGTATTTTTATTAATTTGATTTTTAAATTATGACTAAAAGAATAATTACATTTCTAGTATTTGGTTTGTTCATGTTTGGTGGCCCCGTGGCTCAGTCTTCGCATAAAGGAAAGAAACAATGGGCACAATATAATCGCTATGAAACTGTGAATAAAAAAATGACTCAAGCACCCGATGTGGTCTTTATGGGGAACTCTATTACTGATAATTGGGCAAAGTTTGTACCTCAGTTTTTTACTGACAATAATTATGCCGGTCGTGGCATTAGTGGGCAAACAACCGATCAGATGCTTGCACGTTTTCAACAAGATGTAGTGGAATTGCACCCAAAGGTTGTAGTTATTCTTGCTGGTATTAATGACATAGCGCAAAATAATGGGCCTATTTCTAATGAAGCGATTTTAGGAAATATAAAGTCTATGTGCGACATTGCACGTGCTAACGATATTGAGCCGGTGTTGTGCTCTATATTGCCATGTGACTATTTTGTGTGGCGCAAAACAATTAAGCCGGCACCTATAGTGGTGGAAATGAATAAACTGATAAAAGATTATGCCCAAGCTAAAGGCTATGCCTATGTTGATTATTATACTCCGTTGGCAACTGCCGATGGCGCATTGAAACCACAATATACTAAAGATCGTTGTCATCCCACTGTGGCCGGTTATGAGGTGATGATGCCCATTGTTCAAAATGTGCTTAAACCCATTCTTGAAAGTAAGAAGTAAAAGGGGGAGTCTGATAGGTTGCTATGCGTTTTGGGGTGTTATTAATCATCGCAATAGTGTTGTCCTTTTCTGCAAAAGGACAGATTAACACTGACCAAGTGGTTGCTAGCGGACTGCAATCGTTTGATGAAGATGATTATGTGATGGCAATGCAATATTTTAATTTGGCAATTCAGTCAAAGCCCAATCAAGCAGCCCCTTATCTATATCGAGCCATAGCAAAATTTAATTTGGAGGATTTCGCAGGAGCAGAAAAAGATGCTTCGCATGCTATTGAGCTAAATCCTTTTCTTAAGGATGTATTTGAGGTGCGAGGTGCAATACGTCATAAATTGGGAAAATATAATGAAGCTATAGATGATTATAGTGAAGCTCTTGAAGTATTGCCTCAAAACAAGTATTTGTTATATAATTTAGCAATGCTTTATGAAACAAAAGGAAGCAAGGATGAATCAAACGCTACGTTTGATAAATTGTTTGAGTTGCATCCTCGTTTTGATTATGCTTATAGCGGTTATGCTAGGGTGTTACTGAATGATAGAGATACGGTAAATGCTATTTCAAACCTTGATAAAGCTATTGGTTTAAATGAGTACAATCCCGATGATATGACTCTTCGCGCTCATCTCAATTTCCTTGAAGGAGATACATTAAAGGCTTTTAATGATATTGATGCGGCGATTAAGTTGCGACCTCGTACTTCTCAATATCATATGATAAGAGGGCAGATGTTATATTTATGTGGTGAATATAATCGCGCTATTGTTGAATATTCAATAGTGGCTGATATTGAATCGTCAAATTTATATGCACAATATAATAAGTCTTTATGCCGATATCGAAATGGTGATTTCATTAATGCAGAAAATGAAATTGATGCGTTGATTGTGACGGCACCCGAAATGGCATTGGCTCATTTCTTGAAGTCGGTATTGTGCGAAAAACGTGGAGACAAAAATCTAGCTACAGTTCATCATAAAAAGTATGTGGAGTTTGCTGAGAATGAAAATGCTCAAGAACCCAACCAATTAGGAAAAACTCCTGTATTAGCGGTTGTTTATCCATCGGTTGAAATCCCTATTAGATATAATTGCCCCGACCTACGTATTGCAAAAATTAATGAAAAGAAACCATTACGACTAGAGCCATTGTTTGCAGTTTCTTTCTATTCAATGAGGGTTGACCCACAATTCAGTTCGTTGTATCTAAAAGAGATCGAGGAGATAAATTCATCAAAGTTGTTGCGCTATGATTTGATAGTAACAAATCGAGAACCGGGAGTGAATGATTCGATTAATTTGTCTGACCATTTGCAGGCAATAGACTACTACAATTATCATATTAATGCTCACACTCCTCGAGCCATCGATTATTTTGGTAGAGCCATTGATTACTATATATTACGTGACTATACGTCATCAGTCGCCGATTTGGACAAGGCTGTCGCATTAGCCCCTGATTTTGTGTTAGGTTATTATGTGAGGGCAATAGCAAAATCTAAAAAAATAAAGATTGAAGAACTTATTGGTAAAGAGGTAGCGGCTCAATCATTTGATGCGAATAGCGTTGAAAATATTGAATCATATGGCGAATTAATGCATATATTGGAAGATTGGGATAAGGTTATTTCCTTGCGTCCGCGTATGGCAATAGCTTATTATAACAAAGCGACAGTATTAATAGCTCGAGGTGATATTGCAGGGGCAATAACAGAGTATGATAAAGTGATTAGTCTTGAACCTTATATGGGTGAAGCATACTATAATAGGGGGTATGCCTATCTAAAGCAAGGTGAAGTTGAAAAGGCTCAAGCCGACTTTAGCAAGGCGGGAGAGTTGGGCGTAACTTCAGCGTATGATATGCTAAGGGAATTGTCAAAGATGAGTATAGAGCGATAGAATATATAGCCAATATGTGGCAGAATTGTGATTTATTGCGAAAATTTAAAAATTAGTTAGTTATTTTTAGCCAATGTCATTTTTTTTGTTTAACTTTGGGTAATAATTAATTATACTAACATAAATAAATCCTTATGCTTACCTCTGAAGACATTAAAACCCTTGAGGCAAAGGGTGTGACTCAAGAAGAATTAGAATCTCAAATAAATCGTTTTAAAACAGGATTTCCATTCCTTAAAATAGCAAATTCGGCGCAGATAGGCAATGGAATAAAGCAACTAACCCCACAAGAAGAGGCTGATGCTGTTGCACGTTGGAAAAAATATCTTGCCGATGGAGGCGAAGTGTGTAAGTTTGTGCCGGCTTCGGGAGCGGCTTCGCGCATGTTTAAAGCATTATTCTCGTTTGTTGAAGGGGATGCCGATGTGCCCGCCCAAGGCTCTGATGTGGCAAAGTTGATTGCCGATATTCATAATCTTGCGTTTTTTGGAGAGCTTAACGAAGTGGTGATGAAACAACACTCAAAGGACGTTGATACACTTATTGCCGAAGGACGCTATAAAGATGTAATTGCTGCGATAATTCTTCCCGAAGGTCTTAATTACGGTAATCTTCCTAAAGGTTTGCTCACATTTCATGCTTATACCGATGGCTCAACTCGCACTCCTGTAGAGGAACAACTTGTAGAAGGTGCTCAATCGGCTACCGGTGCAGATGGAGTGGTACATCTACATTTTACGGTATCGGGCAATCATCGCCAACTTTTTGCCGATAAACTTGCGGCAAAAATTCCAGCTTTGGAGGGAAAAATGGGAGTGAAGTTTGATATATCAATGTCGGAACAAAAATCATCAACCGATACTGTAGCGGTAAATCCCGATAATACACTCTTCCGCGAAAATGGATTACTTGTATTCCGTCCCGGTGGACATGGAGCATTGATTGCAAATCTAAATGATATAAATCATGCTGCTGTGTTTATCAAAAATATTGATAATGTAGTGCCCGATTCTTTACGTGGTGCGACTTTGCAATACAAACAAGTTATTGCCGGTTGTATGATGCAAGCTCATGATCAAATCGAAAAATATCTTCGTCAAATCAATAGCGGCAACTACACTATCGAAGATGTGAGAGAAATGATTGATTTCCTTCACAAGGTGCTTAATGTGCGTGATGAGCAGATGAAACACCTCGAAGATGCCGATTTAGTGCTATATATTAAAAAGAAACTTGACCGACCCTTGCGCGTGTGCGGTATGGTGCGCAATGAAGGAGAACCCGGCGGCGGTCCATATATAGCATATAATGCCGATGGTTCAACTTCACCTCAAATTCTTGAAAGTCACCAAATCGACCTTTCTCGCGAAGATTATAAAGCAATGATGGCTCAAGCTACACATTTCAATCCGGTGGATTTGGTTTGCTACATCAAAGACATCGATGGAAATCATTATGATTTACCCAACTATGTAGATCCAGCGACAGGATTTATTTCAAACAAATCTTTGCATGGAAAAGAATTGCGTGCGCTTGAATTGCCGGGCTTGTGGAATGGCGCAATGAGCGATTGGAACACAATATTTGTAGAAGTCCCCATTGAAACATTCAATCCGGTAAAAACTGTTAACGACTTGCTCCGTCCTGCACACCAAGGATAGGATATGAAATAACATTATATAAGGAGTGTCAATGTGATAATTGCGACACTCCTTGTTTTATTAAATTTATAGGAATATCTATAAATTTTTCCCGGTTATATTATCAATTATTATGAGAGATACTACATTCCTTCCTAATGGCACATGGTTGTCTTCAATGCAATATTGTATTGAAAGGCCGTTGGGTGCCGGAGGTTTTGGCAAAACCTACTTGGTAAGATCGCGCCTTGGAAAATACATGGTTGTGAAAGAGTTCTTTATATCCACAATGTGTACGCGTGATGAAGCAAACAATGTTGCGATAAGTGTTGAGGCAAATCGTAAAACATTTAACGAACAGCGCAGAAAATTTGAGAATGAAGCGCTGATTATAAATACGCTTAGTCATCCAAATATAGTAAAGGTTTTGGCAATTTTTGAGGAAAACAACACGTTATATTATGTAATGGAATATGTAGATGGTGAGTCGTTAAGCGATAAACTTAATCGCGGATTCCATTTTACCGAACAACAAATAAAACATTATCTCGATCAATTACTAGATGCATTAGAATATATCCACTCCTTGACGCCCAAAGCTTTGATACACCTTGATATAAAACCGGGAAATATTCTGATTGATAAGAATAATAATGTGGTGCTCATTGACTTTGGCGCAAGCAAATTATTTAATTCGCAATCGGTAAATAAAACATTGATGTCATCAAATCGTCCGCCATATACTTTAGGATATGCTCCACTTGAACAAGAAAATGGAGATGTTGAAGATATCGGTCCTCATTGCGATATATATGCTCTTGGCGCTACTTTATATAAACTATTCACGCTCAAAAATCCACCTATGCCATATAAGGTGATGAGTAAAGGACTCCCCGAGATACCTCAAGCATCTCCATTGATGCAAAAGGTGATTAAAAAGGCAATGGCCGCATACATTGATGACAGAATCCAATCAGTTGCTGAGTTTCGCGCAATGCTATCTGATTATGATAATTCGACAGAAGAGGAACAGTCAACTCTAGATGAAACGCATTTAGTTGATTTAAATGAGACAAAAAATCAACAAGATGAAACACCTCAGCTCCAATTAAATGAAAATGAATCTGAATCTGAATATGAATCTGAATATGAACATGTTTTAATGGAGCATGATGAAGTTAATAGATTTAAATCGATTAAGAATATTTTAAAGTGGATAGGTTTTTTACTTTTGTTTTTTTGCATTACTTATATAGGATTACTTGCGTATTACCATTTGTCAATAGATAGGGCTATAAAACCTACTAATGTGCAGTCGACGGTTTGTTCTGTAGGTGGAGTCTCATTTTACATGATTGATGTTGATGGTGGAACATTTAAAATGGGAGCACAAAAGCCTACATTGTTAGAAAATTTATTAGAGATGCTTAATATCGCTGAATCAGATAGTATTAATGATGATGTGTATCCATCTCATAGTGTAACATTGAATGATTATCAGATAGGCGAGACAGAGGTTACACAAGGGTTATGGGACGCTGTGATGAATTATGAAGGACGAGTTTCAAATGGAACATATTTGCGACCTCACACAAGTATTACAAAAACAGATAATAATGCTCAATCCCAAAGTTCCAATTCCCCTATTTATAGCGTTAGTTATAATGAAATAGTGAATATTTTTTTGCCTAGATTGAGTAAAATTACAGGCAAAGAATTTCGTCTTCCAACAGAGGCAGAGTGGGAATTTGCTGCTCGTGGAGGCAATAAAAGTAGGGGGTGTAAATATAGTGGTAGTGATGATATTAACGATGTTGCACATAGCTCGTATAGCTCTTCTATAGCTGCAGTAAAGTTGATGTCGGCCAATGAACTCGGAATCTTTGATATGAGTGGCAATGTAAGTGAGTGGTGTTCTGATTGGTATGATAGTTACTCGATGAGTTCTCAGAATAATCCTAAAGGTCCATCATCAGGAACTACTCGAGTCCTTAGAGACGGTGATAGAAATGGCGTGTTGAGTAGAGATTATGAAAGACCCGAAATTAAAAGAGATAAGTGCGGTTTTCGTTTGGCTTGCAGTAGGTAGTTTTTGTTATTCGTTGAAGCCCTTTTAATTCTATTTGTGTAAAATTGTGTTTTATTGTAGATGTAATTGTAGTAACTTTGTAGTGCAAATTTGTTAATTATTTTCTATGAGATGCATTGAGATGACAAGAAGGTTGTTCTATATCGTAATTGTAATTATGATGCTATTGCCAATCACAGCATGGGCATCAAATGAGGAAGAAGATCCCGAAATTGATGTGCCATTGACCGAAACTGAAAGTGATGAACCATTTATATATCCCGATGGATTGGTAATTGAAGTGGGAGATACTGTAGTTTCCCAGCATGAGTTTGAAGAGTTTGTTACTCCTGAGGATGTAGTTAACTTTGCATATCTTTTTTTAGGAACTCCTTATGTGTGGGGCGCTAAGGGTCCAAATGCTTTCGACTGTTCGGGCTTTACAAGTTATGTGTATCGTTATTTCGGATTTCCCATTACTTCGGCATCTCGCTGGCAAGTGAATGAAGGAGTAGGGGTGAAGATTGAAGATATTCAACCGGGTGACTTGATGTTTTTTGGAGGACGATCCACGCCTAAATCAGTTGGTCACGTTGGGATGTGTGTTGAGGTTAACAAGGAAACAAAGAAAGTGAAATTTATTCATGCTTCAACCAAACGCGGAGTGGTAATCAATACTTATCCCGATGATAGCTATTATTATAAGCGCTTTATCACGGCCCGTAGAGTTATAACAGACAAGACATTAATGGAAGACGTAGATAAAGTGCCTCGTTAAATTTTTAATAATAAAAAACGATAAATAAACCACACTCTCTATACTTGGGAGTGTGGTTTTTTATGTATCTATTTATTCATTATTCTCGTAATTAAACTACTATTGTTTGTCATTAAAAACTGCGTTTTGCACATAAATAGATAAGAACGTACGATTGGATGAGTGTAAATGATATAACTTTGAGGTGTAAATCAAAAAAAACAATTATTAATAACTAAAACTTAACAAAAATGAAAAAGGTATTTAAACAAATCGCAGTAATGTTCACTCTTTTTATGAGTTTTACAATGTCAGCTCAAACAGTTTATAACGAAAATGTAGGCTATTGCTATGAAGATCCTTTAGCTGTAATTGAAATCTATAATGACATGAGCCGCACTGAGAAAATAGAATTGGCTAAAGATGGAGATGTTGAAGCTATATATTTCTTAGGAGTTGATTTGGCAAATGAAGATGATAATTATGCTGATGCATTCAAGTGCTTTAAATTTGCGGCCGAAAAAGGTAATGCATATGCGCAAAATGAGTTGGGTAAATGTTATCTTTATGGGGATGGTGTAGAAGCCGATTATGAAAAAGCTGTTTATTGGCTTGAGCAAGCGTTGGATAATGGTGATGATAACGCAATATGGCCTTTAATTAGAATCGGCGTGATTGAAGTTGAATAATTTGATTGGTATTGAATTGTAAATAACTCGTTAATAAATTGTCCACACCCAGCTGTTGAGTGTGGATTTTTTAATGTAATTTTGCGTTCCATAAAATAATTAGAGATGGCAGAAACAGAGAGAAGGACATTTAATCGACAAAATAAACCTCAGCATAATTCATTGTATGATGCCGGAGGACGAATGCAACCACGTGACAAGGATTTGGAAGAAGCAGTGCTTGGTGCTTTGATGCTTGAAAAAGATGCCTATACCACAGTATGCGACATCTTAAAACCCGAAAGCTTTTATGAACCCGAAAATCAATTGATTTATGAGGCAATTCAGCAACTAGGAGCTTCTCAACAACCTATAGATATGCTCACTGTAACTGAGCGTTTACGTCAAAACGATGCGCTAGAAAAGGTGGGTGGAGCAGTGTTTATTTCCGATTTGACTTCAAGGGTTGCATCGGGTGCACACGTGGGATATCATGCTCGCATTGTGGCCCAAAAATATCTTGCTCGTGAGTTGATTTCATTTGCCTCTCAAATAGAATCAAAAGCATTTGATGAGAGTAACGACGTGGACGACCTTTTACAAGAGGCCGAAGGGAAGTTGTTTGAAATATCCCAACGTAATGTAAAGAAAGATGTGACCCAGATTGACCCGGTGATTGGGCAAGCCATTGAGCAGATTCAAGCAGCAGCCAATAGAACATCGGGATTAAGTGGGTTGGAGTCGGGTTATCATGACTTAGATAAACTCACGTCGGGTTGGCAAAACTCCGACCTCATAATCATTGCCGCTCGTCCGGCCATGGGAAAAACCGCATTTGTGTTATCAATGGCGAAAAATATGGCAGTTAATTATAACACCCCTGTAGCAATATTCTCGCTAGAAATGTCAAATCTGCAATTGGTAAACCGTTTGATTTGTAATACTTGCGAACTCGAAAGTGAAAAAATTAAAAGTGGACGCTTGTCGCAACTTGAATGGGACCAATTGATGTCGAGAGTGAAACACTTGTATAGTGCACCATTGTATATTGATGATACACCATCATTGTCGGTTTTTGAATTGCGAACAAAGGCACGCCGATTGGTTCGTGAACATAATGTGCAGTTTATTATAATCGACTATTTGCAGTTGATGAATGCATCGGGGATGAAGTATGGTAGCCGTGAGCAGGAGGTGAGTTTGATTTCTCGTTCACTAAAACAGTTGGCAAAGGAATTGGATATCCCCATTGTGGCATTGTCGCAGTTGAACCGAAGCGTAGAGTCGCGCACCGATGGAAAACGTCCTCAGCTGTCTGACTTGCGTGAGAGTGGGGCGATTGAACAGGATGCTGATATGGTATGTTTCATTCACCGTCCTGAGTATTACATGCGTTCGGGACAAGATGCTGAAGGAAACGATATTAGGGGTTTGGCAGAGTTTATCGTTGCTAAGCACCGTAGTGGTTCGGTTGATGATGTGAAATTGCGTTTCCAAGGCAAATATGCTCGTTTTGAAAACTGGACCGATAATGTTGATGTAACATTTACTACCGTTGGCTCGCGATTGAATAGTGAGTCGCCAGGCGATGCCTCATCGCAAGCGGTATCCTTGTCGGGGGGTAATGCCGATTTCTTGTCGACAGCCGATGAAGCACCACCATTTTAATATAAAATAATTCTTAAGTGAAATACATAAACAATAGCAATTAATTTATATAAGTTTAATTAATTTGAAAACTTTTGATTAGGTTGAGGTGTTTAACCAATAAATTAACAAACCCTCATAACCTAATCAAGTTTTTATGAAAAAATCTGTTTTATTGATCGCTCTTGCGTTGTGTGGCGCAACTGCTTTCGCTCAAAAAATTGACAAAAATGAATTAAGTCAACTAAAGACCTTTTTGAATCATACCGATGAAAAAGGCAAGTCAAATGCCCAAGTATTGAAAATTACCGATTTGAACACTCCTTCGACATGGCATGGGGTGACAGTAGCTGATGGTCATGTTACCTCTATTGATTGGAGTGGGAAAAAACTGATTGGCGACTTGTTTTTAGATAATTTTGAGTCGCTTACATCGATTAATGTGTCACGCAATCATTTGACTATGTTATCATTGAGAGGCTGCGGAAATCTCACAATGCTTAATGTATCTCATAATATGTTGTCGCAGATTGATTTGACCGGTTGTAATGCTCTAGCTCATATTGCCATAAATAATAATAGGCTTACAGATTTTGTGGTAAGTGAAGTGCCGGCATTGAAATATCTTAATTGTTCTCAAAATCTCTTTGTTGCATTTGATGCGAGAAATGCCACAAGTTTGCAAACACTTTATGTACAAGATTGTAGATTGGAAAATCTTTATGTAGATGGTTGCTCAAATCTTACCACTCTCATGTGTGGATATAATCGTTTGACTTCATTGAATTTACTTGGTACTGACAATTTGCAATATCTCAATGTTGATGATAATCATTTTACGACAATGATTGTTCAAGGATTGCCATCGTTATATGCCTTCTCATGTATGAATAATAGATTGAAGTCGTTGTCAATGCGTGATTGTGGTTCATTGTTAGATTTATATTGTTCAAATAACGATCTCACGTCTCTCACAGTGAGCGATTGTCCAAAGTTGACTATTGTTGATTGCTCGTTTAATGATCTTGAAGAATTAAATTTATCAAATCAGTATTTGCTTGAACGGTTGATTTGTAACAACAATAATTTGATGACATTAGATGTGTCATTTGACCAACAATTGATGTTTATTAATTGTCGTTTCAATATGATAACTGACCTTCGCACTCAAGGTTGCCCAAGTATACGCATGATAGCCTCTCAATGGAATTACTAATCAAAATTAATATGTATCTAAAGAACATCAATGTAAAGTCTTGTGTATAGGGATTAAATTTGATGTAGGCGTGGCTCCAAAAGTCACGCCTTTAGTTTGCGAAATTATAAATTAAAGATGACAAATTGAAAATGGAGACAGCAAATGTTTTAAAAATGAGGTGAGGAGCCTTGAATTAAGAATAAATTTTGTAATTTTGTAAACTGAAAAAATGTGATTAATAATAATCTCACTATTGAAACTCTTTTTAGATGAAAAATATAAGAAACTTTTGTATTATTGCTCATATCGACCATGGTAAGTCTACATTGGCCGACCGTTTGCTAGAATTTACTAATACGGTAGAACAAAAAGATTTGCAAGCACAAGTGCTTGATGATATGGATTTGGAGCGTGAACGAGGTATAACAATCAAAAGTCATGCAATTCAAATGCAATATTCATTAAATGAGGAGCAATATACATTAAACCTTATTGATACTCCGGGGCACGTTGACTTCTCATATGAAGTGTCGCGCTCAATTGCTGCGTGCGAAGGGGCTTTGCTCATTGTTGATGCTTCGCAAGGAATTCAAGCGCAAACGATTTCAAACCTTTATATGGCAATTGATAATGATTTGGAAATTATCCCCGTTGTTAATAAGGTTGACCTTGATAGCGCAAAGCCTGAGGAGGTAGAAGATCAGATTGTTGATTTGTTGGGTTGTGACCCTAGTGAGATTATTCGAGCTAGTGGGAAAACCGGGATTGGAATTCCTGAAATACTTCAAGCGATTATTGAACGAGTTCCTGCTCCTCAAGGTGATCCCGATGCTCCATTACAAGCTTTGATTTTTGACTCGGTGTTTAACCCCTTCCGTGGTATTATTGCATACTTTAAGATTGTAAATGGTCGTATTCGCAAGAATGATTTTGTGAAGTTTGTTGCAACCGGAAAGGAATATCATGCCGATGAAATTGGCGTGTTGAAACTTGATATGGTTCCTGGACAAGAACTTTCGGCTGGAAATGTAGGGTACATTATTTCAGGTATCAAGACGTCTAAAGAAGTGAAAGTGGGAGACACAATTACTCACGTTCAAGCACCATGTGATGCCGCTATTGAGGGATTTGAAGAAGTTAAACCTATGGTGTTTGCCGGTGTTTATCCCATAGAGACTGAAGATTATGAAAATCTTCGTGCATCTCTTGAAAAACTTCAGCTCAATGATGCTTCTCTTACTTTCCAACCCGAGTCATCAATGGCATTGGGTTTTGGTTTCCGTTGCGGTTTCTTGGGACTTTTGCATATGGAAATAGTGCAAGAGCGACTTGGACGAGAGTTTGATATGGATGTAATCACTACCGTACCTAACGTTTCTTATCGAGTATATGATAAAAAAGGAGAAATGTCGGAGGTGCATAATCCGTCGGGATTGCCCGATATTACACTTATCGACCATATCGAAGAGCCATATATTCGTGCTTCAGTTATTACTGTTGCTGATTATATTGGCCCAATAATGACATTGTGCCTAGGTAAACGCGGTGAGTTAGTGAAACAAGAGTATATATCAGGTAATCGTATGGAGATTATTTTCGATATGCCATTGGGTGAAATTGTAATTGACTTCTATGATAAACTGAAATCAATTTCAAAGGGCTATGCGTCATTTGATTATCATATTCATGACTTCAGAGAATCAAAATTGATTAAACTCGACATCTTGCTTAATGGTGAAAGTGTTGATGCGCTTAGTACATTGACTCATGTTGATAATGCAGTATCATTTGGTCGTCGCATGTGTGAAAAACTAAAAGAACTGATTCCTCGTCAGCAATTTGATATCGCTATTCAAGCAGCAATTGGTGCAAAGATTATTGCTCGTGAAACAATTAAAGCTGTGCGTAAAGACGTTACTGCAAAATGTTATGGTGGTGATATTTCTCGTAAACGCAAACTTCTTGAAAAGCAAAAGAAGGGTAAAAAACGCATGAAACAAATTGGTTCGGTTGAAGTGCCACAAAAGGCTTTTTTGGCGGTGCTTAAATTGGATTAGTGATGTTTTAACGAATATATTAATTGGTACAAATTGGAACATTTGCGTAATTATTTGGCGCAAATGTTCTTTTTTTGCTCTGAAATTTGCAAATTTCACATTTAAATGTTAATTTTGACGCGTAATGTTAAAATTGATGCTTGCATAATATTTTTTTTATAAACAAAACAGCATTTAAATTGTTAACATAATAAAGTTTAATTATCTGAATCTCAAAGAATAAACACGGTATGAAAAAATCAACAATTTGGATTTTGGCAATTTTAATGGGGCTCACATTTATGGGGTTGCTATATGTCCAGATTTCATATATGAAAAACATGATAAGAATGCGTGAAGACCACTTCCGCGAAGGTGTTATCGGTAGTTTGAATGCGGTGGCAAGTATGCTCGAACGCGATGAAACTCGTTATTTCTTAGAAGATGATGCCTCAAAAATGGCAGCTGGAATGGAATTTTCAAATGTTGATGGAGAGTTACCTAATCAAACTGGGATTATATATTCATTTAAGACTTCTGCGGGAGTAGAAGCCGACCTTAAAATTTCAGGTGACCCTGAGAAGATTAATAAGATAAAGCTAGCTCAAAACGATTTGAAAAATGACCATTATAAATCTTTAAAGGAGAAAATTAAAGGTCAATATATGTATCAAAAGGCATTGATTGATGAGGTAATATTAAATATTCTCAATCAGGCTAGTGATCGACCAATTCGCGAGAGAGCCGATTCGGCGATAGTTGAATCTTATTTGAGAGCTGAGCTAAAAGATAATGGACTGGAAATACCTTTTGAGTTTGCGTTGCTTAACCGATATGGTAAGCCGGTATATAATACAGAAGGATATGTTTTTGACCCTGTCGACAAAAGTCAGTTTGCATCTCAAACACTATTTCATACCGATCCGGAGACAAAACAATATCTTTTAAATGTCTATTTCCCAACTAAAGATGATTATATTTTCTCGTCGGTGAGATTTATGATTCCTTCATTTGCATTTACTATTATATTATTGATTATATTCATTTTTACAATAATAGTGGTGTTCCGTCAAAAAAAACTCACTGAAATGAAAAATGACTTCATCAATAATATGACACATGAGTTTAAGACTCCTATATCATCAATTTCTTTGGCAGCTCAAATGCTAAACGATAGTTCGGTGAGAAAATCTCCTGAGATGTTGCAACACATTTCGTCAGTTATAAACGATGAAACTAAACGCTTAAGATTTCAAGTTGAGAAGGTGTTGCAAATGTCAATGTTTGAAAGGCAAAAAGCTACCCTTAAATTACAAGAGGTTGATGCTAACGCCGCAATTGATAATATCGTTCACACTTTTAAACTCAAAGTGGAAAAGTATGGTGGACAAATTGAAGCTCACTTAGATGCTGAAGACCCTATCGTGAATGTAGATGAAATGCATTTTACAAATGTTGTGTTTAATTTGCTTGATAATGCGGTGAAATATCGTAGAGAAGATGTGCCGTTGAAACTCGTTGTTTCTTCTCATAATAAGTCAAACAACAAACTTGTTATCTCTATTGCCGACAATGGAATAGGCATAAAAAAAGAGAATCATAAACGCATATTTGAAAAATTTTATCGCGTTTCAACAGGAAATCGTCATGATGTAAAAGGTTTCGGTCTTGGTCTAGCTTATGTGTATAAGATGGTTCACGAGTTGGGCGGTGAGATTCATGTCGAAAGCGAACTTAATGTAGGAACAAAATTTATAATAACATTACCATTAATAACTAAAAACTAAAAATTATGGAAGATCGTATGCGTATTCTTTTATGCGAAGATGATGAAAATCTTGGCATGTTATTGAGAGAATATCTCCAAGCTAAAGGCTTTAATGCCGACCTTTATGCCGATGGCGAAAGTGGATACAAGGCTTTTTTAAAAGGTAAATATGATATTTGTGTGCTTGATGTGATGATGCCTAAAAAGGATGGTTTCGCATTGGCTCAAGAAATTCGTACAGTAAATAGTGAAGTACCGGTAATATTCCTCACTGCTAAATCATTAAAGGAAGATATTCTTGAAGGCTTCAAGATTGGCGCCGATGATTATATTACCAAACCATTCTCAATGGAAGAACTAGTATTCCGCATTGAAGCCATTCTTCGTCGTGTAAAAGGTAAAAAAGGTAAAGAAATCACTATGTACAAGATAGGCAAATTCACTTTTGACACTCAAAAGCAAGTGCTTATGATTGAAGACAAGGTGACTAAATTGACTACTAAAGAGTCAGAACTTCTTAGCCTTCTTTGTGCACATGTAAATGAAATTCTTGAACGAAACTTTGCATTGAAAACAATTTGGATTGACGACAATTATTTCAATGCTCGAAGCATGGACGTTTATATCACCAAACTTCGCAAACATCTCAAAGAGGATCCTTCTATCGAAATCATCAATATTCATGGTAAGGGATATAAACTCATTGCCCCCGACGCTGATAAAAACAAGTAATAAAGCTTCTTAAACATATATATTATTAAGCGCGACAAAGAGATGTCGCGCTTTTTTATGCTACCTATATTAGAGTCACCATTTATGAGAGGTGTAAAAGAAAAAGAGTGGAAATCTTCACAGATGCCACTCTTAAATTCCTACACACATAGTACTTAATGTTAGATTCAGTCGTCTATTTTGAAATTATATGAAAAAGCTTTGAATAACTTGTTGTTTTTATTAGGTATCTTATTTTGGTTAAAAAGATTTGTCATTTATTTTCATAACAAAGTAAATAAATTATTTTGAAATAAATAGCATTTTGAAAATATGTTGTTTAACATATGATTTATAAATCGTTTTATTATGCTGTTTATGTATAACGATTGAAAGGCGTTATCTTTTATTGGGTTTGAATTTGTAGTTATTCTGCGATGAAATGTATTAAATTGTTACATTCTTAAAATTGGTTAAATTGATGGACTGCTGTGGCAAAATGCAAAAAACAAGTTTGGCTATTTTATAACCAAACTTGTAGTATGAATTAAACTATAAATATTGCTGTGATGATTAATAAATGATATATGTGGCTAGAGGTTCAAGTTTTCCTTTGATTTTGCCATTTTTTACTTTGACGATAGCTCCTGATACTCGGTCGGTGTATTCTCCGTCGGCAAGTGTAGTAGCTAAATTATATTTGGCTTTTTGAGTTGAGAAATTTACAAGCACAATGCCTCTAGAACCACGAGCAACTTCAACTACAGCGCCATTGTCTGAAGTGAATACTTGTTCCGGTTCACCTTTCATCTCTTTGCGGAAATTGTTTACGGCAACAACTGCTGGGTGTTTAAATTCGTCATTCCCTTTTTCGCCTACACGATTATTGCCCCAATAGTTCTCGCGAGTGCTACCTGCGGGACGGCTATAGAATAGGGGAGTGCCACCATTGCGAGCGGTGAGGAATACCCATGCTACGCGTATTTGCTCGTCGGTCATACCGGCCGATTCGTGAGCGTTGCAATAAGTGTCGTGTGATTCAACCCATGTCACCAATTTACCGGCTTCTACCGGATGATGCCATGATTTGAGGTCAGACGCATTGTACGAACCTTTGTTTACAGCTTCGCGTAGGGCATGACCATAGCTGCTTGCAGTTTGGTCAATATATTCGGCATACTCCAACTCTTTCACATTTTTATCTTGAAGCACTTCGCCATAGATAAACAAGCTGTCAGGCATAAGAAGAGATAACCCTTTCACCCCTTCACGACCTGTAGCGATATCCCAGAAATTATTACGTTCCGATTTAGGATCAAGAGGGTCGGAGGGTAATCCTATATGCTTTGCAGTATCATAACGGAAGCCGCGAGCGCCAAGATTGATTAGGTCATTAACATATTGAAGATAGTAATATTGAAAATCGGGATTTTCAGTATTAACATCGGGAAGCCCACCCATTTCGCCTGTGGTACATTCCATGCGGTCATTCCATTTCGTAATGGGCTTGAATCCGTTTGCATGATATAGGTTTTCGTGTCCACCTACAGCATTGTCAAGACCGGGTAACACTGCATTGTGGTCAATTGCGGTGTGGTTAGGTAATACGTCGACAATTATTTTTACATTGTATTTATATGCGCTGTCGCACATTGATTTAAACTCATCGCGAGAACCGAGCATATAGTTTCCAATCTTCCAGTCGGTGGGTTGATAATAATAATACCATTTCCCTTTCACGCTATCGCCGGGTTGGCTGAAGAGTGCCATTCCGCCATCTTCGCCCACATAACAAGTGTTGGCTGGTGATGTTTGTACATAGTCATAACCGGCTGCCGCAATATCCTTCATGTTGTCAGCAATAGTGTTGAACGACCACGACCAAGCGTGTAGGATTACTTTGTCGGAATCTTTGGTGAAATTAGAGGCTGCTGCATCTATTCCCAAGCCCGATACGGCAACAATTGCCGATAGTGTTATTAATTTGAATTTCATGAGCTATAATGATTTAATAATTATTTTACGCAACTCCAAAGATACAAATAATTTTCACCACATAAACACAAATACCACAAAAAAAACAGAATCTTTTGTGGTATTTAATACTTATTTGTTGTTTGTTTGAGGTTATAACTTATTCCGTTTTATAAATGAATCGGGAGCCTCTCCACAACCAATTCATAAATTTTGTTGTTATTGGTTTGTGAATTTATTAATACAAAGATTAGAGAATTTTTCGCATGTGGCGCGATATTCATCGGTTTTATACATTTTTTCAACATAATGCGATGGAATAGAACTGAACCCAAATTTTGCGCCTAAAATGGCACATGCTATTGACGCATTGGTGTCAGCATCGCCTCCTTCATTCACCACATCGATTAATCCCGACGTGAAATCGGGGCTATGCCAATAAACCCAGAGTGCCGCAGTTAAAGCACGCAATGTGTAGCCAATCGACTTTTCTTCATCAAGGTCGAGTTCACTGATGTCGTTGCTTTCTTTGGCTAAAGTAACCCATTCTGCTATTCGTGAGTCATATCGATTGGCTATTTCTATAATTTCATCATAGCTCAATTCCTTGTTGTTCCACACTAGATTGTTTATAATCAAAGATGCAATCACGCACGACCCTACGCATCGAGGGTCATAGTGAGTCACCATGCATGCTTTTTCTGCATTTTCGATTACATATTCATTCCATAAGCCTACCACCGATGTTCGCATCAATCCACCATTTGGAGCACTATTCTTATCAGTTAGTTCCCACACGATTTTAGATGTTTCAATTGGAGCCTCAAGCCACCCTGGAGCATGAATAATCTTGTATGTTAGAGCCCCGCACCCCATACCGTCGGTTTCATACCAATTAAGAATGTTTTTGGCAAGAGTATTGGGATTGATACCATTATCGCTCAATAATGCATTGAGAATACAAAGCATTTGGTCAGTGTCGTCAGTAAATTCCCCCGGCTTCCATAGCCTCACATGAGCAAAAGGAATAATCTCATCATATCGTTGGAGCTTGTTTGGATACATTCGTTTCATGCCATCGGCATATTGACCTTCTCCTCCCAATCCAAGAGCATCACCAATAGCTTGCCCATAAAGGCATCCCATCATTCGGTCATAAATTTGTTCTTTTGTCATCATTAGTTAAGTGGTTTAAGGTTCTTTGATAAATGTAATAGTATTAATCTTTTATATGTTTGTTGATGATTTCGCCTATTTGTTCTTCTACATTTTCGGCAAGCATTCGGCACAAATTTGGACTTGGGTGTGCTGGTAAATTCGGGTTCCCATTCATTTCCCTTAAATCATAATAAGGGATATTTTCCGCAAGATTTTGGCACCCCATGCCTATCCCTATATAATTAGCCTCGGGAATTCCCACTTTTTTCATGTTCTCTACGGCAAAGATACCTCCTCCGCCAACGCCAATAATTAAAATTTTACTCATCGGAATTTATTAGTTAAGTAGTTTAAAGTTGCAATGTGTTTTAATGACACTACAAAATTAAATAATAAGAAGTGATTTTGCAAATAAAATGAGGAGTTTTATTAAAACTAAAATATTGAATTATATGTTGTACTTAAAATAAGTTGGGTAAAAATGTAAAAATTGTAAAGATTATGACGACGATTGTTTTTTCGCATCCGTGGGAGGGGAGTTTTAATCGGGTGATTTTAGATGGTGTTGTTGAAAAGTTGCGGGATGAAGGGCGTGTTTTTCAAGTGATAAATCTTGTTGCTGATGGATTTAATCCTACGATGAATGTGACAGATTTGGCATTGTATAATAGGGGAGAGGCAGCCGACCCCATTGTGGCTAAGTATGGTGAAATGCTTCAAAATACCGATGAGTTGATAATCATCTTTCCTATTTGGTGGGGTATGATGCCGGCCATTTTTAAAGGATTTCTCGACAAGGTATTGCTCAAAGGAGTGGCTTATAATTATTCTGATGACGGGGCGATGTTACCTGCATTTGATATTCATCGCACGATGTTGATAACCACATCGCAAGGGCCAACGGCTCTGTATCGCCATTTTATCGAAGATAACCTCATCGCCTTTGTGCTTAATTCAGTGGGGATAAATAATGTGAAATGGTATAATTGTGAACGCACCGCTCACGGACCTCGTGAAAATCGCGAAGAATTCCTAAAAAAGGTGATAGCGAAAGTGTAGAGATAAAATGTAATGTGAAAAAGGAAAAATTCCTAATTTCGCACTCCACATTCCGCACTAATTAAATTCTTCCGTTGTCGCTATATGAGAAATAATCGGTAGGGGTGATAATCAGATGATCAAGTACATTGATGTCGAGAAGTAGCGCTGCTTCCTTTGTCTTGGTCGTAATGCGGTTGTCTTCGGGGCTGGGATTGAGATTGCCCGAAGGGTGATTGTGGACAAGAATGATGCTTGATGCGAGTAGCTCAATAGCACGTTTCAAGATTAGTCGCACGTCAATCACGGTGCCCGAAACCCCGCCTTTGCTCATACATTCTTCAAACATCACACGATTACTGCGCGATAGGTATAACACCCAAAATTCTTCATGTTCGAGGCGTTGGAGCTTGGTGCGCATGAGGTTATATATGTCGGTTGAGCATTTTATTTGAGGGTCAAGTGCTGCATCTTCATCACGGGTGCGCAACCCCAACTCAAAGGCGGCTGCAAGTGATATTGCTTTTGCTGTGCCCACCCCTTTGAATTTCTTTTTCATTTCATGGATTGACAATCGGCTCAATCGTGATAGGCGATTGTCGCATGAAGCAAGAACTTCTTGACTCATCGATATAACCGATTTCCCTGGCAAACCACTACCAAAGATGATAGCAAGTAGTTCGGCATTACTAAGTGAACGAATGCCTAAAGCGAGAGCTTTCTCGCGAGGTTTGTCACTGTCGTCGAGGTCGGCAATGCGCCCCATAAAACGATTTTCGGGTTCTTTTAGTTGGTCGCTCATAATAGATGATGTTATTTGCCTTTTCTTATTGCGACCTCTTCTTCGATGTTACGTCCGCGACGCAACAGGATTTTAGTAGTGAATGCCTTTATAAATCCCCAACCATATCCGCTCAGTTGCAATATGCTTGCCGGCACTGCTTTGAGTGCGATAACTAATGATTTAGTTGAGAATAGGGCAGTGATGAATATCGCCAATATATATGCAGCTAATGGCAGAATGCACCACCATTTCCAAAGGATAGATAATGTAATTAATCCAACCGAACCAATCACAAACACAGCCGGTAGGGTATGGACAAGTTTTAGAGAGTCGGGATAAAGCAATTTTAGTGTGATGCGCGACATGCCAAATACGTATACTTGACGAGTGAACAAGCGCATATTCACACGACGTTTGTGATAAACATATGCCTCACGAATCAAGCCGATAGAGAATCCGGCTTGGCGTATGCGTGTGCTCATGTCAATATCTTCTGAGAACATTTCTCGAAATCCGCCCACTTTTTCATAAACCTTACGTGAATATCCCATGTTGAATGTGCGTGGTACAAATTTTTCAAGTTGTACCTTGCCACCACGTATCCCCCCCGTTGTGAGGAATGACGTCATAGAATAATTTATCGCTTTTTGAGTGGTGCTGAACGATTCGTGGGCAGCGTCGGGCCCTCCAAAACAGTCAAGAGGATTTCGGTCGAGAGCCTCTGAAAGAATTTTGAAATAATCGGGTGGAATCACGCAGTCTGAGTCAAAAAAGATGAAATAATCCCCTTTGGCACGTTCAAGACCATGGTTGCGGGCTATTGAACGTCCCTCATTTTCTTTATAATAATATGAAGCATCGACGCGGTCGGCATATTCTTCTACAACATCTTTGCATGGCGCAGAAGAACCGTCCTCAACTATTACAACTTCAAAATCTTTGCATGATTGGAGCGCGAGGCTTTCCATTAGGTCGCGCACTTCGTCAATGCGGTTATATACAGGTATTATTACTGAAAATCGTGGCATAGGGTTATGATTATTATTTATTATTAGCTCATTCGTGATTTATAGTCCTCGTAGGTGTATTGTCGCAGATATTCGCAATCTCCATTTGAACGACAAAGTACTATAGCAGGGTGTTGAATACCGTTAAACATATTTGTTTTAACGGTGGTGTAGTGGTTCATATCCTCAAGAGTGAGACGATCGCCTATTTCGAGCGGATTTTCAAAACTCCAATCTCCAATAAAATCACCGCTTAGGCATGAATTACCCCCAAGACGATATGTAGGTAGCGAGGTGTCTACCTCCACACTTTCAGTGATAGCGGGCTTATAAGGCATTTCAAGACAGTCGGGCATATGGCATGCAAACGATGCATCTATGATTGCGGTTTTCACGCCTTGATTTTCAACCACATCTACTACCGATGTAATTAAATCGCCTGTGCGCCATGTAAACGCGCTCCCCGGCTCAAGTATTACATCAAGCCATGGATAACGGCTCTTAAACTCTTTCAAAAGCGAGATGAGGTGCTCCACATCATAACCCTCGCGAGTCATTAGATGTCCACCACCCATATTCACCCACTTCACCTGTGGTAGATATTTGCCAAATTGCGCCTCAAATGCTTCGAGAACTTTTTCTAAATCATAAGAAGTTGATTCGCATAGCGCATGGAAGTGCATTCCTTCAATCCCTTCGGGTAATCTGTCGCCTATAATGTCGGCTGTAACACCAAATCGAGAGCCGGGTAGGGCAGGATTATAGATGTCAGTCTCAATTACCGAGCATTGAGGGTTAACACGCACTCCGGGTGACACATGTCGTTTCCCCTCAGTGCTGTTGTGTTTTATTACCTCATCTTTGAAGCGATGCCATTGATTGAGTGAGTTGAATGTGATATGAGAACTTCCCTCGAGGTAACGATTGATAGTGAGTGGGGTATATGCCGGGCAGTAAGAGTGTACTTCATCACCTAAGCAATCGAGAGCCAAATCCATTTCATTGAGCGAACTTGCGGTTGATGCGGTGCAATATTCCTTAATGATGGGGAATGTGCGCCAAAGAGCATTGGCTTTGAATGCCATAATGATATTCACTTCCGCTTTGTGCTTTACACGATTAATGAGCTCGAGATTGAGACGTAGCCGGTCTTCGTAGACTATATAAAATGGAGTTGGTATTTCGTTTATTTTCATTATCCTAAAATCTTAAAGCGTGCAAATTTGAGTAATAATGTTTTTGTGCCGGTATTGGCAAATTCCACCACTATGCGAGCATCGGTCGACGAGGTGTCGATTGTTGTGATTTTGCCGGTGCCGAAACGTTGATGTTCTATCATCATTCCTTCCGATAGCGATTTTACGTCATGTATATCGCTATTGTTGGTTGGAGCCGAAGATGATGTTGCGTAGCTTGTGCGTGAAGCGTTACTGTTTCTACTACCCAATGGCTGTAACTTCCGGGAACCGGTGCTATATGATGAATGGAACGATTTGCGATAATTGTCAACAGGGTTAACCATTTTTGAAGTACCTCCAATCGATGTCCCCGACGACATATTGAGATATTGAGTGTCGATGTCGCGGATAAATCGAGAGGGGGAGCAAGTCTTTGTTTGACCATTGCGGAACCGCGATGAAGCATACGATAACATGCAGAAACTTTTGGCTCGTGTTATCGCCACATACAAAAGTCGGCGTTCCTCTTCAATCTCACTTTGTGTAGTGCACATTGAAGAAGGGAATAACTCTTCCTCAACACCTACGATAAACACGTTACTAAATTCAAGCCCCTTGGCGGCGTGTACAGTCATCAGTGTGAGTTTCTCTCCTTCACCATCTTGTGTGTCTTGGTCTGTCGCCAACGACACTTCGCCAAGAAAGTCGGTAAGCGATATGCTATCCTCGGCACCTTCTTCACGTTTGTTTGCAATAAACTCGGTTGTACCGTTAATCAATTCATGAAGGTTTTCTTGCTTTGATATGCTTTCGGGCGTGTTGTCGGAGCGTAGCATACTCAATAATTGAGTTTCACGGATAATGTGTTTCGCAACTTCTTCGGCGTTTTTACCTTCATTATTGAGGACGATAAACGATTGAATTAAATCGCGAAAAGCCAATAACTTCTTTTCTGTCCCTTTGTTTATCCCCGGTGGGTATTGCGCAAGGTTGTTGATTACTTGCCACATACTCACCCTATTATCGATTGCACACCTCAATAGCTTATTGACAGTTGTATCGCCAATGCCTCGAGCCGGGAAATTAATCACGCGCTTAAGAGCCTCATCGTCGTTAGGGTTTATTGATAATCTAAAGTAGGCAATGGCATCTTTAATCTCCTTGCGTTGATAAAACGATAGCCCGCCATATATGCGATAAGGGATATTGCGTTTTCGTAACGATTCTTCGAGAATACGCGATTGTGCGTTGGTGCGATATAGAATGGCAAATTCGTTATAGCTATCGTGTGAATGCATCTTCACCTGTGAAATGCGGTTGGATACAAGAAAAGCTTCTTCATAGTCGCTATAACTTTGTACCACTTCTATTTTAGAACCTAAATCATTTTTAGAAAACACCTGTTTCCTAATCTGCTCGGTGTTTTTATCAATCAGTGAGTTTGCCGCATTGATAATCGTTTGGGTTGAACGATAATTTTGTTCCAATTTGAAAATCTGCAAATCGGGATACGCATTTTTCAAGTTAAGGATGTTGCGAATATTTGCTCCACGGAATGAATAGATACTTTGTGCATCATCACCCACAACACATAAGCTATGATTCTCTTTGGTGAGTTGCGATATAATCAAGTGTTGGGCAAAATTGGTATCTTGATATTCATCGACAAGAATATATCGGAAATACTCTTGATAATGATGTAAAATATCGGGATTGTCACGCAATAACACATTGGTATAATATAGCAAGTCGTCAAAGTCCATAGCTCCGGCCACAAAGCAACGTTGACAATATCCACGATATATTTCATGTAATCGAGGACGCTTGGCTCGTCGGTCTGCCTCCATAATGTCTTTTGTTTGGGCGTAAACTGTTGGCGAAATCAGTGCGTTCTTGGCCATTGAAATAGCGCTTAACACCGTTGAGGGCTTATATATTTTGTCGTCGAGGTCAAGGTCTTTTATTATGGTTTTGACCAATGACTTTGAGTCGGCTGTGTCATATATGGTGAAATCACTTTTAAAACCAATGCGTTCGGCATTGATGCGAAGTATTCGAGCGAAGATAGAGTGGAATGTGCCCATCCACAATTTCGAGGCAGTGGCACCAACAAGTCCCTCGATGCGCTCACGCATTTCGCGTGCGGCCTTATTGGTAAATGTCAATGCCAATATGCGCCACGGCTCATAACCATGGCTTAATAAATGCACTATTTTATATGTGAGCACACGCGTTTTGCCCGACCCGGCACCGGCGATAACCAATTGTGGACCGTCGCAAAACAACACGGCGTTGCGCTGCTGTTCGTTTAGCTCATTAAGATACTCTTCCATTAGTTGCAAAGTTACTGCCTTTATGGAGTCGTTGCAAGAAAAATGACACTAATTTTTAAACAAATTTATTGAGTGTGGCATCATACAACATGCCAATTGACTCTAATTTTTTGCACAACTCATCTTTGTCGACATCTAAATCCTCACAAAGGATGTCGAGCGATGCATAATTGTCGCGCAGCTTAGTGTTGATAAAACTAAATAATATAAAAGGATCTTGAGGTAAATTTTCCATATCAATTAAAGAGATTTTATGCAAAAATACACACTTTCGGCCAATACCACAATTTTTCCTCGGTCCTTTTTAATTCGTCCAAAAAACTACATCACGGCAATATAAGATTTAATGCGGACACAAATATTCTTTTGTTTAATTTTTTGTTATGCCTTATGGCATTTGGGAACCACCTCTACCACCAATCGTGCGTCTGTAAAGACGCGAACCTGCGTGAGAGCATCAGCCAAAACACTCCTCCTATCCCCCGAAAAAGATGGAATAATGGTGTCAATGAGAGTGGCAACTCTCCTCTTGAAAATTACTAGGTAATTTTTAGGAGGAGTACGGCGAAGCCGGGAGGTGGTCAGAACATGCGTTAGCCATATGCAAGTTATATCT
>JAZNGZ010000108.1:0-5489 GCA_045576735.1 Muribaculaceae bacterium
CAATGACTTCTCCGACAAGTACATTAAAAATGTGGCAAAAAAATTAAACAATAGACCTCGTAAAAAATTAAATTTTTCAACCCCTAAAACGGAATTCTTCAAACAAATTGCTATTTTTGCACTTGCTAGTTGAATCTGCAAGTAAGAATTAACGTGGCAACTGTTTCACAATTGTAAAAAAAGAATTAACTTTGCCCTCGCTAACACAATAAAGTGCGGGGTGTAGCACAGTTGGCAGCGCGCCACGTTCGGGACGTGGAGGTCGGAAGTTCGAGTCTTCTCACCCCGACACAAAACAACGAGTCGAGTCATCATGACCCGGCTCGTTGTTTCTAAAAAATGATATATTAGGGAATTAAATTAAGAAATTATTGGTAATAATAGATATAATTTTATAAATTTGTGAAGTAATCATTAAATCGTTGAATTATGAACTATTATATCATTCACAATGGTCAACAAGTGGGACCTATGCCTAAAGAACAATTAAAATCATATGGTTTGTGCCCTACATCAAAGGTGTGGTGTGAAGGAATGCCTAATTGGGCCGATGCATCTACAGTTGCAGATTTGCAATCAATGCTTTACCCACAGCAACCACCAATGCCAACAAATTTCCCACCTCAGCAACAAAGACCGATTGGGTCTCCATATTTGGGTAACAATGGATATGGACAACAACCTTATGGAAACAATCAACATCAAGAGGTTTCTTTTGGCGATGCCATTAAGATTTGTTTTAGCAAATATGCCGATTTTGAAGGGCGTGCGCGTCGTTCGGAATATTGGTGGTGGAGCTTATTTACAATTTTAGTGAGTATGGTGCCATATATTGGTTGGATTGCAAGTATAGTGTTCTTTATTCCATCATTGGCAGTCGGAGCTCGTCGACTTCATGATACAGGCCGTAGCGGTTGGCTTCAATTATTGATGTTAATACCTTGTATAGGTTCAATTATTTTGATTATTTGGTGGTGTGAAGATAGTAAAGGGGATAATGAATATGGCCCTAGCCCTAAATATCCCGGGAATTATTAAAGAAGTAGTTCTACTTAAATAATAGAAGCGAGATTTCCACATAGGAAATCTCGCTTCATTGTTAATAGTTATTCGTAATAAGTGATTGTGCGAGTTTCGATTTCGGGAGTATTGTCATTGACAATAACTTTGCGTTCAATCCAGTTGCCATGGTCGTCGTATTTGTAGTCGGAATAAAAGTATACATCTTCTACAACGTTATATGTAGAGGTCATAGATTCCACTTCGCCTTTGTTGTTGTATTTATATGTGTTTCCTGTTGAGCCACTTCCCCAACCTCCACTTTCATAGTAACAACATGATTGACCATATAAATATTCTATAACACGATTCTTGTCCCAACTAAACTCTTGCCATTCTTGATATTCGTAAGGTTCAACGGTTATATTTCCCTCAACAATTGTTGTGTCGATATATGTGGTGTCAATGGTGATACTTGTCAAGCGGCCCTTATTGTCTCGAGTTATTTTATAGTCGTCATATCCTATAATTGCTCCGTTTGAAGAGAATTTAGTAGTGTCGTTAGAATAATCATCGAGTACTACACATTCTTTTACGTGGCCTTTGAGTTGAAAAGCTTCGGCATCGTGGTAGATGCGAGTTGAAGATTGGGCACTAACAGAAAATGCGCTACCGATGATGGTTGACATGATGAAAAAGTTGCGAACGATGTTTTTAAAAGTTTTCATAATTTTATTGTTTTAGTTTGTTATTAATGTTGACGTTTAATAGTTGTTTAGTTAATGATTACGATACAAAGATATGATGAAACATGCTGCTATGTGAAATCACTACAACCATTAATGTCGAATGGTGTTGAATTGCTGACGAAATGTTTGAGATTTAGGGTGAAAAAAGAAACGGCATCACGAATAAACGCGATGCCGTAGTCATGTATATACTTATGAAAAATTATTTCAAATAGCAAGAATGATTTACCACAACGTCTGATTTCTGTGATTATTTCAATCATTCTATTCCCTTTTGACGCGATTTAGTATTTTAAGTAGTGGTCTATAATTATAATCATAATGCCAGAAATTGAAACAAGGTTTACTTTTTAGCAATAAATCGCGGTAAACAATGGAACACCGATGAGTGGGGCGAAATCCCTACTGACTTCGGAAGAAAATGAGGTATATAAATAAAGATAATCAAAAACGTCATTTCCCAATTTGAGAAATGACGTTTCTTTTATTTAATGATTTGTAAGATAGTATTTAGTATGTTATTTAATGATAATTTTTGTAGCGTTGTTGCCTTGACATTTGATATATATTCCGGGGGTGAGATTTTCTGTGTCAACTTTTATGCCTTGAAGATTATAATAAATGACTGGGGCATTGGCTACTGAATTGTCAATGTAAATATTTTCGACTGCCGAATTCGTAGTGTTGCAAATAGCCAATCCATAAACCTCAATGCCTTCTACAAGATAAGATACGGTAGGGGTGCCAGTTGCAGGAATCATCTTGATGCCCGAAGGAATTGTAGTGTCGTAGGGGTCGGCAATGAAATTCCAATAAATGTTTTTTCCGTCGCCAGTGATTTGTCGCACGGTGCAACCTTCGGTTTTGTTGTCGTTTACAAATAAAGCATATGATCTTTCAATTAATTCAAAATCTCTAATATTAATACTTGAAGATTCATTCGATAATTTGTCTAAAGAAATTCGATACAATCCTTCTTGATAGCCATACTCGTAAATATATAAATATCCGTTTGTTTCGTCAATATACATTGCCGACGGCTTAGTTTCTTGGGCAATTATAGCGAAGGGCGCGTTGTCAAAATTCGATGCGTTCTTTTTTATATCGGAATCGTTGTAACGATATATCCCTTGTCCATTATAATTGAATGCTTGCCAATTTACGCCATTTTTATCGCGTTGGAAGCTTGTTGTAATAGCTGCATATGCAATGCCTCTATTGTAATAAGGTAGGTAACTCCATTCTTTAACCAATTTAGGTGTTGTTGCTGTTGTATATGCGTTAGGTGTAAATGTGTTGAGGTCGATTTTGTCAACACTTTGATTGCGATTGGTTGTGTATAAAGTACCAGTTGTGTTGTCAATCCAACATGTGTATGGGTCGAAATTGTTTGTGTTGCCTGCTTTTATAATTTCTTCTTTATAGAAAATGCTATCATTTATTTGAGAGATGCGATATATGCAACCATCGCCAAGCTCACTAGAATTGGTATAAGTGAATATTTCCCCAGCATCGGTTACATATATATTGTTGTTATATACTTGCATATTAAATGGGTGAGCGCCCGAATTTATGTGGGTGTCATAAATATTACCATTGTCGTAAAATTTAATATTGCCATCCTTTGTTGCAAAATATATCCCGTCGGGGAGTGTTTGATTAGGCATTTCCGACGACAAGTTTTCGTCACCAATAATTTCTTTGCATTGATTCCAGTAGGGGTGTGATTTATATGAATCAACACATCCCATAGGTACAGTCAAAGTAACGTTGGCGAGATATGAATCGGTTGAGCGTGTATTAGTTGGGGGTATTGGTGCTTTACAAGTTACATGGGTGATGCAGTCGGGTAGAACGCCATATCCAATAGAACGAAGATAACGTCCAAGTTCAATAGATTTGAAATTGCAGAAACCGAAACATGAACTACCTATAGAAATTATTGACTCGGGAAGTGTAGGCGCTGTTTCTAATTTGTCGCAATAGTAAAACATATATTCAGGGAGAGAATTCACGCCATCTTCTATAATTACCTCGGTCAATTGTCTATTGCCCCAAAATACCGAAGACTCATATGTGATACCATTCTTGATGGTCACAGAAGCCATATTGGTATTTCTAAAAGCCGCTGACTCAACAGTCTTCAATGCAGGGAAGTCAAATCCTGAAATTGGAGCATTTAAAAATGCCATTGATTTAATTGTTTCAACATTGTTATTCTTGATTATACCCCAATTTTGTGTTGAAGCATTAGCTGTTGCCGACGCGTAAATAGTTTTTTCATCGGCACTATATAAAATGTTGTCAATAGCTTTAAAATAATTACTTCCATCAGCAACCGAGATTGATGAAATGAGAGATGAGTTCAAGTTATTGCCGATAAATTCTAATGTAGATGGAATTTTTACGTCGCCAGTCAATGCCAATGCATCATTTGCTATTCGCTTTAATCCTTCATTAAGTGTTGCATTGTGTCCGGCTTTAGTGTTTGTTAATGCTTGAGAATGAATTTCTTCAAGTGAATTTGGGAAATTTAGATTATTTAAATTACCACAACCCATTAAGAACCCTTCAGGAATGAATTTTGTACTTTCGGGGAGTTTGAAAGAAGCGAGGTTTTTACAGCCATAGAAAGTGTAAAATTCGGAGCCACTAAAAATATAAGAATCGGGCAATGCAACAGTTGTCAGGCTATCGCAATTGGCAAATGTTTCAGTTCCCAATTGTTTCACAAATGAGAGGTCGATAGATTTAAACTTTGATTTGGCAAGAGATTCTGATTGAAATGAGATGCGAGGGAATCTAATTTCAGTGATGGTGGGAATTGCTTTAATTGCAGTAACGAAATAAGACGTACTGACAGTGCTATTAGGACAAAAAAGTCGTTCTAGTTTGTTACATCCATTAATAAAGTTGTTTTTCGAAGAAAATACCATTTGATTAGATAATTCTTCGGTAACGTCCCATTCAAATGATTTAAGTTCAGAACATCCATAAACACCTTCGCAAGAAACGCAATTTTTGCTAAGGAACAATGAGGTTAGTTCGGGACTGTTGATAAAACTTTCGCCAACTGATGTGACATTATATGTTTTTGAGTCATACTCGATTGTTGCCGGAACGACAATATCTCCAACATATTTAGTATTGTCGGGGTTTGGAACAACTTTGGCAGTAGCTGCATCAGAGTTTAACTCATAAAACAATCCATTTATTTCAATTGAGGCATACGCCGAAAGGTGAATTAACAGCGATATAGCCAACGCGGTAAATTTTGATAGCTTTGTCATAAATATAATGTTTTTAGTTATTATCATTTTTATATTATTGTATCAAATTTATGAGTTATAATTCGAAATGTCAAGAGACGTAGTGGATTTGTCGCAAATGTTAACAAATATTAAGGGGGGGGGTGATTTTTACATTTTTTTAAATCTCAGAAGTCTTTAATGGCTGCTAAATATTGCTATGACAAAATTAGTAATGTGCGACGTACAAGAATTGTGAATGCAGTTTGGAGGGACTAAATCATGTCAATCATGAGTTACATTGAGAATGAGTAAACAAGGAATAATCGCCTAAATACAAAAGAGGCTGTGTCAAAATATAGTATTTTGACACAGTTTCTTTTTTAAGCAGCAAGGTTTCTAAAATCTGTAAAATCGTCAAATTTCATTTTTTTGCAGAATATTCGATTCACGGAGTCCAAAAAGCGGTTAAAAAATATGATTTGAGAGAAAA
>JAZNGZ010000109.1:0-9382 GCA_045576735.1 Muribaculaceae bacterium
TTCAAAAGCATTTGTTATATACCACGCCACTTCATCAATACTGTTGCTGCCTGCATATTTATATCCACGGCTCTTGTTGCCACCGCGAGCGGCATATTCCCACTCCGCTTCGGTGGGCAAGCAGAATCTCTTGCCGGTTAGTTGATTTAGCTTTGCGATAAATTCTTGGCATTCTTCCCATGATATCCAATACATGGGATAGGTTGAGCCTTGACCATATAAATAACAATCGGAATCCCAATACTCCTCAGCCTTTTGGCGCTGTTGTTCTATGGTTGTTCCCATAACCGCTTCCCACAATTCTTGAGTTACCTCGGTTTCTCCTATATAATAATCATCTAATGTGACGCTGTGAACCGGTTGCTCCCAACTATATGCTTCGCTGTCATAATTCTCGCCATTGGGGTCGGTCGATTGGGCGCCCATCTTAAAGGTGCCTCCCTCTACTTTTATCATATTGAAAGTGACGCCGTTGACGGTGATAGTTTGCTTCTCTTGTGCCATCGCACTTAAACTGAGCATTGCAATTAAGCTGAGCATTGCAATTATTGCTAACGTAATTATCGCTTTGATTTTCATATTATTTATTTTTTTATTCTTAACTTTCACAAAGATAAAAATTATCAATATAACTCACAAGATATTTGCGATAATTCCCACAAATTAATTAAATTATAGTCATTGAGAATAAGAAATTATGCCACCCCAAGGCTCGACCGAGTGAATTGAGTATTGAGAAAATTTGTCATTCTGGCATTCTGTCAAAAAACACTCCGCACTCCGCACTCCGCACTAAATAAGTTCCGCACTAATTATGAATTATTTTACTGTAGCTCTGTTTCGCAGAAAATAGGGGGACGAGGCGCATTGCGCCGGAGGGGGTCACCAAAATGCCATTTATTTTTTCTCATTTTATTTTTAGTGTCTACTTTTTGGGGCTGGTACAAGCTGGTACAAAATTTTTCGATTCTGTGAAAAATGAGGGCAAAATCATGCCGAAAGTGTGAAAAATCGCTTAAAAATTATCGCTATTCTGTGAAAAATACATATATTTGCAGCACCAAAAGTGTGAAAGCAATGAGCAAACTACTTAAAAGAAAGATAGATAACGTCTTGTTGGAGTGGAAACATTCCAACAATCGCAATCCTCTTATTGTAAAAGGGGCTCGTCAAATAGGTAAAACAGCCTCAATAACAGCCTTTGTTAACGCAAATTACAATAATGTGATTGCCATTAACTTTGTTGAGCAACAAAAATACAAACAAATATTTGATGACGGATATGAGGTAGATAATATCATCAAAAATATCTCATTACTTAATCCTTCTTTGAAATTTGCGCCCAATGAGACTATCTTCTTTTTCGACGAACTGCAAGAGTGCCCCAAATGTGCCACCGCACTTAAATTTTTCAAAATAGATGGTAGGTTTGATGTGATATGCTCCGGTTCTTTGATGGGCATCAATTATAAAGAAATAGAGTCAAACAGTGTTGGATATAAAGAAGACTACGAAATGCACTCAATGGATTTTGAGGAATTTTTGTGGGCTAAAGGATACAACGAAACATTTATTGATGACCTTTTTCAACATATGCTCCAAATTAAACCTTTTTCCCAACTTGAATTAGATACTCTATTCAATATATTTCGTGAATATATGGTATTGGGAGGAATGCCAAACGTGGTTGCCAACTATATAACTAACAATAATTTTAGTGGCTCACTCGCCACTCAGCAGCAATTACTCATAGATTACGAAGAAGACATCACTAAATATGCCATAGGGTTAGACAAAGCAAAAATCAAAAACGTCTACAACCACATTTCAGTTTTCTTAGCAAAAGAGAACAAGCGATTCCAAATATCAAAAATTGCTCGAAATGCTCGAAACAGAGAATATGTAGGCATTGTTGAATGGCTCTCTGATGCCGGCATAATTAATGTGTGTTATTGTCTTGACAATGTTGAGCTTCCACTAAAAGGGAATTATGATCCTAAATCATATAAGATATACTATAAAGATACCGGGCTTTTAATTGCTTCGCTTGACGAAGAAGCACAAGAAGATTTAAGAGCTAATAAAAATTTCGGAACATATAAAGGTGCTATATATGAAAACATCGTAGGAGATATGCTCGTGAAACAAGGCTATAATCTATATTATTACAAGCAAGATAATCCGGCGTTGGAAATGGACTTTTTCATTAGAGATGCACAAAGCCTTATTCCCGTGGAAGTAAAGGCCACAGATGGCGCAACCAATTCTCTAAAGAAGCTCATTAAGAATGATAAATTTACCGATATAAAATATGGCATCAAATTATGCCTGAAAAACATCGGTTTTAATGGAGAATTCTATACCTTCCCCTATTTTCTTGCTTTTCTATTGAAACGATTTGTAAAAGAACGGGGAGCGACAACAAATTAAGCATAATCCTGTTTACTACTTCGTCACTTTTGCTCCTCACCTTTGGGGAGCTTGAATGTGATAGGAAGCACAAACCTTAAATCTTTATTCCCACCGACCTCTTTATGTGGAATAAATTTAGGCAAAGATTTTACTATCCTCACGGCTTCTTTATCTAAAGATGGGTGACGTCCTCTTGCCACTTCAACTTCATCTATTGAGCCATCGGTGTTAAACGTAATATAAACAATTACTCGTCCTTCCACACCTTCGGCTTTTGCATCGGCAGGATATTGAAGATTTTCTTCAATATATTTCATTAAAGCGGCATCTCCTCCAGGGAACGTGTAGGGTTTTGGATCACTATATCTAATTTTAGCAGGATTATCGCTCGCTGAAAAGAGATTCAAAGCAGTCACAAACATCAATATTAATGGCAAAATTCTTTTCATGATTAATTGTGTTTTGAATGTTTATAAATCTATTTTTTTACGAGGCTCGCGCTTAAAGATGCTCTTCTTCAACTGCACAAGTTTGCGATATGCTCCATGAAGTTTAAACCACAATGGCGATGGCACAGAGTGGATATCCGACGACATTGGGTCGACGAAGGTGTTCATCGGTTCGGCTTGACCAAATTGCTCAGGATAGAGTACTATCAAGTTATTGCGACTGAAATATTTCTGCAAGAAACCGGGCACATCGGCCATATCATCATTGTGCGACACTGATGATTCACGAGCCGATACCACCACAAATAAGTCGTCTTCGAGGATACGATTTGAGAGTAACACAAAGTCTTCCCATCGTTCCACATCGCGATATTCATGGCGAATGTCGTAGCGACCACGATGCAACACCCCTCGAATAAGAGGTTGAGTGTCGGGGTGGCAACAGAATATCACACGGCAGCCCACTTCGCGAGCAAGATTCCCTATTGCTCTCACCCATCGGCCGAAACCTGTCTCGAATTGAGCCATAGGAGGCACAGCCACTACTATACGAGTCACTGTGTTGACCGGGATGAAGCAGCGAGACATCACCACCATTTGATTTGTGGCTTTAAGAAGTTGTTCGATTTTTGCTCCGAAGAAACTATCAATTACCGTAGCCTTGCGGTGCATCCCTATAATCACATCAGTAATGTCGCGTTCCTCAATGGCATTAAGCAATCCTGCCACGGTGTTTATGTCGTATCGCTCAATTGGAGTTATTGACACATCGACACTCGACGCAGTTTTCTCGGCAATCTCAAGAGCGTTACGCCCCATGGCACGCGACGAGGCAGAGTTGTCGTTGCGCACATGAATAGCATATATATCGGTTTTGCGACGCGGATTTCTAAGCATTAGCGCCAACTCGGTTAACGACTGCACTGTTATGGGATTAGCAACCGGAATGAGTATTTTTGTCTCGCGCTTCGAATCGCCCACTTGGGCAGCATCCTCATCGCTAAGAATTTCAAGTCGCATCTTTGATGCTGCACGCGCGGTGAAGATGGGAGCAATGGCGCAGGTGACAAGAATCATCAACACCGTACCATTGAGAATTGTTTCGTCCATCATGCGACTTCCGTCGGGCATAATCATATTATACCCTATCGTCACCACGGCAAGAGCTACTGCTGTGTGGGCTGTGGTCAACCCAAACATCATGCGACGAGCCACTCCATTCATGCCATATATCTTTTGAGCCAACCAAGCCGCAACCCATTTGCCTATGATTGCCACCACAATCATGTTGCCTGCCACATATAAAGTATTGACATTGGAAATCACTTTCACATCAATCATCATGCCCACCCCAATCAAGAAATAAGGGATAAACAAGGCATTACCAACAAATTCAATGCGACTCATCAATGGTGACGCATTGGGCACATAGCGATTTAACACCAAACCCGCAAAGAATGCGCCAAGCACAGCTTCGAGCTCGATTATTTGAGCAAACCACGATGCCAAAAACACCATCGCCATCACAAAGATATATTGCGTTACATTGTCGCTATAATTTTTGAAAAACCAACGTGTGATACGTGGATAGGTATAAAGAATCACCACGCAATACAATGCCAATTCAAGGAACAAACGCAACAAATCGCCCCACGAAAATTCGCCTGTGTGATGCACATTAACCGCTCCGGCAAGCACAAGCAATGCTCCTATCACCGATATTATTGTACCCACCACAGCGATAAGCACAGCCGGGCTCTTGGTCAACCCAAATCGAGCTACTATGGGGTAAGAAATCAAAGTGTGTGAGGCATACATCGAAGCAAGCAAAATCGATGTAACCCAACTCATTTTAAGCACATACACACTTGCCAGTGTGCCCACTATCATAGGTAACAAGAAGGATAGAAGCCCAAATACCAATCCCCGCTTGAGATTGCGTTTGAGATGAAACATATCAATCTCAATGCCGGCAAGAAACATGATATATAGAATACCCACCTGCCCAAACAGTTCAAAACTCATGTCGCGAGCAAGCACATTCAAGCCATGAGGGCCTATAGCCACACCGGCAATAATCAATCCTATGATATGGGGAATTTTAAACCTATTGAGAACAACCGGCGACAACAAAATTATGACCAGCACGATAAAAAATATCAGCACCGGCGAAGTCACAAGAGGTGTTGTTGCGGCTAAAATCATGGTATATTAGGTTTTTGTTTTTCTACTGCAAAATTAATCATTTATTCCCAATATCGCAAATTAGCACAACTCGGTTTGCAATCAAATATCTTAAAAACATAGCAACGTCACATCATTGCGTACTAAAAAAAATCACCCGAGCAAGGAGACTTGCCCGGGCGGTATGGGATGAGAGAAATTCTCGTTAATCAATAAAAATAAGGTAGTTGCTTATTTTTTATTTTTAATCATGTATAATGCTATTTGCACTGCGTTGAGAGCCGCACCTTTCTTGATTTGGTCACCTACTACCCAGAAAGAAAGGCCGTTTTCGTTGGTTATATCTTTGCGGATACGTCCCACGTACACAGGGTCTTGATTAGCAATTTCAAGAGGCATTGGATATTTTTTGTTGGCAGGGTCGTCAACCACAACAAGTCCTTCACCCTTAGCAAATGCTTCGCGAGCTTGCTCTACCGAGATAGGGGCTTCGGTTTCAATCCAAATAGCTTCGGAGTGAGCACGCATCACAGGCACACGCACACATGTAGCGCTCACGTCAAGGTCGGCGCAGTGCATGATTTTCTTTGTTTCGTGATACATCTTCATCTCTTCCTTAGTGTAACCATTATCAAGGAACACATCAACATGAGGAATCACATTGTAGGCCAACTGATAAGCAAACTTTTCAACAGTTGGTTCTTCGCCGTTTTGGAGTTGAGCGTATTGTTTTTCCAATTCGGCCATAGCAGCGGCTCCTGCACCACTAGCAGCTTGATAAGTAGCCACATGCACACGCTTGATAGGCGAAATGTCGTTGAGCGGTTTGAGCGCCACAACCATCTGTATGGTAGTACAGTTGGGGTTGGCAATAATGTTGCGAGGAGTGTTGAAAGCGTCTTCGCCATTCACTTCGGGAACAACCAAGGGCACATCTTCGTCCATGCGGAATGCGCTTGAGTTGTCAATCATGATTGTGCCATGCTTAGTGATTGTTTCGGCAAATTCCTTAGACGTGCCAGCACCTGCCGATGTAAAGGCGATGTCAATACCCTTAAAATCATCGTTGTGCTTAAGTTCCTTTACGGTAATCTCCTTACCACGGAATGTATATGTTTTACCTGCGCTACGGCTTGAGCCGAAAAGCACTAATTCGTCGAGAGGGAAATTTTGTTCATTGAGTACGCGAAGGAACTCTTGACCTACGGCGCCACTTGCGCCAACGATTGCTACTTTCATTTTTCTAATAAAATCTTAAAATTTTGTGCAAAATTACAACAATTTGCCCATATTCACAAAAAAATCGGCACCAAATCGCACTTTTTCGTTACTTTTGTCGAAACTCACCACAATTAACAATGTTAATATAATATAAATAGTGGCATTTTTTCTTTATTTATATGAGTAATTATTGTAATTTTACTCAATAATATACTAATCACAAAAAAATTACCTTAAATGAAACATCTTTACCGCACTCTCTCGGTGGCTGCCATACTCGCAAGTTGCAGCACCATAGCATCGGCTCAAAACACGATGTATGTCAATGGCAAAGACTATGCTATCGACACAATTATTCCAAAACATAGTGTAGGACCAGGTTGCGAATACGCATTTTATCGTCTACCCGACCGTCCCATGACCGTCCATGTGCTTGAAATGGACCTCACCAATCCTTATGTGGATATGCAAGTAGTAAATGGTGGTGATGCTGCCGTGGCTACCGAACGTCCATCGGCCATGTATGCCCGTTTCGATTCTCCGGGCCATGATATGATTGCAGCCCACAATGGCGACTTCTTCACCACAACAGTGAATCAAGTGGGTATCTCTCGCATGGGTCTTTATTGCGACGGAGAAATTGTGTTTAACCCGGTGAGCCAACCTCTATTGGTTCTTACTCCCGACCGCGTGCCATATATCGACCGCGTACACTTTATGAGTAATGTTACTCACAAGGGCACCACAAAAACACTCAACACTCTCAACATGCTCACTCTTGAGTTTACTACCGACCCAAATGCAAACCCTAACCTATTGTCACTCTTCACCAATGCATTTGGTTCTAAGATGAACATGTATTCAACCGGTGGCAAAATCGCCGTTATCAAAGCTAAAGACGGTTCAGACCTCAAATATAAGTCAAACTGCACTCTCACTTGCGTGGTTGAAAGCGTGAGCGACAATCCCGGCGAAGCTACTATCCCTGCTAATTCAGCAATACTCCACGGAGTGGGCACTTCGGCCGATTTCATCGGCGCTATGGCTGTAGGCGACGAAATCACAATCCAACTTCGCTCTACTACCAACGAATTCCCCGACCACCTCGACATCGATGAAGCGATAGGTGGTAGTGGACACATCATTCTCAAAGATGGCGAAATCACCAACATCGGCAACCCCGAATGTCACCCACGTACATTCATGGGTATCAACAAAGAAAAAACAAAAATATACTCAGTGATTGTCGACGGCCGTCAAACTTCAATCTCGGCAGGTATCACACTCGATGACCAAGGCTATGTATTGAAAGCTCTCGGCGCATGGGACGGTATTAACCTCGATGGTGGCGGTTCTTCATGTATGTATATCAACGAAGAAATCAAAAATAGTCCATCGGACGGCACTGAACGCTATGTGGGTAATGGTGTGATTTTCTATTCAACTGCTCCTGTTGATGACAATTTCGCAACTCTCGCATTCGAACCTCGTGCCTATAAAGTGCCTATCACTGCAACATTCCGCCCTATCATCTATGCTTACAACCAATATGGCTTGCTTAAGAGCAAAGATGTGGCTGAAGCCGTGGTTACTTGCGACGAACACATAGGAACAATAAAAGATGGTATCTTCACTGCTACTCAAGAACAAGCTACCGGTTATCTTTATGCCGAATACAACGGATTGAAAACAAAACAACTCGTTACCACTGTTAAATCAGATGTAAACCTCGTTACCGATGCTTACATCGTTGACGATCGTCGTGGTTACCCTATCCAAATGAACTCTTCAATAGGTAACTTCACTTACGAAGTAAATGCCGCATCGGTCGATTGGGCTTCAAGCAACGCTGAAGTAGCCAACGTTGAAGACGGCCTTGTTTATGGCTACAAAAATGGCACAGTAACACTCACCGGTGAATCGCCCAACTTTGCCGACACCGTGAATATCACAGTTGAAATCCCCGAAAGTGACCGTCAAGCAATATTCCCAACTATCGTAGCTGAAGATTGGAAATTGAAACAATCGGGTGGAAAAAACATTGCGATGACTCCTAACGGAACAGGCTTTGACTTGACTTATACCGGCGCTAATGCACGTTCTAACTATATCACCGCAACAAGCAGCACTACTACTTACAGTTTGCCTTATGGTGTACGCGTAGACATCAACCCCGGTGATGCGCCTATCACTAAAATGCAAATCGCTATTGCCGACAAGCTTGGCAACCGTGGTAATCTCATCATTACCGATCAAGATATTCCTAAAAACACTTTGACTTCTTTCGTTGTGCCATTCACCAGCATTGTTGACATTGAAAACAACGCAAGCTATCCTATCACCATTTCAAACATCCGTTTCGACATGGGTACATCAACAACAGGCACCGAATATAAGATTCAAGTTCCGGTTCTTGAACAACTCTATGGCGACCCAACAGGCGTGGAACATATCATCAATAGCCCAACAAACCAAATCAAGCTTTACCCCAACCCTGCCGAAGCAGGTGCACCTGTAACTATTGAATGTGAAGGTGCTGCCAAAGTTGAAATCTACAACATAGGTGGCGCATTGGTACAAGCAACTGAAATCGAAGGCACTACAGCTATCGAAACTGCCAACCTCAATAAAGGCATCTACATCGTGCGCGTAATCACCGACGATGCACCCTCAATGGGCAAACTTATCATTAAGTAATCGAAATCAACACTTTATCTAAATAGAGGTGCGTCAATTTAAACATTGGCGCACCTCCTCGTTTTATCCATTTTATCCATTTATTAAATATTCATCTCTCTATTTTTTTCATACATGAAATTTATGCTACCTTTGCTTAGAATTCAAAATCAAACTGATTTATCATGAAAAAATTATTCTTATTATTGGGGTCAATGTCGGCATTGATATTGGCTGCTTGTGGTGGCGCATCTGGCTCGGAAGAGGACTCAAAGGGTATGCAACTCGACACTGTGAGAATGTTTGTGGTTGATGTTGCCACAAAAGTAAGCAAAAATCAAAAAGATTCAGTGGTGATGTTGTATTCCGATGCAGCAAAAGCCGATTCGTTGGCATTGACATTTGTTGCCGATAGTGTGAAGGTAGAGGAAATTGACTCA
>JAZNGZ010000110.1:0-35392 GCA_045576735.1 Muribaculaceae bacterium
ACCGCCTTTGCCAAACAGGGCTTTGCCTGTACGCAACTGTTCGGCGGCCAACTTGTAATCAATTTCTTCGTTTGTCATCTTAAAATAAACTATTTCTTACTACTATTATTGTAGCTTGACACAGTTTATTTTACACTCTCAACTCTTCCATATTTCCACTCATATCATACAATCCTAACTCGTTTGGTAGTTTAGATTTAACTCTATTAATATGCATTACTGAATTTTCAATAACCCATGCCACTTCATCAACATCATCACTTCCACTATATTTATAGCCATTACTTTTATTTCCTCCTCGTGCAGCATATTCCCATTGAGCCTCAGTAGGCAGACCATATTTTTTGCCTGTAAGTTTGTTTAATTGCTCTATAAATCTTTGGCAATCATCCCATGAAACATAGCCCATAGAATAATTTGGATCTACTTTATAATATGACGATTTATGGCCACTTTTATTTTCAATCGAAGTTCCCATAATTGCCATCCATAACTCCTGTGTTACTTCTATTTCCCCTATATAATAATCATCTAACGTGACACTATGAGCGGGCCCCTCTTTATCAATTTTACGTTTATCCATATTTTCACCCATCATAAAAGTGCCACCTTCTACAGCAACCATCTTAAAAGACACTCCATTTACTGTTTCCGTAAAGGATTCAATATTATTACAACTTGAAAATACAACTATTAATAACATTAATACTATTACTTTTTTCATTACTCAAGTATTTTTTAATTAAATAATTTACTTATTTTGCAAAATATTCATTCTGCGAGCCTCGTCACTCTGTTTTTCAACTTGTATTCACAAATTTAAGCAATTAGCTTGATATAGCTAGTGGATTTGCTCAAAAACAGTAAAAAAAACGTTTAATTCAACTTTTATATCAAATAATTCATTATATTTGTAAAGAATAATAATTATAGGTATGGCTATGCTTTGTCTCATAACAGGATTGTTGCTATTGGCCGGTGCGTTGTTTCTATGCTACAAGCCAATAATTCCTGCCACGCTTATAGGTTATGGAGCGATGTGGGTGTTGAGCTATGGCAACCATGTGACGTTTAGCAAAGACACGTTGATGTTTTGGGGCGCAGCCACTATGATTGTTCTTGTGATATACTCATCGCAAGCGCAAGACTCAAGCGATGCCAAGGGGAGTGGATATATCACCACAGGGGCATTGGTGGGAAGTATTATAGGAATGCTCACCACTCATGCCGGCATTATCATAGGAGCCGCCTTGGGTGCAATATTAGGCTTTGTGGCTTATTGCCGCACTCCTCAAGGGTCATCAATAAAGTTGCCCTCGAAGGAGTTCATAAGTCAATTGGCAGCCAAAGGGTTGCCTACGATTGTCACCATCAGCATCTTATGCACTGTGTTTGACAATTTATTAACAAATGTGACTACAATTAATTAAACGAAAAAAACATATACCATTATGAAACGACTCGCATCTTTAATAATCATTATCATAGCGCTGATAGGTTTTAGCGCATCGGCTCAAGTGGAAGGAAATACCGCATCGGGCAAGTACAAGGCTCCCGACATGGCAAAAATACAGAAGATTGCCCAATCAAACAAATATCAAGAGCTAATGAAGCGCTATCTTAGCAATGATCCCACCCTCACATTGGATGAGTATCACCAAGTGTATTTTGGTTTTATATACCAAAAAGGATATCGCGCATATGACAAAGCCGATTTCAGCAATGAGCTTGTCAACTCATTATATTTCAAGGAAAACCTCACACGCCGTCAATGCGAGCTCATCATAGACTGCGCCGAAAAAACATTAGATGCTGACCCATTTAATCTTCAACAAATCAACTATCTCATCTATGCCTACCGCACAATGAAGAAAGTGCATCTTGCCGACTTCTGGCAAACCCGATTGAACAATGTGTTGCGCACAATTCTTTCAACCGGAACAGGCAAAAGCCCCGAAGAGGCATGGCACGTGATTGACATAGGTCATGAATATGCGCTAATTCAATCTATGAATAACAATTACATCATAGAAAAATCAGAGTATATCCAGCCCCACTTTGACCTCATCAAAATAAAACGCAACGGAGAGAATTCTCCCATGGGATTCTATTTCAATATCAAATATTTAGGAAATAACTAACGCCTATAAATCGTCCCAAATCAATCATTAAGGTTCTCTTTTGCGTGCTCTAAGCGCTAACATGCGGTGTCCTATGCGACAGTAAAGGCATTTGCGAGTCTCACAATATTGACGTCGTAGCTGTATCAATGCTTGCGAAGTAAAGGCATCTTTACATTCAATACCTGCACGGGTGAATAGCTCCACAATAGTATTACGCTCGGGCTTAAGCGATTGTAACATTTCCACTGCACGATTACATGCCGCCTCATCGTTGCTTAATCGTCCGTAGGCATATATCACCGGTATCACAGCGTTGATTATCAATATAGCTATTGAGCTTTCGCTAAGGCCACGCGATGAGCCTCCTCCCTGAGCATTAAAGGAACATCTATTAGCCCAATATCCCGATAAGTTGACCTCAAACAAAGCCTTGACCTCGTCGACCGACTTTGCGTTCATCATCTTTGAGGCATATCCAAATCCCCCTTCAATCATGGCCGCCAACACCGCAATGCGTCGGTGAGGGAAGTTTTGCGGGCGCATTCGTCCCATTTTCCAACCCAACGAAGAAGGTTGTTTGAGTCCAAATTTATTAGCATAGAAATCATATTCGGTTTTTAATGTAGCTACATAGCTATCATCTTGTATTGCAGAGTTGAGTAAACCCGACTGCCCGAAAAGCATTGCTTCAATAGTAGTGAGCGAATCGCTATGTTTCGACATTATTTTAAGCGGAGTGGCAAGAGCCAAGCGCTCAAACGCATCACTATTCACCCCAAAACCCAAACTTCGCGCCAACAACACATAGCACACCTCGGCCCAGTCGCCCGACAAACGGCTCAACAATGCGTCAATACGTTCCACTTTTTCATACAATCGCTCATATCCCAACGTAGAAATCATATCGGTGAGATATATCGGTGGCAACGATGATATGTGTGAAGCACAAGGCAACTCGCTAGCAGCACTACCAACCAATTGATGATATTGTTCACTAAACTGCGCCGTGCAAGGCATACACAATTGAGGGATAACCTCGCCATTGCTACGATGCACAGCTATATCATCTTTTTCCACCACATGAAGTATTACATTATCATAGGCTTCATCTTTATCGTGATGATGACGATACCAATCGCTTGCTCGCACATGGATTTCGATATTTCCCACCCACATTTCGCCATCAATTTTCACTTTGGCATTGAAAAAGTCGGGACCGGCATCGGTATTGAGCCGTCCCTGATCGATAACCTGTATTTTGCGGCCATCGACTGTGTGCATCGCTTGAGGCACCCACAGCCTATGCTGCCACACATATTGCATTAACTTTTCCACAAATAATGATATATCATTAAACCTTTACGCAAACATACAAAAAAATATAATACATTCAAAATATCCACCTTTTATAGTAACATGTAGTTTCATTGCTTAATGGTCTCAATTTTATTATTGACACACTAAACTTTTTACATCTTTTATTGTCATAAAAAGGAAAAAAGACACATAATTTTAGGAATATTGCAACATTATCCCTAAATTTGCGTAAATATCATATATAATATATTTAATGAGCGAGATTGAATTAGACGAAAAAATCAACATTTCCGATAGTCCTAAAAAAGAATCGGTGTGGAAGATGCTTGGCACTATTGTAGGCATTATCAGTCTATTGTTTGGAATATTTGCATGGCTGACATTATACCATAATGAGGTGTTAGGTATCACACTTGCCGCAATAGGAGTTGTCACATCATTTGTGGGCTTTAAAGGACGTTTTCGCAACTTTGCCGTAGGAGGTCTAGTAGTATCGGGCACATTACTAATTACTGTGGGCATAGTATATGCCATAATAGATTACGTGTTTAGCACAATATAATTAATAACACCAAAAATAAAATCACATGAAACTTAAATCATTAATTCTTGCCATTGTTGCCGTAGTAATAGGTTCGGCATCAATGAATGCACAAACAGCAAAAGAAGTACAAGAAACAGTTGCGCGCATGGAAAGTAGCTCGGCTCTTTGCAACAAAGGACCTGAAGCATTCAAAACATTCATCGAAAAATTTTCGACCGATGAAGAATTTATGAACTCACGCATAAAGTTGGAAAATGAGGCACAACGCACTGAATTTGCCGAACTTTTCGTTCCATCTAACTTCACCGCTAAAGAACCATTTGCAAAAGATGATGATATGTATTACCAATCATGGGGAGAATTGCAATATCAAAAAACCTATCTCGACTGCGGATGGGTTGACTCATACGTCACTCACACATTCCAATTTGAACGCTTTGACGGCAAATGGTATCTACGTAAAATTATCGCCGACGAATAATCGATTTAATTACACATATTGACAAAACAAATCGAGTTTAACATTATATGTTACACTCGATTTGTTTTTATATGCATTTTAACGTTATGAACGTTGAAATTGCGATGGAGACATGCCGGTGAGATGTTTGAAATATTTACCAAATGATGACTGATTGGTAAAATTCAATTCATAAGCCACTTGTTGGATATTCTTTCCTGAATAGCGAAGCAAATTTTTAGCTTCAAGGATAACACATTCATCAATCCATTCGGCAGCCGAGCGACCGGTCATTTCCTTTATTATAAGCGACAAATATTTGGGAGATATAAATAGCTTTTCGGCATAAAATCCCACCGAGCGCTCTTGTCGATAATTTTCATGCATTAATCGCATAAACTCTTGCACATAATTGGCACGGCGGCTCAATGGACGTTCTTCCACTCGCTCTTGTGGCATATATTTCTCTCCAAATTGAAATATTTGATATATCACCGATGCGATAATATTGCGTGAAATATTCTTTATATAAAGTTCGTCGGTGTTCTTAATCGTATTGTAATGAAGCAACTCCATATATTTTTGCAACAACTGCGATTCTTCGTCGGACAATGACAATACCGGTTGACGAGACGATTTCAATGACGCCATTCGACCTATATTGTTCATTACATTCATATCAATATTTATATCGCGCAAGAATTGTGGCGACATAAATAAGAAATATGCCTCAAAATCATTAAAATCGGTTTGTTTTGATGATATAATCTTATCAGGGCCAAGACATAGCAATGAATTTGAGCAAAGCTCTATTTGTTGAAGATTTATCTCAACCTCAAACTTACCCTTTAGGCATAACACGAATAAAATTCCATCAAAACGAACCGGTGAAGAAAAATAATCTAACGCACTTTCACCGGGGATAAAGTGCGAAAACATGTAGTCATCACCAAATTTACTATAATCAAACGAGAACCGTTTTATTCCGCTCAACTGAGCAATACGCAAAGATTGTTCCATCAGTAGTTATATTTTCTATGCAAATATAACCATTTTCTACCAAAAAATAGTCCCTTTAAAAGTAAAATCAACCTTTTATGCCAATTTAATAGCACAATCTACCACACTACTCACCTTATAAGAAAAGATTTAGGAACTATTGACTATCCGAGCATTGATGACACTCTATTTAGCGCGGCAATAAAGGCGTCAACATCTTCACGAGTGTTGTAAGCAGCAAAAGATGCTCTCACCGTGCCTTCAATCTTTAGAGCCTGCATTAATGGTTGGGCACAATGATGACCTGTGCGTACTTCAATGCCAAGTTTATCGAGCAACATACCCATGTCATAATGATGTTCATTCCCTATTAAAAATGAAATCACACCACTTTTTTCGGGAGCTGTACCATATATCTTCATATTGGGAATTTTCTCCATTTCGGCAGTAGCATATTCAAGCAACTCTTTTTCATGGGCGGCAATACGCTCCACTTCCCATCGCTGCATAAATTCAATGGCTTTCTTAAAGGCTGCTATGCCCACAAAATCGGGGGTACCTGCTTCAAACTTAAAGGGCAACTCGGCATAAGTAGTTTTCTTAAAACTCACTGTGCCAATCATCTCCCCTCCTCCTTGATAAGGAGGCATCATTTTGAGCAATGAGCGCTTGCCATAAAGCACGCCCACACCTGTGGGGCCATACATTTTATGTGCCGAAAAAGCATAAAAATCGGCATCAAGCTCTTGCACGTCGACTTTTATATGAGAGATAGCCTGCGCACCATCAACCAATACCGGCACTTTATATTGATGAGCCTCGGCGATAATTTCCTTTAACGGATTAACCGTACCAAGCACATTTGACACATGACACACCGCCACTAACTTTGTGCGCTCATTAAATAATGAACGGAATGTAACCATGTCGAGAGTGCCATCTTTTTTCACCGGCACTACACGCAATATCACACGTTTGTGGCGTCCCAAGAGTTGCCAAGGCACAATATTTGCATGATGTTCCATTGCAGTGACAATGATTTCCTCTCCATTCTCAATCATTTCACCAAACGAAGTGGCTACAAGGTTGATAGCTTCGGTAGTGCCTCGAGTGAAAATAATTTCTTCGGTCGACTTTGCATTAATAAACTCACGCACACACTCGCGGGTGGCCTCTTGAAGGTCGGTGGCCTCTTGCGAGAGGGTGTGAACACCACGATGCACATTTGCCTTGCATGTATTATACACTCTACATATTTCGTCAACTACACACTGAGGAGTGAACGATGTGGCAGCACTATCGAGATATACCATAGGCTTGTCCCACACCTTGCGATTAAGGATAGGAAACTCAGCGCGTAATTGTGTCAAATCAAAATTCTCCATTTTCTTAGTCTTTTTTAGGGTCACGGCAAGTCACACCGCAGTCGGCACAAGTAGCTTGCTGTCCATAAAAGCGTTTTTCTACCAAGTGGCGCAAACGGTCGCGTAAACCATCCATCTTCACCATATCAATCACATCAACCATAAAGGCTTGCATCAACATAGTGCGAGCTTCTTGCTCGGGAATACCACGCGAACGCATATAGAATAATGCATCGGCATCGAGTTGTCCGGTTGTTGCGCCATGACTACATTTCACTTCATCGTTATAAATTTCGAGTTGTGGTTTGGTGTGCATGCGCGCACTCTTCGAAGCCAACAAGTTGCGATTGCTTTGATAGGCCTCGGTAAATTGCGCTCCGGGAGCTACATATATCGCACCTTCAAACGCTCCGGTCGACTCCTCGTCAAGCACATATTTAAATAGCTGGTTACTATTACAATGAGCCGATAGGTGACGCACATCGGAATTATTATCGATATGCTGACGTCCCGACCCTATTGCCATGCCTCCAAGAGTAGATGTGCAATTATCGCCCACTAGCTCAATGTGGTAATCATTGCGGGTATTGCCACCTGTGAGCGTCACACCGCTTACAATCAGCTGTGAGGCACGCTCTTGACGAGCATATAGTTGTGAATAGCGCGAAGTAGTATCGGACGATTCTTCTATATCGTATATGTCAAGTGAAGCATTTTGTCCCACAAAGGCCTCAATCACTTGCGATGAAAGGTAGCGATATTCATTGTTTTGAGTGTGGTCGCAAATCAACAATTGTGCTTTTGCGCCTTCCTCAACCACAATCACCAATCGACGCACTCCCATCAATGGCGCGGCCGAATTGAAGATATTTACCAATTGAATTGGGCGTTCCATAACCACCCCTCGTGGCACATATATCATCACGCCATCTTGGGCGAGCATTGTGTTAAGAGACACCGCCACGTTATCATTATCGGCCAATTGGTTATAATATCGACTCACTAATTGCGGATTTTCGGTTGCCACCTTTGCCAACGAATCGATTATCACCCCTTGAGGCATCTTGTTGTGCAATGTTGATGACGGCACAAACGAATCGTTTACCACAAATGCCATGATAGTGCTCATATTGGGCACATCGCATTTAAACGATAGCGACACATCAACGGGAATATTCACTCGATTGATATTCACCCCAAAGTCGGGGGCAAACATATCTTCAATCGAAGTCTTTTCATATCCCTCAGTGCCTTTTTGAGGCAATTTCTTCCCTTCAAGACGATTGCGGGCTTCTTGGCGACAAAGGTTCATCACCTCGGCCGACTTTGCTTCAATCGTGGCACGATGCGAGTCGAATAGTTCTATATATTGAGATAATGCACTCATAGATTTCTCACTATTGGCAATTATTTATTATCAATTTCTTGTTTAATCCAGTCATAGCCGCGTTCTTCGAGCGTGAGCGCCAATTCAGGACCACCGGTGCGCACTATGCGACCTTTATACAACACATGCACAAAGTCGGGTTTGATATAATCGAGCAATCGTTGATAGTGAGTAATCACGATTGTGGCATTGTCAGATGTTTTGAGTTTATTTACCCCTCCTGCCACAATGCGCAATGCATCAATATCGAGCCCGCTATCGGTTTCGTCAAGAATTGAAAGGCGAGGTTCGAGTACTGCCATTTGGAAAATCTCGTTGCGTTTCTTTTCACCACCCGAAAAGCCTTCATTGACCGAGCGCGAAGCCAACTTATTGTCGAGCTCCACCACTTCACGTTTTTGACGCATCAGTTTCAAGAATTCGCTTGCCGAGAGTGGTTCTTGATTGAAATATTTGCGTTTTGCGTTCAATGCCGCACGCATAAAGTTCACCATCGACACGCCCGGAATTTCTACCGGATATTGAAACGAAAGGAACAAACCTTCGTGAGAACGATTTTCGGGAGCAAGTTCAAGAAGATTTACTCCATGGAAGTTTACTTCACCTTCAGTTACAATAAACGAGGGATCGCCGGCAAGCACCGATGAAAGGGTACTTTTTCCTGCACCATTAGGTCCCATAATAGCATGCACTTCGCCGGGACGCACTGTCAAGTTCACTCCTTTTAATATCTCTTTGCCTTCAATGCCGGCACGAAGATTTTTTACATCTAATAATATATTATCCATATTCATTGGTTGATGTTTCGTTATAATAGTTTATCCTACCGACCCTTCGAGGGTAATTTGCAATAATTTCTGAGCTTCAACGGCAAATTCCATTGGCAATTTATTCATCACCTCTTTGGCATAACCATTGACAATCAATGCCACAGCTTCCTCGGTGGGAATACCTCGTTGATTGCAGTAGAAGATTTGGTCCTCACTGATTTTTGATGTTGTAGCTTCGTGTTCCACCACCGCAGTGTCGTTCAACACATCGATATAGGGGAATGTGTGAGCGCCGCAATGCGACCCTAGCAACAAGCTATCGCATTGAGTGTAGTTGCGGCAACCATCGGCATTAGGAGCCACTTTCACAAGTCCTCGATAAGAGTTTTGGCTATGTCCGGCCGAGATACCTTTTGACACAATAGTAGAGCGAGTGTTGCGACCGGTGTGAATCATCTTCGTTCCTGTATCGGCTTGCTGACGATTATTTGTCACTGCCACCGAGTAGAATTCGCCCACAGCTCCATCTCCGGCAAGCACACAACTAGGATATTTCCATGTGATAGCCGAACCTGTTTCTACTTGAGTCCACGATAGCTTAGAGTTGTCGCCACGACAAAGGCCTCGTTTTGTCACGAAGTTATACACCCCGCCGCGACCATCTTTATCGCCGGCATACCAGTTTTGCACTGTCGAATATTTCACTTCGGCACGATCCTCAACGATGATTTCCACAATAGCGGCATGGAGCTGATTTTCATCGCGCATAGGAGCAGTGCAACCTTCGAGATAGCTCACATAGGCATCGTCGTCGGCCACGATAAGCGTGCGTTCAAACTGTCCTGTTCCCGATGCGTTGATGCGGAAATAGGTTGACAATTCCATAGGGCAACGCACCCCTTTGGGAATATACACAAACGAGCCATCGCTAAACACTGCCGAATTAAGTGCCGCATAGAAATTATCGCGATAGGATACCACCGAACCGAGGTAGCGTTTCACCAAATCGGGATAATCACGCACCGCCTCAGAGAATGAGCAGAAGATTATACCTAATTCAGCCAGTTTCTCTTTATGAGTGGTTTTCACCGACACCGAGTCCATCACTGCATCGACAGCCATTCCCGATAGCACTTTTTGTTCCTCTAGTGGTATACCGAGTTTATTAAACGTGTCGAGCAATTCGGGGTCAACCTCATCAAGGCTTTTTGGTCCCTCTTTCTTCTTGGGTGCGGCATAATAGCTTATCGCCTGGAAATCGATTTCAGGAATATCGAGATGAGCCCATGTTGGCACCTCTAGAGTGAGCCAATGGCGATATGCTTTAAGACGGAATTCAAGCAGCCATTCGGGCTCTTCTTTCTTTTGCGAAATAAGTCGCACTACATCTTCATTCAATCCTTGCGGAATGATGTCGGTGTCAATATCGGTAACAAAGCCATATTTATACTCTCCCGATGTTACATCATTAATCAAGTCATCGTTAGAGGATGGTTTCTGTGGCTTTGGTGTTTTATCTTTATTTTTTTCTTCGTCGGATTTTTTCATATCAAAAAAACAACATCACAAATGCGCCATTAGTTTCCGGCATTTAAAATATCTTGCGCTGTTTCAGTACCCAAAATGTCGGGAGCGAGATTTACAACTGTCTCAGTGGCAATGCCCGAAGACGATTTAACCAACTCCGTATCGGGAGAAATTGCAATCCACATATTCAATAGCAAACTCAACATCACCAACCATTGAATAGGAGCAAACACAGCTCCTCCAATGCGATTTATGATACCTAATTTTATTGTACTAAGCACTTTCGACATCATTGAAGCAACAATGCGCATACCCAAATATGCTAATACAAAAATCAGCACATGAGCTATCACATTATTGAGAAACTCGGTTGATGCGGCTGTTGTTGTTGAACCGGCAAATGTTTCGGTCAAAAAAGACGCAAATACATCGCCAAACAAGCGGCAACAAATTATTCCTAAAAAAACACCGGCAATACTGCCCAACTGCGACAATATCCCTTTATAATATCCATAAATAGCCGAAATCACAATAACGGCAAGAATTACTAAATCTAATGTATTCATAATATCAATGATTTTGTTTAAGATTGCAAAGTTAACAAAAAAAACAATACCGCACATGCTACTTATTATTTTTACTCTAATTTCTACATATGACCCAACAGCCCCCCAACTTAAACCTCATCTTTAATTAAAAACATAATCCCCTATTATATCAAGGTTTAACTGATTAATGCAATATTTTCAACGCTTATACGTTTATATGTATGAATAAATAGCGCTCTGTCGCATTACAGCAGTAAATAATTATGAATAAAAACAATATAAACTCTCATATAGCAGTCTATTTAATAGGAGTAATCTTAACGCTAATTCCTATCACTGCCAATGCGTTTTCTCTCACCACTTATAACGATAGTTCAGTGATGAATGAGGGAAATTGGGTAAAAATAAGCGTACCCAGTTCGGGTGTTTACCTCATTTCTAATGCCGATTTGCAGAAGTGGGGGTTCAGTGACCCATCAAAAGTGCATGTATATGGATATGGCGGTGTGCGCATTCCCGATGTTTTGACCAGCTACAGCTACATCGACGACCTACCCCTAGTGCAATCATTAAACACATCTAAAGGCTTAGCATTCTACGCATCAGGCCCCGAAAGCACAACTTCACCCATCGACGGACAATATGTGACTTCGTTAAACCCATTCACCTCAGTGGGTTACTATTTCCTCAGTGACCGCGAGCTATCGGGCAACTCTGAAATCACCCCTATCGGAGTCGACATAACAGCATCAGATAAAGCTAATGCCACAACAACATTTACCGAGATTTTACATCACGAAGTAAATCTTGTAAATCATGGAGAAACAGGCCACCTTCTTGTGGGTGAAGACTTTAAATACACTCCATCACAAACATTTAATTTCGACCTCACCGACATTGTCAACTCTGATGAGGTGTGGATGGAGTGTCAATTTGTAACCAAAACAATTACATCGTCTTCGCTACTCACATTCACCGTTAATGGCGAGACTTTACCCTCCATTACATCTGACCGCATATCAAGCTGTTCAACAAGCGCTTACATACATGGCAAACTTGGCACCACACGTCACTCATTTAATGTTTCAAACGATAAAGCCAATATCAATATCAAGCTATCTTCACAAGCCACAATACAAAAAGCCAATCTCAACTATTTAGCATTAAACTATACTCGTCGCATCAAACTTCATAATGGAAAATTGGCGTTTTGTTCTAAAAATACGCTTGTAAACATTGACGGAGCCAATGGCTCGACTAATGTGTGGGACGTCACCAATCCTCAAGAGATATACTCACTCAAAACCATTGAGACAAGTGGTTCGGTCACATTCAGAAATGAATATAGCGGCCTACGACGTTATGTTGCTTGGGATGAAAGCGCCACTCTCCCCTCTCCTACTTATGTGGGGAAAGTCGCTAACCAAAACCTACACAGCATGGAAGTGCCCGACATGGTTATTTTCACCGTTGATGAATGGAAATCGCAAGCCGAACGAGTGGCCGACCTTCATCGCAATTCGTCAGACTCCCTCAAAGTTGAAGTTGTGGTGCAAGACGATGTATTCAATGAATTTGCCTCAGGCTCACCCGATGCCGGAGCATTCCGAAAGATGCTTAAAATGCTATGGGACAAAGGAAACGCCAACAACACCCCACTGCAATACGCATTATTTATGGGAAAGGGTATCTTCGATAATCAGCACCTCACTAGCGAAGGTAAAGAGTTAGGATACACCACAATGCCTATTTGGCAAACCGACAAAGGACTCGATGACAACGAAAGCTATAGCACCGACGATATTTTCGCTTTCCTCAAAGACAATTCAGGCTCAAACATGGGAGCCGACACATATTGCATCGCCGTTGGACGTATGCCGGTAAAATCATTCAACGAAGCAAAAAACGCCGTCGACAAACTTTACAAGTATGTAAACGAATCACCCAAAGGAGAATGGAAAAATCAAGTTCTGCTCCTTGCCGACGACATGGATAATGGGGTACACATGACCCAAACCGAGTCGATGTATAAAATAATGAGCGAATCTCAATCGGGCTCACAATTTTTATACAACAAACTCTATATCGATGCATTCACTCGCGAAGGGTCAACCTACCCACAAGCAAAAGCACAAATGTTTCGCCAACTCGACGAAGGAGTGTTGTGGTGGAATTATGTAGGTCATGCCAACACTACTTCGTGGACTCACGACGGAATGTTCTCATATACCGAAATGAGCTCCCTCTATTTGAAAAAGTGGCCTATGTTATATGCCGCCACTTGTGAATTCTTACGTTGGGACGGATTGGCGACAAGCGGATGCGAGGTTATGTATCACCTCTCCGATGGTGGTATAATTGGCGCAATAAGTGCTCTGCGTCCGGTTTACATCGCCAATAACGGCATGTTATCAAACTCTTTGGCCCCTTACATCTTCAAGCGCAAAGACAACGGAAGCTATCTCACAATAGGCGAAATATTAAAAAACGGCAAAAACAACTTCAACGAGAAAGGGAGTTTGGTTCAAGACCGAAACAAACTGCGATATGTATTAATGGGTGACCCTGCGATGCGCCTATCAATACCCACCGCAACTGTTGTTATCGAAACAATCGATGGAGCTTATGTGGAGTTAGGAGAGCAACCTACAATTCAAGCATTGCAAAACTCTATTATTAAAGGTCGCATAGTCGACAATAACGGCAACACAATACCCGACTTCAATGGCGTTATACACTCCACACTCTACGATGCCGAAAAGAGCACCACATCACATGGTTACACCGAAGAAGATGACGGAGTGGAAGTGACATTTGAAGAACATGGTTCTAAGCTTTTTGCCGGTCGCGATTCGGTTATCAATGGTGAATTTACGATACAAGTATCTATGCCATCGGAAATTGCCAACAATTATCGTCCGGCAACACTCAACCTTTATGCCGAATCAGACAATAAAATGGAAGCAATCGGCTGTAATCGTCAGTTCTTCGTCTACGGATTCTATGAACCCGAAGAACCCGACACAATACCTCCAACAATCGACTATTTCTATATCAACCATGAGCAGTTTGCTGAAGGTGATGTGGTAAATGAGTCTCCAATGGTCATTGCCCACATCTCCGACGACATAGGTCTGAACCTATCATCAGCTGGAGTTGGTCGCCAAATGTCACTACGCCTTGACGGCGACAAGAACTACAACGACGTAGCGTTATATTTCACACCTATCATAGGTGAAAAATCATCGGGCATCATCAACTATCCTATCTCAAATCTTCCCGACGGCAACCACTCTCTACGACTAAAAGTGTGGGACACTGCCGGCAACTCTACTGAGAAAACAATCGAGCTAAACGTCGAAAACGGCATTGCCCCTTATATCTTTGACGTATACACCGATGCCAATCCGGCTACGACCGAAGCTAACTTCTACATTCGACACGACCGCCCCAACTCAATGGCAATCGTTGAGATTCAAGTATTTGACCTCATGGGACGAATAGTGTGGAAATCGTCAAAAACAGCGCAAAGCGACATGGACATCTCATCGCCCATAAATTGGAATCTATGTGATATGGCCGGACGCCGTGTCAACCGTGGCATTTACGTTTATAAAGCGCTAATTTCAACCGACGGAAAGCAATACTCTTCTAAAGCACGTAAAATAGCCGTAGCAGCACCTTGATGCAACGACTATATTATCGTTAGCAAGCCATAAGCATCAACAAACACCAATTTTTGCTATTGGCATTTGCGTAAAATCATAATTATTAGTAAATTTGTCGCAAATCTATCGTTTACGCAATGGCATACTCACGCAATAATACCCGCGAAATGCTTCCCGAGCCCACTCTCAGGAGGTTGCCGTGGTATTTAGCTTATGTGAGCATGCTCAATACTCGCAACGTAGAATTTGTGTCGTCGACTCAAATCGCAAAAGACCTTAACGTCGACTCTTCACAAATAGCCAAGGACCTATCGTTTCTAAACATCAAAGGGAAAACTCGCATAGGTTATGAAGTGAAAACCTTAGAACACGTGTTGCAAGACTTTCTTGGGTTTAAGGAGGTACATAATGCGGTAATGATAGGAGTTGGTAGCCTTGGCGCCGCTCTCATTCAAGATTCGGGGTTATCGCGCTACGGGCTAAATATCGTAGCCGGATTTGATATAAATCCCGACATCGTAGGTACACATATTTGTGGCACTCCAATTTTCCACATATCTGAGCTAGAAGAATATCGCGACACTCTTAATGCCGAAATCGGCATTATTGCCGTGCCTGTTGACCAAGCTCAGAACGTAGCAGAGTTAACTGTTGCCACCGGCATCAAAGCGCTTTGGAACTTCACCCCCTCGCGCATAAAACTTACCGATGACATTGTGGTGCAAAACACTTCAATATATTCGCACTTGGCCGTAATGTATAACCGTCTCGACAATCAAAACCAAAGAGAGCGATGAAAATAACCATAGTGAACCGAAACATTGAGCAACCACTATCGCAATCATTGCCCCGTGTCGACATTATCCCCGACTCGGCAATCATTCGCGACGGCAAGCCCTTTTTCGTCCCGTCATTCTCTTCTTCATGGCAATTCGAGGCTTTAATCGCTTTTCGTTCAACACGATTAGGCAAAAATATTGCGCCAAAGTTTGCGCATCGATATTATGATGCCTTTGCTTTGGCGGTAAGAACAATTCCATGCGACATGCTCCCTACTCAATCGGCCACAAGCTACGCATTTGATGGCTCATTTATCATTGGCGAATGGATTGATATTGACGCCCTTAACGGCCACGATGAAATAAAAGTCAGCATTGGCGACACTGAAACCGTCATCAAAGTGTCGCAACTCGAAATCGATGCAACCATTGCCCGGCTTAGCCAATTTTTCACCATGAAGATTGGCGACATCATCGTTCCGGCAATACTTAACCTATCACAAGAAATCAACATAAACACCACTCTCAGTGGGAAGATTAATAATATAACCGGCGAATGCCTTAAACTGAAATTTAAATAATTACAATATGATTTCTCGACGTTTTTTAAGAATTTTATGTGTAAGTGCCGCTATTCTAGTGGGAATAGGTTGGGCCAATGCTTATACGCCATCATATTACGCAGCTAACTCAAAGCTCAATACCGGGCATTGGGTAAAAGTTAAAGTAAACGAAATAGGAATGCAAGAAATCTCATATGACCAACTTCGCGAATTGGGATTCTCTGACCCTTCAAAAGTGTGCGTTTATGGCTATGGAGGCACTTTGCTCACAAAAAACACATTTGACACCAGCCTTCCCGACGACCTTCCCGCCGTGCCGGTTTATTATGGCGCCGACAAAATCATATTCTATGGCGAACCCGACGTAAGAGTGAACCTCGGCAATGGTGAAACAAAAATCGAAGTATTACGCAACGTATATGCAACAGCAGGATACTATTTCCTAAGCGACTACAATCAAGATGCGTCTAAGATACCAGCTTCTAAAAACTACAACTTAAGCAACATTCTTTCAAGAGAATATCACAACAATATCCTCTATATCGAAAACGAGGTTGAAAACCCGGGACAAGCAGGAACATTCTTTTTTGACAAAAGCCTTCTCATCGGGCCGCAAAGCTACACATTCAACATTCACAAACCATATGTTAGCGACGTTTCGGCTGTGTTTAAATACAACTACGGAGCTAAAGTGCCTGTATATACAGCGCTAAATGTTGAGTTTGATTATCCCGATTCGCTTATTACCAAAACAAAAAACAACCAGGTAATCCCCACTTCTCTCGAATCGCAATATTTCTATACCAGCGATGGCGAAATTCAATTTTTAATGACCGACTCGACTCCAAATGAGCTCTCTTTCAACATCTCATTCCCCTCTGAGAAAAAAGCTACTTATGCAGCAGTCGATAACGCCTATATTATCTATCGTCGCAAAAACGATTTTAACGGTGAGGCTCAAATGAGAATGTCGTTTGTACAAGCCAACCAAAACACCAATTTCATCATCTCTAACGGCAACGAAAACATTCAAGTGTGGAATGTGACCAATCCACTCAACATTTATCCTCACACTCTAAAATATAACGAAAGCACCAAGAGACTTATCGGCACATTTGACAAGTCATATAGCTACTCAACAACAGGCAACCCATGCCTCATAGCTTTTGACCCCACTAAAGAAATGCACAAAGTGGAAATTGTGGGACAAGTAAAAAACCAAAGTCTCCACAACTTGTCAACCCCTACTATGGTCATTATCACCAATGACCTATGCCAACCATATGCCGAACAAGTGGCTCAAGCTCACCGCGACTATCAAAAATTTGACGTAGTGGTTGTAAAGCAAAAAGAAATATTCAATGAATTTTCATCGGGCACTCCATCGGCAATGGGCTACCGACGCTTCATCAAAATGCTTTATGACCGCAACAAAAGCAAATTGAAATACCTCTTATTATTTGGAGAAGGCTCATGGGACAACCGTGGATTGATTTTCCCAAAAGAAGACCGATTGCTCACTTATCAAGCCGAAATCGTTGAGGACGCACGCAGCGCGGCAAAATCATTCTGCGGAGACTCATACTTTGGCATGCTCAACGACAACTACACACCCGATTACTTCTACAACACCGAAGTGGTGATTGGCATTGGACGTATCCCTGCTCAAACCGAAACAAACGCCCAAGCAATCACAAACAAAATCATCAACTACCTAAAAAATCCGCCCACTGCCGCCCTATACAATAGAGCTCTTATTCTTGCCGACGAAGGCGATGGCTACGGGCACATCATGCAACAAGAAGAAAACATCGACTCGATTATAGCTATCTCGCCTGCAACAACTTGCACACGCGCATTTAGCACATTCTACCCATCAAGCGACAAAGACGCGCCCGAAGCTCGCGACCTAATCACACAATCGCTCAACCGAGGCCAAATTTTATTCAATTTTGCCGGTCACGGAGCCGAAGTGTCATTCACTCCAAAAAACCTCTGGACAGCAAACAATATCAAAGAAACATCCTACAACTATCCTCCATTTGCCATGTTTGCCACTTGCGATGCATTCTCATTTGACCGTCGCGACGGAGGTATGGCAGAGCAGTCACTATACAAAGAAGATGGCGGTTTCATTGCCGTTGTAGCTGCAAGCCGCACTGTTTACATGCAATTTAATCAATATATCAACCGTGCATTCACTTGCGAATTATTTAAAGCTTCAAACAATGAATGTATTGGCGACGTATACCGCAAAGCTCGCAACCGTGCATCTACCGAGATTAGCGACCGCACTCTTGGGGTTAACACTATGTGTTACAACCTCGCCGGAGACCCTGCACTACCATTATACAAACCCACTCTCAATGTGGTGACAACCTCGATTAATGACGTAGATATTGAAGCGGTTACCGACTCTGCCTCTTACCCAGTGATTAACCCTCTCGCTAAAAACGTCATAAAAGGTAACATCGTAGATAAAAAAGGCAATCTACAAAACACATTTAATGGTACGATTACCCTCACTATATACGATGGCCCATCGATTAACTCGGCCTACTCTGTAAAAAGCGGCAACTCTACCCAAGAAGTCATTGAGTTCAATGGTTCTACAATAACCTCTCCCATTAGTTCATATTGCAAAAGCGATAGTGTTGCGATTGTATTTGACGAAAGCCAAATGACCGAAATCTCTACAACCGTAACCAACGGAGAATTTGAAATAGCACTCGTTACGCCATCGCCTCAAAAAGCCAATTCGATTAACCGCATCACATATTTCGCGATAAGCAACGACAAACGCACTCGCGCATCGGGTTATTTCAACTATGTAAAAGTAAGTGAATATAATGCAGAAAATGCTATTGACGATACTACAGCTCCGATAATAGAACAATGCTATATCAACGAACCGTCATTCAACAACGGCGACATCGTAGATGGCAATTTCACGTTCTATGCAACTATCGGCGCCGATGAAACAGGATTAAATACCGCCAACAATGCTATCGGTTCGGCCGCGACGCTCACTCTCGACGGTAAAAAATCATTCCCATTTGCAAGTTCGGCCATAACAAGCAATGCCGACGGATCGGCTCAATTATCGTTTATCATCAACGACATTGAGGACGGTGAGCACACATTGACATTAAGCATAAAAGACAATGCCGGCAACATCGCAACAAAAACAATATCATTTGTAGTAATAAACCGCGCTGCAAATGTGACTTTGAACGTAGCCGAAGCTCCCGCGCGCACCGAAGCAACATTCAACATTGACCACAACTTCCCACAAGAACCATCAGGTCGAATAGTTATTGAAGACTGCAACGGAAACACAGTATTCACAAAAGATAATTGCTCATTCCCCTACACATGGAATCTTAAAGACACAAACGGCAATGCTGTCAACGACGGCAACTATAAAGCCTACGTCATTCTAAAAGGTGGTAATATCTACGGAAGTTCCAACAAGATTGAATTAATAGTCGTTAAATAAAGACACTCCACATAATCAAATTGTAGCCCTCCGCATTAACCGGAGGGCTTTTATTTTCACTAAAATATCATAATCACAATGCCATAAGCAATAAATCGGCTTTTTTTTAGTTTATATATGTAGCTACATTCTAAAATAATATGAATAAGAGATTAAAAAATATCGTAATAGGCTTACTAGCCATAGCAATGTGCGCTCCAATAGTCAACGCACAAGAAGCAACCGGGAAAAACGAATTTAACCCTGTTCAAACCGGTGTAAACTCTCTAAACATCGCGCCCGATGCTCGTGGTGCGTCAATGGGTGACCTTGGTGTCGCAACCGACCCCGATGTAAACTCTCAATATTGGAACCCCTCAAAATATGCATTTGCATATAGTCGTGGAGCTGTTTCATTGAGCTACACCCCTTGGTTAAGAAAACTCGTTAACGACATCTTCCTTGCCAACGTGGCAGGTTATTGGAAACTCGGCAGCAACGACAACCAAGCAGTGAGTGCCTCACTTCGCTACTTCTCTCTTGGTGAAGTAAACACTTCTGACCAATCGGGAGTATCGACTCAAAGTCTCAACCCCTATGAAATGTCGGTCGACTTGGGCTATTCACGCAAATTATCTGAAAAATTCTCAATGGGTGTGGCATTCCGCTATATCTACTCCGACTTAGGCTTCTCTAACTCATATGCCGGCGACCAAACATCGGGCGCCTCAGCATTTGCAGCCGACATCGCAGGTTACTATACTACATTTCCTATGATTGGTCGCAACGAATGTCAATGGTCATGGGGTTGGAATATTTCAAACATCGGTTCAAAAATATCTTACAACAATGGTGAAGACCCCGCATTCCTTCCCACAAACCTAAGAATAGGTACTACATTTACATTCCCTCTTGCCGACTATCACAATCTCGCTATATCAGTTGATGCCAACAAGTTATTAGTTCCTACCAAACCTCGTGAAAGCGACTTTAGCGATGATACGGAGGGACAACAAGCCTATCTCGATGCCCTTGAAGACTGGGAAAACATGTCGTCAATATCAGGTATCTTCAAATCTTTTAATGATGCACCGGGTGGTCTCAAAGAGGAACTTCGCGAAATAACCTACTCTATTGGTGCTGAATACAACTACAACCAACAATTCTTCCTTCGTGCCGGATATTTCTACGAAAACGAATTTAAAGGAAACCGCCAATACTTTGGTCTAGGAGCCGGTTTTGCCCTCAACGTGTTGAAACTTGATGCTTCATATATGCTTGCAACAGCCCAAACATCACCCCTCGACCAAACACTCCGTTTCACACTCACATTTGACATGGACGGACTTAAAGAATTGATGGGCAAATAATAATCACATCAACCTACAACTACAATGATACGCATAGGGCAAGGAATAGATGTGCACAAACTCGTGGAAGGTCGCGACTTGTGGATTGCCGGAGTAAAAATCCCCTATCATTTGGGACTTTTAGGCCATAGTGATGCTGATGTTGCACTTCACGCTCTTAGCGATGCTCTATTAGGAGCTGCAGCTATGCGCGATATAGGTTACCACTTCCCCGACACCGACCCTAAATATAAAGGTGCCGACTCGAGAGTATTGCTTCGCCGTGTGAGAGAAATGCTTGAGGAAAAAGGATACTCAATAGTGAATGTGGATGTCACAATCGCAGCCCAAGCCCCTAAAATGTTACCACACATTCCCCTGATGATCGACAATATTGCCTCAGACCTACTCATTGATAATGACTTTGTATCGGTCAAAGCCACTACAACCGAACGACTTGGTTTTACCGGGCGTGGCGAAGGGATAGCAGCATTTGCCGTAGCTCTGATTGAGAAATAATAGAGTTAAAGTTTATTAATCGGCCTATTATAAAAGTTAATTTTTCTTATAACTAAAAGCAAAAACAACTCACACGCAAGCATTAAGTTGCAAAGCGTTGAAAAATATTGTAATTTTGCACTTGAAATAGTCACGGAGGAGGCAGTAGCTTCCTCCTTTTTATTAAACATATTAAACAATGATTGACAAACAGCTACTAATCGAAACTGTTGAGCAAGCGATTGATGGCACATCAATTTTTATCGTTGACGTAAAAATCAATCCGGGAAATGCCATTGTAGTAGAAATCGACAGCCCCGATAATATCGACCTCGACACTTGCGCATCAATAACACGCAAAATTGAAGCCGTATTTGATCGCGATGCCGAAGACTACGAACTTGAAGTGGGCTCAGCCGGTCTCACATCGCCATTCAAGGTAAAAGGTCAATATCTTAAAAACATTGGCAACGAAGTAGAAGTGCTCACATGCGACGGACGCAAAATGCAAGGCGTGCTCACCGAGGTGGGCGACGATGATTTCACTATCGAAGTAGCTAAAAAAGTGAAAGAACCGGGAGCCAAACGACCCACAATCGTTATGGAACCCACAACTCTAAAAATCGACAACACTAAATCAGTAAAATATTTAATTAACTTCAAATAAATTTATAACCACAAAATGGCTAAAAAAGAGGAAGCACCAAATATGGTGGAAAGATTTGCCGAGTTTAAAGAACTAAAAAACATCGACAAAACCACAATGATAAGCGTTTTGGAAGAATCATTCCGTAACGTGCTCGCCAAAATGTTTGGCACTGATGAAAATCTCGACGTAATTATGAACCCCGACAAAGGTGACGTTCAGATTTTCCAAAACCTCGAAGTTGTTCCCGATGGAGAAGTTACCGACCCTAACATGCAAATAAGCCTCAGCGATGCTCGTGCCGACAACGACCCCGATGCCGAAATTGGCGAAGAGCACACAAAAGAAATTATTTTTGCCAACTTCGGACGTCGTGCAATCCTCAACTTGCGCCAAACGCTCCAATCAAAAATTCTCGACCTTCAAAAAGAAGCAATCTACACAAAATTCAAAGAACTTGAAGGCGAATTGGTTACCGGAGAAGTTTATCAAACATGGTCAAAAGAAACCCTTTTGCTCGATGATGACAAAAATGAGCTCTTGTTACCTAAGAGCGAATCAATCCCCGGCGATTTCTTCCGCAAAGGCGAAACAGTGAGAGCCGTTGTTGCTAATGTTGACAACAAAAACAACAACCCTAAAATCACCGTATCACGCACCAACGAGAATTTTCTTCGCCGTCTATTCGAACTTGAAGTGCCCGAAATTCACGATGGTCTCATCAATATCCGCGCGGTTGCTCGCATCCCGGGAGAACGCGCTAAAATAGCTGTTGAAAGCTACGACGAACGCATTGACCCGGTAGGTGCTTGTGTTGGTGTAAAAGGCTCTCGCATCCATGGCATCGTACGCGAGCTTCGCAACGAAAACATCGATGTGATACCCTACACTTCAAACCCTGCTCTTTTCATCGAGCGCGCACTTAGCCCTGCAAAACCATCATCAATGCGTCTTGATAACGAAGCAAAAAAAGCCGAAGTATTCCTTCGTCCCGAAGATGTTTCATTGGCCATTGGCAAAGGTGGTTTAAATATAAAATTGGCTTCAATGCTCACAGGATATGTTATCGATGTATACCGCGAAGGTGCATATGAAGACGAAGACATCTATCTTGACGACTTTAAAGATGAAATCGAACCTTGGATTATCGAAACTCTCAAAGATATAGGATGTGTAACAGCTAAAGCAGTAATCAACACTCCTCGTCAAGAACTCATTGACAAAGCCGACCTCGAAGAAGACACCGTTGACGAAGTGCTTCAAATCCTCAAAGCCGAATTTGAAGACGATTAATCAACCCTTCATTATATATTTTCCTTCTCCTCTAATTCAAATAAAGCAGTAATTCTTAAATAGACATATGGCGAAAACAAAAATAAGTAAAATAGCAAAAGACCTCAACGTGGCACTTCCCACGGTGATTGAATTCTTACACAAAAAGAATATTACAATCGATGACAACCCCAACACTCGTGTTGAGGATGACATTGTTGATATTCTTGTTAAAGAATTCAAAAATGACAAAGACCTAAAAAGCAAGTCGGAACAATTCTCCTCCGAGCGCCAAAAAGAGAGAAGCAAACCTGCTCCTAAAGAAACGCCTAAACCTGTTGAGGAAATTGTATTAACAGTTGAGCCTGCAGCTCAACCCAAGATTGTTGGCAAAATCGACATCGACAACATTGGGAAACCCGCCCCTAAAGCTCCTGAAAAAACCAAACAAGGTCAAGAGCCTTCGCCAGTAGTTTCTCAACCTCAAGAAGTAGAAGCTAAGCCGGTTGAAGAAGTAAAGCCTAAAAAGGTAGAAACACCTCAAAAAGCTGAGAAAAAAGAAAAGAAAGAAGATAAAAAGAAAAAGGTAGAACCGGCTAAAGAGGTTAAGCCTACTCCTGTTATAGAAACTAAGCAAGAAGTAGCTCCCAAGGCTGAAGAGAATAAAGAAGAAGAAATCTTCACCGTTAGTCGCCCCACCAACACTCCTACTATCAACGTGGTTGGAAAAATTGACTTATCAGCGATAAATCAACAAACACGTCCTAAGAAAAAGACCAAAGAGGAGAAGCGCAAAGAGCGCATGGCCAAAGACAATGCCAACCAACAAAATAATGGTGGCAATGCCCAAACCGGTGACCGCAAAAAGCGTAAACGCATTGGTGGCAAAGAAAAAATCGACATCGAAAAAGCTGCTCAACAAGTTGGAAACAACAATAACAACAATAAGGGTGGCAAAAACGAGCATTCTAAAAAAGAGAAAAATAAAGAACGTAACAAACGTCCGGTTCACACCGAAGTAAACGAAGAAGACGTACAAAAGCAAATTAAAGAAACCCTTGCTCGCCTCACAAGCAAAGACAAAGGGCTCAAGAAAGGTGCTAAATGGCGTAAAGAAAAACGCGAAGCAAGTGCCAACCGCGCCCTTGAAGCTGCCGAGCTCGAACAAGCCGAAAGCAAAGTGTTGAAGCTCACCGAATTCGTTACCGCCAACGACTTGGCTGTGATGATGAACGTGCCCATCAACAACGTTATTGCTACTTGTATGAACCTCGGTGTGATGGTTTCTATCAACCAACGCCTCGATGCCGAAACAATCAACATCGTTGCCGACGAATTTGGCTACAAAACCGAATATGTATCGGCCGATGTGTCTGAAGCTATCGAACAAGAAGAAGATAGAGAAGAAGACTTGACAACTCGTCCTCCGGTAGTTACCGTGATGGGACACGTTGACCATGGTAAAACTTCTTTGCTCGACTATATACGTAACGCCAACGTTATCGCCGGTGAAGCCGGAGGTATCACTCAACACATTGGTGCTTACAACGTGAAACTTTCTGATGGCCGTCGCATCACATTCCTCGACACCCCCGGTCACGAAGCGTTTACCGCCATGCGTGCTCGTGGTGCGAAGATTACCGACTTGTGTATCATCATCGTCGCTGCCGACGATAGCGTGATGCCTCAAACCGTTGAAGCTATCAACCACGCTTCAGCTGCCGGCGTGCCCATCGTGTTCGCTATTAACAAAATTGACAAACCTGCCGCCAACCCCGACAAAATCAAAGAGGCTCTCGCTTCAATGAACTACCTTGTTGAAGACTGGGGCGGTAAATATCAATCACAAGACATCTCGGCTAAAAAAGGTATCGGTGTTGACGATTTGATGGAAAAAGTGCTTCTCGAAGCCGAAATGCTCGAATTGAAGGCCAACCCCAACCGCAAGGCAGTGGGATCTATCATCGAATCTTCGCTCGATAAAGGTCGTGGATATGTGGCAACAGTGCTCGTTCAAAACGGAACACTCCGTGTAGGCGACACTATCCTTGCTGGCACACACTTCGGTAAAGTGAAAGCGATGTTCAACGAACGTAACCAACGCATCACCGAAGCTGGGCCTGCCACTCCTACATTGATTCTCGGTTTGAATGGCGCTCCTACTGCAGGTGACACATTCAACGTGATGGATACCGACCAAGAAGCTCGCGAAATCGCTACTAAACGCGAACAATTACAACGTGAACAACGTGAACGCACCACTACCAAGCTCACACTCGAAGAAATTGCTCGTCGTCGTGCTCTTGGCAACTTCCACGAACTCAACATCATCGTTAAGGGTGACGTTGACGGTTCTATCGAAGCATTGTCCGACTCACTTCTCAAGCTTTCAACCGAAGAGATTCAAATCAACGTTATCCACAAAGCTGTGGGTGCTATCTCTGAAAGTGATGTTGTGCTTGCTGCAGCTTCCGATGCTATCATCATCGGCTTCCAAGTGCGTCCATCCCTCCCTGCCCGTCGTGCCGCCGAACAAGAAGGCGTACAAATTCGTCTTTACTCAGTCATTTATCAAGCCCTCGAAGAGGTTAAAGATGCAATGGTGGGTATGCTTGCACCCGAAATCAAAGAAGAAATCACAGGTACTGCCGAAGTGCTTCAAACCTACAAGATTTCGAAAGTGGGAACAATCGCAGGTTGTATGGTGCGCGAAGGAAAAATCAAACGTGCTTGCAAAATACGCTTGATTCGCGATGGTATCGTAATCTATACCGGCGACCTTGGTTCACTCAAACGTTTCAAGGACGACGTGAAAGAAGTGGCTTCGGGCTACGATTGCGGCCTTAACATTGCCGGATACAACGACATCAAAGAAGGCGATATAATCGAAGGATTTGAAGAAGTTGAAGTAAATCGCACGTTATAATTATAGGCTAATGTCAACAGCCTATATCAATATAGGTTCTAATATGGGTAATCGCAATGCTCTCATCGAGCAAGCGATTGCCCATATTGAGTTTTTATGCAACGCCAAGACTCGCAAATCGCCCTACGTTGAATCAGAACCATGGGGATATGATTCGCCAAACACGTTCCTCAACATAGGCATTGCCATAGAAACTCAGCTCAATCCACAAGAGTTGCTCAATTCTCTACTTAAAATAGAGAAAAGCATCTCCCCATCATCACATCGCGATGAAGATGGCAACTATATCGACCGACTCATCGACATAGACCTCATCGCTGTAGATGATATTGTTATCAACTCTGCTACCTTGCAACTCCCTCACCCTCGCATGCACTTGCGCGACTTTGTATTGACACCCATGATGCACCTCAACCCATCGTGGGTTCACCCCATATTAAATAAAACAATCACCCAACTATATCACCAATTACATGAAAAAGATAATTAACCCTTGGATTGGCCTTGAGGATGAAGGCTACAACTGTTTTGCATGCGCCCCTCACAACCCCTGTGGACTAAAAATGGAATTTTGGGAAGATGGCGACTACATCGTTTCGTATTGGAACCCCGGCGACAACTTCCAAGGATGGATAAAAACTCTCCACGGTGGCATTCAAGCTACAATTATGGACGAAGTGGGAGCATGGTTAATTGCTCGCAAACTACAAACCTCGGCCATGACCACCAACCTCAACATAAGATACCGCCGACCAATCCCCACTGGCGACAACGTAACCTTAGAAGCCCGCGCTCGCCTACGCGAACAAAAGAAAATGTTTGCCATCATCGACGTAACCATATCGGTAAAAGGCCGTGTGTGTTCCGAAGCCGAACTAACTTATTATTGTTTTTCAAAAGAAAAAGCCACCGAAGAATTCCACTTCCGCGGCTGCGAAGTTGAAAAATAATTTTTTTTCACGTCTTTATTAAATTCTATTATTTTTTTTATTAAATTTGCAACGATTTAGGATTTTACATTTTTTGAAGGTCCTTTGATACGACATATTTTAACTTAGGTGTTATTGAAATTATCTTCTTAGCTCAAACTTGGCGGTTTGCATATTCGACGAAGATTTTTAGCGATAGCACCTACATTGATTGCCTATATATCATTTTAAGGTTATATATAGAAGCATCGGTGTGGGGGCTTTGCATTATCAGTTGAATGGGTACGCCAAGACCCGAGCTAATGGTAACGCAATACAATCTCCGCACCTATTATTTTTATAACCGTTTCTTTGGAGGTTGAGAAACACATAATAATTTGCCTATATGAAAAAATTATGGTTTCAAAAAAGTAGCATTGCACTAATTTCATCGCTATGCTTCCTATGTTTTTCGTCTTGTTTTACAACAAAGACTTCAAAGTACAACCAAAAAGTATCGGGAGCTATTATCACTCTCAATAGTGAACCCAAAGGGGCAACAGTTCTTCACGATGGACAGACAATCGGAGTTACTCCTTGCCAATTTGAGCTAAAAGAATACTATCAAGTAATCAATCTCAAAGATGACAAATCGGTCAATTCAGTATTAGCTGGTGCCATGGATCAAGTCAACTCTATGTTATATAACAAAAACGAATATAACAAAAACGAAGCCGATCCCGTAGAACTTCTAAAAGAAGCATTAAGTTACAAATTCACATTCATTAAAGATGGCTATGAAATAAAAAATGTAACATATTCTCCCAATATAACAAAATCTGAAAATTTTGCAGCAAGTTTTGCAGGCGTTGACTATCCTACAACATTTAGCACTGTCTTAAAAAAGAAAGCCGGCAATAGTTCTGCTTATGAAAAAGATCCTACTATCGTAAAAGGCGAAGCTAATAACATGGTTTCACGCGACAACCCTGGAGGAACAGCCTTAGAGAGAACTATAATCCGTTGGTATTTTGATTCTGAACCTCGAGGAGCACGAGTATTCTGGAGAGTCGTTTCAAGCATCCCTTCTATCGTAAAGAACACAAATGAGCTCTACCTTGGCACAACTCCATATGAAGACACTCGCTCTTTCAATATACTTGGGCTTACCTACGAAAACTCTCGAGACGTGCAAATTGAAATCAAATTAACCCGCCCCGGATATATGGATCAAATTAAACGCTTTAATGTTAGACAAGCCATTGATCAACAAGAAATCAGCAGCTATTTTGATTTAGTAAAAAAAGGTGAATAATCATCATATACAAAATATAAACGGCATGTAAACACATGTCGTTTATATTTTACACAAACAAGGCTCGTAGCACGTCGAGCGATTGAATTTGTGAGAGTGAGCTGTAGTGGATAGTGTAGTATTCGAGGATTTTATCGAGCAGGTCGTTGCGTTGGGTGCGGTTAAATTTGAAATAACGCATATTGTCGTAGGTGATGCGCGATAGCAATGCCACCACGCGAGCATCGTCGCTCATCAGATATTTATGATGCAATGGCGGAGTCATTCTAAATCGCCCCTCTTGCATATCAAATACCGCTCCATCACGATAGGTCGACACATCGGGTTCTATACCGATAAACCTTCCCAACCTATAAAGGAAGCAGAGGTGGAAATTTGCCACACCCTCAGTCATCACATCAAAACGAGTGATTGCATCGACCAAGAACGCAAAAGTAGCGTTATCACTTTGGCTCTCACGCAACACTGCATTCAACACATCGGCAACAAATATCGCCACAGCCCCTTTCATAGGGTGCGAATGCAGTCCGTGCAAAGGCACCATCACACGAGGGTCGCGCATCGTGTGAAGTTCCCGACCCGGTTTAATCGACGCCACGCATTCAAAAATGCTCAGTGGCATAAACATCGCTCTACGACGATTGGCCTCACGCCCATTCCCGGCAGGCACAAGAAACGACAATCGCCCCATCTCAAGCGAATAAACACTCAAGATTGAATTGCGATCATTATATTTTATTGTGCGTAGAGCTACACAATGTAATGGCTGAAACATTTTTAGATATTGCCTAGTTTTATTGATACCACATTTAAACCTTAAAGGTAGCAAAAACGAGCTAAACAACCTCCTTTTACCTTGTAAAAATCAAAAAAACACAATATTTTTCCGCTTTTTCTTAAAAATATTTGCACATATGAAAATTTGTACCTAAATTTGCACTCGCAATTTTGGGAAATCCCTAATGGCCCATTCGTCTATCGGTTAGGACGCAAGATTTTCATTCTTGAAAGAGGAGTTCGATTCTCCTATGGGCTACAATTAACAAACAATAACTTAAAGATTTAAAGATTTATTTATAATGGCAAATCATAAATCATCTGTAAAGAGAATTCGTCAAACTAAGACTCGCAACGCTCGCAATCGTTATTATGCTAAAACAGCTCGTAATGCAGTTCGTCGCCTTCGTGCTATGACAAACAAAGCTGAAGCTGAAGAAGCATACAAGAAAGTTAGCGCTATGCTCGACCGTCTTGCTTCTAAAAAGACTATCTCTAAAAACAAAGCAGCTAACCTCAAAAGCAAGCTTGCTCACCACATCAGCAAAATCTCTGCTTAATATAGCAGCCTGATATTTGTTGGCCCATTCGTCTATCGGTTAGGACGCAAGATTTTCATTCTTGAAAGAGGAGTTCGATTCTCCTATGGGCTACGGAAAAAGCATCTATCTCAAAAAGGTAGATGCTTTTGGTGTTTTTATTGCTGATTATTAACTGAGAACTGAAAAATTCTTTGTAAATTTGCCTAATTATTACAATTTACAATTATGAACATATCATATAACTGGCTAAAAGAATATGCCGACTTCAACCTCACCCCCGAGGAACTTGGAGCCGCGCTCACATCTATCGGTCTTGAAACCGGTGGTATTGAAGAAGTTGAATCTATCCGTGGCGGATTGCGTGGTATCGTGATTGGCAAAGTGCTCACTTGCGAAGACCACCCCAATAGCGACCACCTTCATATCACAACTGTCGACCTTGGCAATGGCGAACCCACTCAAATCGTGTGTGGAGCTCCCAACGTTGCTGCCGGTCAAACTGTTGTAGTGGCAACAGTAGGTACAATCCTTTACGATGGAGATAAAGAATTCCAAATAAAGAAATCAAAAATCCGCGGTGTTGAATCATTCGGTATGATTTGTGCTGAAGATGAAATTGGCATCGGTCAATCTCACGACGGCATCATCGTGCTCAACGAAGAGGTTAAGCCCGGCACCCCTGCCGCTGAATATTATAACCTCACAAGCGATTATGTGCTTGAAGTAGACCTTACACCCAATCGCATCGATGCAGCTTCGCACTATGGCGTAGCACGCGACCTTTGCGCTTGGCTTTCTCAAAACAAGGGCGAAGCCAAACCCAAACGCCCATCGGTTGACGCATTCAAAATCGACCGTCAAGATGGCGCAGCTGAAGTGGTGGTAGAAAACACCGAAGCTTGTCCTCGTTATGCCGGCGTAACAATCCGCAATATCAAAGTGACCGAAAGTCCTAAATGGCTTAAAGATCGCTTGACTGCAATAGGACAACGCCCCATCAACAGCATCGTCGACATCACCAACTACTTGCTCCACGCAATGGGACAACCTCTTCACTGCTTCGACCTCGACAAAGTGAAAGGCGAAAAAATCGTGGTGCGTAATTGCGCTGAAGGCACTCCATTCACCACTCTCGACGAAGTGGAACGCAAACTCAACAGTGCCGACTTGATGATTTGCAATGCCGAAGACCCAATGTGTATCGCAGGCGTATTTGGCGGCATCGACTCAGGTGTTACCGAAGAAACTACTTCAATCTTCTTCGAAAGCGCATACTTCAACCCCACCACAATTCGCAAAACTGCTCGCCGTCACGGTCTTAACACCGATGCATCATTCCGTTTCGAACGTGGCATCGACCCCAACAACACCATCTATGTGTTGAAACTTGCCGCATTGATGGCTCAAGAAATTGCAGGTGGTGAAATTTGTGGCGAAATCGTTGATATCTACCCCAACGAAATCAAACCATTCCCCGTTACTCTTTCTTACAAATACCTCAACGACCTCATCGGCAAAGAAATTCCTGCCGAAACCGTTGACAACATACTCCGCTCGCTTGAGATTGAAATCAAAGACCGTCGCGACGGCGAAATCGACCTCGAAGTGCCCACTTATCGTGTTGACGTGTTGCGTCCTTGCGACGTGGTTGAAGATGTGTTGCGCATCTATGGTTACAACAACATCGAGTTTGACAACACTCTCCACGCCACACTATCATTCAAAACATTCACCGACAGCGCAAACGACCTTCGCGAACTAATCAGCAACCAATTGACTGCTGTTGGGTTCAACGAAATTCTCAACAACTCGCTATCGGCCGAAAGCTACTACGAAGGTTTGGCTCAATATCCTGCAACCAACTGTGTGAAGCTTCTCAACCCATTGAGCAACGACTTAAACGTGATGCGTCAAACATTGCTCTTCGGCGGATTGGAATCGCTTGCTCACAACATCAACCGTCGTTCAAGCGACTTGATGATGTATGAATTTGGCAACGTATACCACTTCAACCCCGAAGCCGAATCAACTACCGAAGCGCCACTCGCTCCATATAGCGAAACCGAAAAACTCGCTTTGTGGATTACCGGCAACATTCGTCAAGGCAACTGGGCTCGTAGCGAAGAAGCTGCCACTATTTATGACCTCAAGGCTATCGTAGCCAACATTTTCGCTCGCTTAGGCATATCTACCCGCGAAATCATGCTCACCGATGGCAACGAAGAGATATATAGCGCATCAATCAATATCGCTACTCGTGCCGGCAAGCAACTTGGCGCAATGGGTATCGTGGCAAAAGCAATACTCAAAAAAGCCGACATCAAACAAGAAGTGCTCTTTGCCGAGCTCGATTGGAACGCTATCGTGAAACTCTCGCTCAAGAAGAAAGTTACATTCGCTCCTCTACCCAAAACACAACCTGTGAAACGCGACCTCGCGCTTCTTATCGACAAAGCTGTGACTATGGCTCAAATCGAGGCTGTTGTGAGAGAAAGCGAACGCAAATTGCTCAAAGATGTAACACTCTTCGACGTGTATGAAGGCAAAAACCTTCCCGAAGGCAAGAAATCATACGCGATAGCAATGACTATTCAAGACGACGAAAAAACTCTCCAAGACAAACAAATCGAAGCTGTGATGAACAAAATCATCACCAACCTCGAAAAACGCCTTGGTGCTTCACTTAGATAATCAATAATTAACAACTAAAAATTAAAATATTACAATGGGAAGAGCTTTTGAATATCGCAAAGCAAGAAAACTCAAACGCTGGGGCAATATGTCTCGCACATTTACTCGCATCGGTAAAGAAATCACTATCGCCGCTAAAGCAGGTGGTCCCGACCCCGATGTAAACCCTCGCTTGCGCGCTTTGATGCAAAACGCTAAGGCTGCAAACATGCCTAAAGACACTGTAGAACGCGCAATCAAGAAAGCAACCGAAAAAGATGCAGGCGACTACAAAGAAATCATCTATGAAGGATATGGTCCTTTTGGTATCGCTATCGTTGTAGAAGCCGCTACCGACAACAATACCCGTACAGTTGCCAACGTGCGCTCTTATTTCAACAAGTTTGGCGGAAGCCTTGGCACAACAGGTAGCTTGACATTCCTTTTCGAGCACAAATGTACATTCCACGTTGTCGCAAAAGAAGGTGTTGACCTTGAAGAACTCGAACTCGAACTTATCGACTTCGGTGTAGACGAAATCGACTTCGACGAAGAAGAAAACGAAATCGTATTGTCAGCTCCATTTGAATGCAACTCTGAAATCCAAAAATATCTCGAAGAAAACGGATTTGAGATCAAGAGCTCTGAATTTGTGCGCATTCCTAACGACCTCAAAGAAGTCAACGAAGAGCAACGCACTCAAATCGAAAAACTTCTCGAAAAATTTGAAGATGACGACGACGTGCAAAACGTGTTCCACAACATGAAAGAAGAAGAATAAGTTTTACAACACATATCTACACAAGAGGCGACCTACTCAACATGGTTGCCTCTATTTTTTATGGAGTTTCCGCTAATGCCTTCTTTGTCACATACATATTAACAAATCTCACTGAAACCCACAATATCATCACAACAAACTGCCATTTTATCACAAAGCCTATTATATACAAGTATTTTTTCAACTTTTTTATTTACCTTTGTTGTGTAAACAATAAATTATTTCTTATTAAATAATTATATTATGAAACCAACATTTCTCAAATCAATCTTATCGTTTTGTATTGCGATAGTAATCTCCACAACACAATTTAATGCATCAGCTCAATTTGAATCACTTTCAAAAGAAGAGGCTCAGTCCACTTTGTACATGATGGCGGAGCAGATATCACAAATTAAAAATAATATAAGTATTGGGAACAACACGATTAACGATTTTAGCTACAATGGCAGCATCTTAAACATGTCCTACTTAATGAACGATGAGGATGTGAGATTCTTCACTTCTGACTTTATCACTCTACAATTCCACAATTTACTCCAAGAAGATAGCTCAAAAAAAGAGTCATTTGCGCTTATATCTACATTATTGCGCAAAGCCGATAGCAACTTGAGAATCGAATTTTGCGACCCTAATGGACACAAAGTGGAACACATATTAACTCCCGATGATATTGACAATATTATGACCAAGTCGATTGAGGAATTGGGTATTGACAGAGAACAAATGTCTAATTACAGTATTTTTTACTACAACTCACTACTCAAGAAAAACATTGATGGGGTTTACATTTTGGACGCTAAAGCCATTAAAGAGAATGGGTTTGTCAAACTATCAATGGTTACATCTTTTGAGAGTGAAATAATCAACCTATTATCTCCTGGCGACATCAAGAATATGTTTCTAGACATATTAGGCTCAGAGCCATTAATCGTCACAGGATTTGCCAACCAACTCAAGGCATTTGGCTACAAAGGCATCATTCTTGAATATAACAACAAACAAGGAGCATCACGTTCTTCTAAAATCACCGTTGAGGATTTATTAAATCCAACGTCATCATACGAACAATCATATAGCCCATATTCCAATAAAGAGAATTACTATTCTAACAACAATTCATTAGAAGGACTTAGTACTGAGCAATTCAATTCATATCTTGCCAACCTTAGCGATGCTGAGAAAAAGCAATTCACTGAAACATTCCTTCAATCAATGGAAATAGGAGCAAAAGAAGCAATCGGGACAAATGGCATCACTAATGTCCATGTTTTCTTATCGGGAGATTATGCTTCAGTTTTATTTTCTATCAATGGAGTTGCCGACCTTTCCGAATCGGAATTATTGTCTATCAAACAAAATTTGGTTCAAAAATTCAGAAACGATGAAACAATGTCCACCTTTAGCCCTATCATCCAACAAGCAACCGGAATTAAAGGCATTAAATACATCTACAAAGACGAATATTCTTATAAATCAGCAACCATAACTGTTGATTGGGATGAGATTTCGGGTAGCAATAATTCTTATAACGGCTATAGCAATCCTTATTCAGATAATTCAAACGAATTTGATTTTTCCGATGCCAACACCGATGAGTTAAGAGAACAATTTATACAAGATCTTAACAATTCTTTCAAATCAGAAGTAGGCACTAATGGGATAGCCGATGTATGGGCAAATCTATCGGGAGAAAGTCTCGTTATGAACTTCACGTTCGACTCAACTATAGATTTTAGCGATATTGGCGACCTCAACGAAATCAAAAATGAGCTCATTCAAGATATGACAGCAACCGATGATGATCTCATAACATGTCTAGGTCTATATTATCTCGACATCAAAAATATAAAATTTGTGATACAAAGCGAATCCTCTCGCGTAAAACGCTCTTTCACAATTAGCATCGAAGATATAGTTAACGGCACATTCGTTCCCGAAGAAGTACAATACAACGAAATATAATCACTTCCCTCTCTATCGATAAGTCGCATGCCCCTACCGGTATGCGACTTTTATTTTTTCGAAAAATTTCACTACATTTGCAATCGATGAACGATGCTGCTCACATAATAGGAATTTGCCGCCATCGCTTGACTACCGACGGCGAGGGTGTTACCACTTTGGTGGCATTCCATGGCTGCCCGTTGCGTTGCAAATACTGCCTTAACCCTCAATCGC
>JAZNGZ010000111.1:0-3401 GCA_045576735.1 Muribaculaceae bacterium
AGGTCTTGGTGTATTGAATCACTCAGTATCGGGTTACTTGGTAGAAGGTTACTTCCACACTTACCAACCTGCTCGCCACAAAGCAATGAACTTCGATGTATGTCGCATTGAAGGTATCGACTATGCTCGTGGTGTTGCCGATTACTATGGTTGGGAAAAAGAATCTTATGGTGCTATCTATGGTATCGTGCGTGATAAATACAACAAGTTTGCTAATTCACTTTATACTCCAAATGCTGCTACAAGCGATGTCTACAAGCCTCTTAACGATGTTGTTGTAACTCTTAAGAACAACAATGGTGAAGTGGTGGCTACTGATACAACCGACGTAAACTACAATGGCGCATTTGTGTTCCAAGGTTTGCAACCCGGCAATTACACTGTAGAAATGGCTCACCCCGGATATTTCTCTGACATTTATGCCAATACTAATGCTACAACAAAACCGGCGCCTCTTGCTGTAACAGTTAAAGCTGCTGCTACTGAATATCCCGAAGCGTTCCTTGTTGACACTTCATGGGTGGCTCCTGAATTTGTTTATGTAAACTATCCCGACTCATTGGCCGATAAGAGTGGTTTCGCTCTTGCTGATGAAATCAATTTTACTGCCGAATATACAAATAACGCAGTTCTCGAAGGCAAAACAGTGCGTCGTACAATCGTTCGCGATAACAACGAATATATCCTTGCTTTCGATGCAGACAATGCTCCATACGTATATGTATTTGATACCGACACTAAAGAACTTAAAAAGACCCTTGGCACAACAGCTGCTGTAGGTGATATCTACAAATTGTCGGACATTGCAATGACTGCCGACGGTTATCTTGTGGGTATAAATAAAGCCAACCAAGCTTATGGTGGTGCAAAAAATATTACTGCCTATAAATGGGATAATGACTCAACAAAAGTTCCCGATGGAGAACTCAAAATTTGGTGGACCAACAACTTTGCCGGCAACTGGACAAATGGTATCGGTGGAGAATCTATGATTTACAATGGTTCTCTTGAAGAAGGTAAAATGATTTATACAGGAGCTACTACTGCTTCAAGTGGTAATACCCGTCTTGTTATCGCATCTATCTCTGAAGGTAACTACCTCGGTTATATGCGCAACAACCAAGATGGTACTTATTTGGCAACTTCTTACCTTGGTGCAAATTACCAAATGACACTTTCTCCTCGTGCCGATGACCAAATCATCTTCAATTCAGCTGCCGTACAACCATTTGAAATAAAACTTGCCACAGGCGATGCCGGAATTCCTACAATCCTCGCTCAACTTGGCGAAGGTGTGCTCGACAAAGCTTCAACAGGTGAATCTTACTTCAAATATGCCGGTAAAGACTTGATGGTTGCTCCAAACGTAACTGATGGTAAAGTTGACGGTGTGAAACTTATCGACATCACCGATGGTCTTGACAATGCTACTGTTATTGCTACTAACGGCACTACATCAATTGATGCTGCAGAATATAGTTCTATCGCTGCTAATGGAGAATTGGCTCTCACAATCGACCCTGTAAGCGGTTACACTACTGCTGCTGCTATCGAATTGTTCCTCACTGTTGATGGCAAAGTGTCTAAGTTTACAAATAAAGGCGTTAAACAACCTGTTTATAGCGGTGTTTATGCTTATGACCTCAATGTAACCGAAGAAGGTACTGTATCATTCAAGCTCAACAACAAATCATCAAATGTAGACCTCGTTCTTACTCCTGCTGAAGGTAATGACGAAGCTACTGAAGATATTGTTATCAACCTTGGCGCTCTTGAAGCAGGTGAAACTACTTATGATATTGACCTTAATGAATTAATCGGTGACTATAACTGGAGTGTAGTTGTTGCAAACAAAACTGTTGCTACCGGCGACATTCTTGCAACAATAAACACTTGGGGTGCCGGTTCTACTTATTATCGTGGTGGTATCGGTATTGAAACTAACCCCGAAAGCGACAACTTCGCTACTACTTACCTTGGCGTAGGTCGCTCTAAAGGTGTGTTCTTGATCGACCCAATGTATCAAGTTAAAGAAGGTGCTCCTTACTGGGTTGGTAAATTTAATACCGGTAACGCTTCTTCTACTTTCCGTGCTACTCTTTACAATGACAAGTTCTACTTGACCGACTGGAGCGACGCATATCCCGGTATCTGGATTTTTGACCCTACTAACCCAACTGAAATCAACAACATCTTTGCGGGTGCAACAAATGATGGTAAGGGTAAGTTGACAATCAATGGTGTTGCCGTAGGTGGTGGTTCTACAGGTGTTGCATTCACCGGCTCAGGCGACGATCGCAAGATGTTTATTTATGTAGAAGACCTTCCAACAAGTAATGGCGGTAACAAACTATATCGTTACGATATTGGTGCTAACGACACTTGGGGTGCAAAAGAACCAACCCAACTTGCTACTGCATCAGCAAAACTTATCAACACAAATACCGGTATGCTCGGTAGTGCATTGCACAATGTGGTGTTCTGTTCACAAACTCGTAATGCCGACCAAAACAATACAAGCGTTCCTGCATTTATCGTAATTAACGAAGCCGGCGACATTATCTTCAATGGTGGCGACCTTGACGGTCTCAATGGCTGTCTTGGTGGTGGTATGGCTCTCAATGCCGACGAAACTAAGTTTGCTATCGTTGATGGTAGCGCTGCTATTCAAGTTTACGATGTTGAATGGAGTTATGACAATGTGCCTACATTCACTCACGCTACTTCTATCCCAACAAAAGATCAAGAAGTGTGTCAAATGGCATTTGACTATGCCGGAAACCTCCATTGCATCAACCGCAAACATGGTTACTACGTACATGCAGTTCCTTGCGAAGCTCGCGACGTTGAAACTCCTGCAAAGGCTGAATTGTTGCTTAAAGGTAAAAAGACCGGTGTAGAAGATGTAACAATTGAAGAAGTTGATGAAGATGCTCCTGTTGAATACTACAACCTCCAAGGTGTGAAAGTAGAAAACCCATCTAATGGTATCTACATCAAGGTTCAAGGCAAAAAATCAACAAAAGTTTACGTGAAGTAATGCATAATGCATAGTTCATAATGCATAATTGAAAATACTTTTAATTTTATAGTGAGCGAGCAATCCAATCGGGTTGCTCGCTTTTTTTGCATATTATGGCAACTATCATGACGATATCTATTTTTCATTTCTCAACATTTATCGTACCTTTGCTATATGAAACACCTCCTACCAATCATATTATCCATTCTCTTGCTCACCGCCTGTGGCGAGAGCAAGCATGTGCAATTTCAACAATTGCAACATATTGACTCAATTGCCGAACTGAATGCCGACAGCGCAATCGTTATGCTAAATGCTATCAACCGCGATTCCCTTTGGGGTAATGACAACAAATTTTATTTTGACCTACTAAAAATCA
>JAZNGZ010000112.1:0-2740 GCA_045576735.1 Muribaculaceae bacterium
TAATTTATTTTCGGGGGCGGCCTCCAACTACGATTCCTATCATGAGGCCGGCGTTGTTATAGCCACGTCGCGTGAGTTGGCAATAAGCACCTACTCTCAAATGGTGGAACAATTCAACGCCCAGCCGAGGCATTATCGACATTGTCGTACCGCTTGAGAGCACATGGCGATCGCCCACTACATCATTCACACCCACACCAAGACATAATCCGGCAAAAGGATTTACCTTGAGGCCCTGACCGAAGTTATAATTTCCTTCAATACCGAAACTGCCGGTGCGGTTGTTTTGGTAATAATCTCCATCTCCGCTATAACGTTTAAAGTCGCGACGTGCACTATTCAGTGCCACATAAACGCCACAATCGACCGGAATTTCACTGAAATTATAACGTAAACTCATTCCCACCGAGGCTCCGGTCTTGTTATCTCCTCTATGGTAACCACCCAATGGCACTCCAAGACCTCCCCACATCTCAAATTCAAATTTTGAAACCGTTTGCCACTCTTGACTCTCAGTATTCGCATTCAAGCTAATACTCGTACATAAAATTACTCCTAAAATTTTTAATTTACGCATCATAATAATTGGTTTAAATTCTCATTGGCAAAATTAGACCAATCACTTATCATACGAACAAAAAGAATGACAATTTATTGTCTACACCCGCACACGCAAACCACTGCAATTCAAGCACATACCAATCAACGCATTTCATAAATATCCCACACTCCCCCAGCATTCCCGTAATCGTCTGGTTTTCAATATATTAACGTCGAAAGTAAAAGACATCACATATCTCATTGATTCTCTTGCAGTTACGACAATTTCTGCGCAAATATATCTTTATCTGGAGCGCTTGACGATAATATTCGTTGAATAAGTCTTGACTTTTTTGTATAAAAATATTTCAACTTTATACCGGTAAATAGACACACTGCCCGTGGACTAAAACCTGCATATACTAGCATTATAAATACAATATCATCAGGTTTCAACATAGGGCATTGTTCCTTTAATTTTTCAACAATATTATTCATGTATTTATTCACCGTCATTTCTATATTGCATATATTTTTAGGGCTTCTAAGTTTTGTTATTTCCGCATCTATGTTATTAATTATTGACGCTCTGGTTCTTGCAGAATCGCCCCTTTCAAAGAACTCATTACATAACATATTTAACATTTGCCATTTATCCTTAAATAAATTTTCTATCGTGTTCTCAACTTCGGCTGTAACACCCTCTACTTTTTCGTTTAATGAGCTTATCCTTTGCTGTTGAAATACTATTGTTTCTGACATTGATTTTATATTATCTTCTTTGAGAGACAGTGAATGTTGTAGCTCAATATTTTCATTTGATTTACACAAAAAACGGTCAGTTAAAACGAGTATTTCTGACATATTTTTTTCAATCTCGATATTCTTCATTCTCAATTTCAGATGATAAACCCATAATGCAACTCCAAATATTATCGCAAATGCGATTACTCCGACTAATATATAATTGGCTGTTCTTTTTGCTTTATCTCTTTCATCAATTGCAATTTCGTTATATAAATCTCGTTGTGCGGTAGTTGTTGCTTGACGTAATACAAAATCAAGTTCTTTGTTTTGGAGTTTTAAAATACTATCGGAATAATTAATAGCTTCCTTATAATCATTTTCAGCCTTACATAAATTACTCAGCGTCCAATAAAACGCAGCTTTATCTGAATTAGGCAATGATGATATTTCTACTCTTTTCAATAATTCGTGAGCCAATAGCCGATTGCCTCTTTCAAATTCCAATTGCACTTGGTAAGCTATATATTTAGCCGGAAGACTATATGGGACATTATATGAACTCAATTCATCTACACATTGCAGTGCACGTTCATGTTTTTTAGCAAATACACAAATTGGGAACAATGCCCTGCAACAATAAAATAGCAATGTAGTATCCTTTAATTCATTCTGAGCTATACTATGAACACTATCGATTATTGATATACTTCTTGATATTTGTCCCTCATTGGCATATGCAGTAGCTAAATCACACTGTGAATAAAGATGATTTAAACGTTTATCTGCCATTAGATAATTATCCGAAGCTATTTGAGTGTACGTTATCATCTCATCATTATTATAAGTAACCGAATAGATATCACTCATCAATTCGGAAGTCTTTGCTATCCAATATTTATCATCTAAGGCAGATGCAATCTCATAGGCCTGTGTCACTAATTTAATGGCAAGAGATAAGTTAAGTCTATTATGGGCTATATTTCCTTGATAAAATAATGATTTCATATAGTCTCTAGACTGTTTATTTCGTGAGAAATATCGAGTAGAAACATTTATAAGCGTATCGGAATAATCAACAAATCCTAGTTTTGTACGAGCTTGCGTGATTAATAAATTGTATTTTGCTATATCTTTTTCAGCAACAAGAGCAAATGTGTCAATCTTCTGTAACAAATAATATGACGAATCAGGCTGTTCTTCCATTATTGACTCACACATTTGTAATTCGTCCGTTATATTTGGATTTAAACACGATGTTACAACAATAACACACAATAGCGCTAAAAATTTATGTCGAACATATTTCATATAACTATCTCAATAATTTATTTTCGGGGGCGGCCTCCAACTACGATTCCTATCATGAGGCCGGCGTTGTTATAGCCACGTCGCGTGAGTTGGCAATAAGCACCTACTCTCAAATGGTGGAACAATTCAACGCCCAGCCGAGGCA
>JAZNGZ010000113.1:0-50765 GCA_045576735.1 Muribaculaceae bacterium
GACAAACAATTGGCTCGACCATCAGGATGTTTGTCAGCGATTGAAGATAAGCAAGCGTACATTGCAGACCTTGCGTGATAACGGTACGCTTGCCTACACCAAAATAGGCAACCGCACATACTACCTGCCCGAAGATGTGGAGAGCATTGTAACAAAGGTAGAGGACAGACGAAAAGAAGCCAGATGGAAGGGACGAGAAATCTAATCAATGTATAACAATAAAACCATTTGAACTATGTATCAAGAGATGAGAACCGAAGACGATGCGTGGATGCAGTCCATTCACGAGAGTATCGACCAACTATCGGAGATTCTCGATAGTATGCCCAAAGACAGTGCAGCCTTACAAAACGATGATGAGTATCTATGCGACAAGGAGGTAGCATATATGCTTAAAGTCAGCCGAAGAACATTAAGCGAATACCGAAGCAATGGGACATTGCCTTACTATGTGCTCGGTGGAAAAGTTCTGTACAAACGGAGTGAGATAGAGCAGGCGTTAAAACGGGAGTACAACGGCAAGCACCTACTTAATAGCAGCGGATAAACCTCTCTATATTTGAGGCAGGCTCGAATATACACTGCACTCGCTTTGAAAAACATTCAAGCAAGCTTGATGTTTCTCGCTCATTTGTTCTATATTTTTAGAGGGAGTGAAATTTACCGCTTGCCATATATTCATCTGATGCAAAATAATAGTGCCCCTATGGATAGAAGCAAGAACAGCATACAAAAGGGTTATCAATGTAAGAACCCGTTTGCTTTTGCGAAATTGCTACCGCTCAATATAGCCTGCAAGCAGCCTCTATGTTCGCTTAACCGCAATTTTGTATGCTGTCTGTTTATCTTCTTCTACATTTTCGTCAGTCGTTCATTTCCGTTGCCGTCTGCATTTCTGAGTACAGACATTGAAAGGGGAAAGGTTTTCGGGCTGAATACTCTCCGCAGGAGGAAGATTCAGCCCGAAACGGCTTGCCGCTTGACCTTTCAACTTTCAAGGGCTGATGTACTACCTTCGCAGACGAGCAAAGGAAAGGGGCGAATGACGGAATCGGGAAACTCATATATCGCAGATTGATGATAGACCAAATTCAAATATTACCCTGCAATGATGAAAAATGCACCGTCCTTTTGCTCGTTCATAAAAAAGTTGTACATTTGTGTATCAGGAGTTATGTCATTGATGCAAAACAATAAAGAACTCTGAAATAGGAACGGTTGCCATCTCGTTACCCAATTTCCATGCAGCCCGAATAACCGTTTATTTCTAAGATAATTGCAAATTCTGCGATTTTTTTTTCAAAGAAAACATTAACGACCTCAGTGCATATTTCAAAATCACTGACATCAATCAGGCTATCAGTGACACTATTGATGACAGCGAAATACTAGAAGGTGTAATTCTTGATATTTCGCCTGAGGCCGACCTTGATTTGATTTTTCGCCCATTAAGCAATAATCGTACTATTGCTGAAATGTTGGAGAAAATGAAAGCTCGTGGAGAGAGAACAAATCGCCATGATTCTTGGTTTAAGAATATATGCAATTCGTCTTGCTGATGGTAAATATATCATAACAGGTGGTGCTATAAAACTTACTGCAACAATGCAAGAACGACCACACACTCAAGCCGAACTTGATAAAATAGAGAAAGTGCGTCGCTACTTACTTGACGAGGGCATTGTTGATGACGATGGTTTTATCGATTATATTAGTGAACTCTAAAAACATACGGATATGGATAATACATTAAACAGACTTCGACAACATCAATCAGCTACTCCTTCAAGATGGCGTGAGGAGGCTGAGAAGAGAAAAGCGAACAAGGAATGGCTTCGCTACTCTCAAAATATTGCTATGCGTATGCTTGATAAAATGGAGGCTGATGGTATTACGCAAAAGCAATTAGCAGAGCGTATGGATTGCAGTCAGCAATACATTTCCAAAATTTTGAAAGGGCGTGAAAACCTTTCACTTGAAACATTGGCTAAAATTGAATGTGCCTTGGGGATTACTGTTATGCAACTTGAATTAGTAGATTAATTTTTGTCTTTTACGCATAGAGAATGTTACTGTACCTTCGAGGTAAAGTAACATTCTTTTTTTATGGATACAAAAACAATTAATCTCATTGTGCCTCGTGGGTGACACGAACTCAGAGATAATCAGTTGCTATATTTGTTAAGTAAATGGGCTCTGATTGTTTATTTGCTGATAATCTTGAGAGAACGTTTCAATTTTTGTATTTTAGTCGGAGACAAAATAGAAGGGATATAGTTTTTCGGTTGAGTTATAATTATTACCTTTGCAGTGTAAAATTAAGAGATTTATGCGTAATATTATACTTTTTGATGCCGTTGAGGTGCGTGAGAATTTGTTGCCTATGACGTTTACTCGTCCGGTGGCCGATTTGAGAGTGGGGATGCTTACTATTCGTGAGAAGTGGGAACGTGTGCTTGAAGGTGCTTATTCCTATCTTACGGTTGATTATCTTCAAGAGAAATATTCCACAATAGCTGCTGATGACAATATTTTTGTGGCTGGGAATATCTGCCCAACGGAGTCGCTTGTGGCGGGCATAATGGCATTGCATCAAGGCGAGGCTTTGCTGTCGCCAAAAGGTGAGTTGATGGTTTTCCGTGGCAGTATGGAGGACTTTTATTCGCGTAACTTTGTCAAAGAGATTGTGTGTGACGAAGATTGCCTCTCGATTTCGATGCTATATGATATTTTTATGCAAAATCATCGTAGCATAGTTGAGGATTTTGCTTTGCTCACTCATGGTCGCACAAGTCAGCCACTGAGCGATACAAATACTATTATCGGTGTGCCTGTCGATGCTAATGGCAACTCTATGATATTTATAGAGGAGGGAGCCGTGGTGGAAGGTGCTATGCTCAATGTGAAAAACGGACCTATCTATGTGGGGCGTGATGCCGAGGTGATGGAAGGCAGTTGTTTGCGAGGTCCCATTGCGTTGTGTGAGCATGCCGTGATAAATATGGGCGCGCGAGTGTATGGTGCCACAACCTTAGGCCCTTATTGCAAAGTGGGTGGTGAGGTGAATAATGTGGTGATGATGGGCTACTCCAATAAGGCTCACGACGGATTTCTTGGTAATGCCGTGATAGGAGAGTGGTGTAATATAGGAGGCGGCTCTACTGCTTCAAATCTCAAGAATGATTATACCGAGATTAAGTTGTGGAATTATCCTGCTCATCGCTTTTTGCGCACAGGTTTGCAATTTTGTGGGCTGATTATGGGAGATCATTCTAAATCGGGAATTAACTGTATGTTCAACACCGCCACAGTGCTTGGAGTGGGGGTGAATATCCATGGCGCCGGTTTCCCTCGCAACTTCGTGGCCTCGTTTAGCGAAGGTAGTGTGAGTGGTTTTACCGATGTGCCGTTGACAAAATTCTTTGACATCGCACGTCGCATGATGGCTCGTCGCGGAATGGAATTGACCGAGGTGGATATGCGCATATTCGAATCAATCCACGCCATTGCCGATAACTATAAATAATAGCACCCCAAAATGGAGTGCTATTTGCAGTCAAATCAATAACGAAAAGTATGAAAAAAGAACAAAAAGTAAGCGTTTAATTGCGGCGGCCGGTTAGCTGTCCGAAAACGTCACCACAAAGCCATATGGCTACACAAATTGCGAATAACATATATATAATAATTAAGGTTAAAAATTCTATTGCAAATATAGGGCTGAGGTTGGACAATACGTGCTGCACACAAATATTAATAAAATAAAAAATCCCTCGATTTTTTTGTCGAGGGATTTTTTATTGAATGATATTTGAAAAATCAAGTTGTCGATTTGTTATCTGCGATTTTTCTTAGCTTTTGCTTGTTGTTTTTGTTGCTCGCGAAGCATAGCTTGTTGTTTGCGTTGAGCTTCTTCAAGACGAGCCATGAATCCTGTTTTTTTGCGAGGTTTCTTAGCGTTGGCAAGCATTTCGGCTCTCACTTTCTGTTCATCAATCATATGACGACAAGCATATGTTTGAATAATTGTAATCAAGAGAGAAAGGAGATAGTAGTAGCTCAAACCTGAAGCATAGTCGTTGAAGAAGAACAAGAACATCACAGGCATGAGATACATCATCCATTTCATACCGGGCATTGAAGACCCGCCAGGTTGATTTTGCATATTGATGCGTGTGTAAATGATGTTGGTAATAGTCATCAACAAGCAGAATAAACTCACATGATTACCGAAATATTCCGAAATCAAAGGAATTTGTACATCCCAAGAGAATATTGCGTCGGGAGCCGAAAGGTCGGTAGCCCAAAGGAATGATTGCCCACGTAACTCAATGCAAGAAGGGAAGAATGTGAACATAGCAATGAGGATAGGCATTTGTAACAACATGGGCAGACAGCCTGAGAATGGGCTGGCACCTGCTTTGCTATAAAGTTCCATGATTTTTTGTTGTTTAATCATGGCGTCTTCTTTGTCGGGATATTTTTCGTTGATTTCCTTTATCTCAGGAGCAAGTACGCGCATTTTAGCTTGCGACATATAGCTCTTATATGTGAATGGGAAGAGGATTATCTTAACTATAATAGTGAGAATTAAGATGATGATACCATAGCTAGAGATAAATCCGCCGAGGAAGTTGAAAATAGGAATGATGAGGTAGGTGTTAATCCAACGGAACAAGCCCCAACCAAGAGGAATTAAACGGGTTAATTCTAGGTCATCGTGGGTCGCAACTTTGTCATCATAGCTCGAAAGTAGAGGGTAGAGGTTAGGTGTGAAAATCATATCAAACGAAGCCGGACATTCTTCTTTTGTGTTATAAGCTATCACCGCATTTTTTACATCAAGTTCTTTGAGGTATCCGGGGACGCCTTTGATGTCTTTTGTTGATACAGACGCGCGTTTGATTGATTGTTTCGGCACCATTACGCTTGAGAAGAATTGGTTTTTAAATGAAATCCATCTTAATTCTTGTTCAAGTTCTTCGCTTTGGTCGCCCGATTCGGTTAGGTAGTCGGGACCTTCACCTATATATTTGTAGTATATTGTGCTATTACGTTCTTCAAATGTTTTGCCTTTTTCGTTGCGCGCCATTTTTTGGTGCCAAGTCATGGTCATGTCGGCCATGTTAGGTGCAAATACATTTTCAATTTTGTTTTGCACAATATTCATTTTCACGATGTAGCTATCCCCTTTGGCAAGTGAGTAGCGAATACCCCACATTGCACCACCATCGAGGTTGAGCTTCATCAAAATGGTGCTATCGTTTTCTTGGACTGCAGTGAAGTTTAAATCTTTACTTTCGATATAGTTCGCTCCTGCAGGGAGAGAGAATGAGTAGTAATCGGTAGCCCCATTATAAGGCACCACATTGGCAGTGTCGCCCGATACATAGGTGTCGTATTTCTTAAGAGTAACCTTAGAAATTTTACCCCCTTTGGTAGATAAATCGACCTTCATCACATCGTTTTGAAGAGAGAGAGTGTCGCTTTTACCACCCATGTATTTGGCATAATTGCCATATGAGTTAAAATAATTTATAGAAGAAACAAGAGTGTCGACCGCCGCCTTTGCCACAGGTTGAGATAGCTCGTCAAAATTGTTGGCAATGATTTTAGTAATGTCTACAGCGGTGTTGTTGACGTTGATAGTTCCTGTTACTTTGTTAGAATCGCAACGAAGGTTCATTCCATTTGTAGCAAGAGTGTACGTACCATCTTCTTGAGCTTCACCGGTAGCTTTAATCATAGCTGAGAGCTTGTTGATTTGCTCGGGAGATAGCGAGTCGATGGTGATGGAATCGCTGCTTGACGATTCTTGAGTTTGTTCTTTTTCGTTCTGAGCTTTTTTTGCGGCAGCGATTTCATCATCAGAGGGTTGATTTATATACATAAACCCGAAGATGATAGCTCCCATTAAAAGAAGCCCGAGAAGACTGTTTTTATCCATTCAAACAAGGTATAAATTAATGATTAATAATAATTGGTTCTTATTTTTCCTCGCCATAAGCGATTGACGCTTTCACAAAGTCAACAATCAATGGGTTGGGGTTGAGTACGGTGCTTGAGTATTCGGGGTGGAATTGAACGCCGATATACCAACGTTTTTCGGGCATTTCGATAATCTCCACGAGTTTTGACTCGGGGTTAATACCCACGCATTGCATGCCGTTTTGTTCAAATTGGTCGAAGTATTCGTTGTTGAACTCAAAGCGATGACGATGACGTTCTTTGATTGTTTGAGTGCCATAGATTTTCGAAACCTTAGAGTTGGCGCGTAATGTGCAGTCAAAAGAACCAAGGCGAGTGGTGCCACCAAGAGTTGTCACACTCTTTTGTTCGTCCATCAAGTCGATTACTTTGTGAGGCGTTGTTGGGTCAATTTCGGTACTATTAGCATCGGTAATGCCAAGCACGTTGCGAGCAAATTCCACAGCCATACATTGCATGCCCAAGCAAATGCCGAGGGTGGGGATGTCGTTTTCACGACACCATTTCAATGCGATATTTTTGCCTTCCACGCCACGTTGTCCTGCGCCTGGCGCAACAATCACCCCATCCATATCTTTGAGTTTTTCTTCAACGTTGCTTTCGTTGATTTTTTCAGATTGGAAATAGCTCACATTGAGTTTGTGGTCGTTGTAAGTAGCAGCTTGGAAGAGAGATTCTTTGATAGAGATATAAGCATCGGGTAGCTCAACGTATTTGCCCACGATGCCAATTTTAACTTCTTTTTCGGCCGAAGTCATTTTGTTGAGGAATTTCATCCAAGGAGCCATATCTGGTTCCCCTTTTATTTCAAGCCCGGTTAGTCGCATGATTATTTCATCAAGATGTTGCTCATGCATCTTTACAGGTACTTCGTAAATTGAAGGAACGTCAATAGATTGAACGACAGCTTCGGGAATTACGTTGCAGAATAATGCAATTTTGCGACGCACATCGGTAGGTACATCTTTTTCGGTACGAAGCACAAGTACATCGGGTTGTATTCCCATTTCTTGTAGTTTCTTCACCGAGTGTTGAGTTGGTTTTGTTTTAAGCTCTTTTGCAGCTGCAACATAAGGAACGTATGCGAGGTGTACACACACGCAGTTGCGACCAAGTTCCCAACGAAGTTGACGCACACTTTCAATGTATGGAAGAGATTCGATATCTCCTACAGTACCACCAATTTCGGTGATAACGAAGTCGAAATTGCCGGTATTACCGAGAGCTTTCATGCGACGTTTGATTTCGTCGGTGATATGAGGTACTACTTGCACGGTTTTGCCAAGATAATCGCCACGGCGTTCTTTTTCAATAACGTGTTTGTAGATGCGTCCTGTTGTGATATTGTTTGCGCGAGCGGTGTTTACATTAGTAAAGCGCTCATAGTGACCTAAATCAAGGTCCGCCTCGTGCCCATCGATGGTTACGTAACACTCTCCATGCTCGTAAGGATTAAGCGTTCCGGGGTTGATGTTGATGTATGGGTCAAATTTTTGAATAGTTACTCGATAGCCACGAGCTTTCAAAAGATTTGCAATAGATGCGGAGATTATCCCTTTGCCAAGAGATGATACAACTCCACCAGTAACAAAGATAAATTTTGTTTCCATCGATTATTAATTTTAGAATTCTATATTAAAGTGCAAAAGTACAAATAAAATGCGATACGATGTATAAAAATGGAACAAAAAATAGATTAAAAAAACACTAAAATGTCGACAAAAATCATATGTGAATAAAAATTCTTTTTTTGGTTAAAAAAGATGAATAATTTAGCCTTTATGATTACTTGTTAATTTTTAGAATATATCTTTGTGATTGTTAAAACGGTTTAAGGTGTCAGCGAGAATTTAAGAACTCGATTCTTGGTTTGACTTAACAAATGAGTTCATGGAATTTATATGAAAAGAATTTCTACTTTTATTGCTGCAATCTGCTTATGTGTATCTCCTTTGTTGGCACAAGAGATATTTAATGCAAGCTTCCAAAACGAAGATGAATTCAAGGCATGGACTGTTGTCGATGGCAATGACGATGGTAAGACATGGCAATATGATTCATCAACATCACCTTCGGTGTTCTATAGTTATCACTCTACAAATTCAGCCAATGACTGGCTAATCTCTCCAGCTATCACTTCAACTCAATCGGGGACTATTGCAGTGTCATTTACTGTAAAAGGTAGTTCTTATGGCGAAAAAATGGAGGTGTTTAGTGGGAATGCCGCTACTGTTGATGCTATGACTTATCGCATTTGTGATACTTTGGCTCTTAATGATAGCGAAACAACTCATTTGTATTTGATGAGTGTTACTGCTAATGAACCTATCTACCTTGGTTTACACGCGTGTAGCGATCCCGACAAATGGCGTTTGTATCTAAGCAATGTGTCGGTTAAATTCACTACTAATCCAGTTGACTTGTCGGTTACAGAAATTTCAGCACCGGTGAGCGGTTTCGGTTTGTCGCAAGAAACTGTAACGGTGAAAGTGAAAAACGAGGGTAATACTGCCGTTGAATCTTTTGACTTGTCGTTTGCTATTGATGATAACACTATCGCAACTGAGAAGATAAATCAAGCACTTGCAATTGGAGCGGAAATGGAATATACATTTACTGCAAAAGCCGACTTGTCGCAACCTCGCAAAAACTTCAACATCAAAGCATGGGTAACTCATGCCGACGATATCAACGCAAGCAATGACGCTTCTTCAATAAGTGTGCTTCACAAGGCTCCTGCTTCAGTCCCTTATTTTATGGGCTTTGAGGCGTCGGAATATACCGATGGTATCACATTCTTCAATCTCAATGAAGATGATGGAACATGGGACGTTTATACCGATCCATGGTGGTCGTTATCGCACACCGGTGACTATTGTCTTGCATATAACTATAATAGAGATAATAATGCCAATGACTGGACTATCCTTGAACCTATTGCAATTACCGAAGCCGGTTACTATGTGTTGAAATTCTGGTATTCGGGCGATGATACTCACCCCGAAAAATTGGGTGTGTATTATGGCAACGAATGTAATCCTTCAGCTATGAGCAACAAGATTGTGGAATATGCCCCATTTGCACGTAGTGCTTATGAAGAATCAATCAATATCATCTATATCGACAAGCCTCAAACAATCTATATCGGTTTCTACGCATTTAGCGACAAGGACGAAAACTGGTTGTGTGTTGATGATGTGTCGTTTGAAAAAATTGAAAGCGATAATATCGACCTCGGTGTTGCCGAAATCACTAATCCGGGTGAATTCTACCACAAAGGGTCAAAGAAAACTGTTGAATATAAAGTGCGCAACTATGGTATCACAAACGTAGATGCTACTATCCGCGTTAAAGTCGATGATGAAGTGGTGAGCGAAACAAACACTACTATTTTGGCTCAAGAAATTTCATCACAATCACTTCCTGATGTGCTTGCTTCATTAAGCGAAGGTGAACATAAAATCGCTATTGAGGTTGTTGCTGCCGATGATAAGGTGCAAGAAAACAATATTGATTCATTGAAATTCCGCGTGATGGGAACTCCTGCTCAAGCATGGGATTTTGAAGATGGAAAACTCCCTGAAGGATTTGTGTTCCGTGTCGAAGATGAAGGTACCGTAAATCCAAGTGCCGGTAGCGAATTTAATGAAGAAGGTTGGGGTATCTTCAAGATTCAAAAACATGAACAATTTGGCGAATACATGTTGGCTGGTACTTCATGGCTCGATGGTACAGATAAGGCCGACCGTTGGTGTGTGTTGCCTCCATTCTGCCCAACAGAATCTTCTTACCTTGTGTGGGACGTGGCTTCATTCAACCCCAATTATCTTGAAACTTACTCAGTGATGATTTCTTCAAATGGTGATGATTCTTGGTATTATTTCACCGAAGAAGAGTATCACCTCGAAAGCCCTGAATTCAAAACTCGTGGTCTTGATTTGAGCTCTTATGCTTCTGATACAATCTATATCGCATTCCGCCTTCGTTCAAAGAATTGTGAACACCTCATTCTCGATAATATCGAATTATATGGTGGCGAAGTTAGTGGAGTTGATGCTGTTGAAACTAACGACGTATTGGTGAAAATAAGTGCAAACGGTATTGAAGTGGTTGGCACTGAAGTGAAAGAAATCGCAATTTGTGATATGAATGGTCGCAATGTGGCGGCAGCCAATGCAAATATAATCTCAACTCAAGAGTTGGCAACCGGTGTTTACATTGTGCGTGTCACTACTGCCGACGGCATTATAACCAAAAAGATTATTAAGAAATAGACAAAGACCTATTCCCTCATAGAAAAAGGCTGAACCGGTGAAGTGGTTCAGCCTTTTCTGTTTTATATCGAGAATGTATAGCCTGAAAATTAAAATGTCATTTATTACTCAATAAGGCTTTTTATGAGAAACCAAATGACGGGGATAAGCAGTGAAGGGAGCATGTTTAAAGTTTTGCAGTCTTTTAGTTTTAGTAACGATAATCCTGAAGCGACAATCATCAAGCCACCTACGATGAGCAGTTCGGCCATGAGAGCCTCGCTTATGGCCGTACTTGATACTTTCGCTACTAAATAAAACATTCCTTGCCAACAGAATAGCACAGGCGCTGCAAGTATCACCCATATGCCGTAGGTGCTGGCAAATACGGCCGATGTAACCAAATCGAGTGTTGCATTTGTGAATAAAAAAGTGTTGTCGCCTTTTAGTGCGCTTATCACCGGTCCGAGCATGGCAAGAGGACCGATACAATATAATAGAATGGCAGTTGATAAGCCATCGGCAAGATTGGTGTTCTTATTCTTGTTTTTCGAACGTTTGTTTATCAAGTTGGCAAAACGACCATCGAGATTCAGCGCGGTGCCAATAACACTACCTAATGCAATTGACACAATGAAGAGCACCGGATATTCGCTTTTGCCGAAGTTGCTAATCACAGCATTAAGCCCAATGCCAAGGCAAGCCAATCCAAGCGCGGTATATAATGTCTCTTTATATTTCTCTTTTATACCTCTATTCATCACAGCACCCGCTATGCTGCCAACGATTATGGTACAGGTGTTTACGATTGTTCCTAACATTGTTGTACTAAATTTTGTGCTGCAAAGGTAGTAATTTTTTCAGAATGTAGAATTTGTGCTCAATTAAAATCGGAGAAGTGCAAAATGAAAATACCCCAAGCAGAGATGCTTAGGGCATTTGTTTATGTAAAATTAAGATATTATGCATTATTTTACGAGGTTCATTCCGCGGTTGATAGCGTCTTCGTTCATTGGAATGAGGTGGTGATGACGCTCGGGGAGAGTCTTTTTCAAGCCTTTAATCACGCTCTCAATGGGGAGAAGATTTTTGATTTTAAGTAATGCGCCGAGCACTACCATGTTGTAGGCCTTGGCGTTCTCCATTTCAAAAGTCGCTTCCATTGCATCGATGCGATAGATGTTGATGTCGGTGCGTGTGGGGGCTTTGTGTATGCCGTAAGAGTCATAAATGAGAGTGCCTCCGGGCTTCACTTTGCTCTCAAATTTGTCGAGACTTTGTTGGTTTAGAATTACTGCTGTGTCGTAAGAGTCGAGCATAGGCGAACTGATTGCCGAGTCGCTGAGAATAACAGTTACGTTGGCAGTACCGCCACGTTGTTCGGGTCCGTAAGAGGGCATCCAAGTTACTTCAAGATTATCCATGAGGGCGGCATAAGCGAGAATTTTGCCCATAGAGAGCACGCCTTGTCCACCGAATCCTGCTATGATTAATTCTTCTTTCATTTTACTGTATTTTTGATGTCCCCCAAGGGATATTTCTTAAACATATTTTCTTCCATCCAAGCGTTTGATTGCGCAGGAGTCATTTTCCAGCCCGAGTTACATGTGCTCACGATTTCCACCATTGATGTGCCGAGCCCGTTCATTGAGTTTTCGAATGCTTGGCGAATGGCGGCTTTGGCTTTGCGCACGGCTACAGGGGTGTGTACGGCTTGACGAGTGATGTAGCAAGTGCCGTCGAGTTGTGCTAATAGGGGCGCGATGGCGAGAGGGTGTCCGTTGAGGTCAACGCGGCGTCCGTAGGGGGTTGTCGATGTTTTCATTCCCTCAAGGGTTGTGGGCGCCATTTGCCCGCCGGTCATACCATAAATACCATTATTGATGAAGATGATGGCGATGTTTTCGCCACGATTGGCAGCGTGGATTGTTTCGCAAGTGCCAATGGCGGCAAGGTCACCGTCGCCTTGGTAGGTAAACACAAGGTTTTCGGGGTTGAGGCGTTTCACAGCAGTGGCAATAGCCGGAGCGCGACCATGAGCGGCTTCAATCCAGTCGATATCTACATAGTTATAAGCAAACACGGCGCAACCTACGGGAGCCACACCTATCGCTTTTTCTTCCATGCCCATTTCTTCGAGAACTTCGGCAACGAGTTTATGAACCACTCCATGGCTACAACCGGGGCAATAGTGCATGTGGTTGTCTTTGAGCAAGCGAGGCTTGGCATAAACAAGATTTTCGGGCTTAATTATATCGTTGATATTCATAGTCGTGATTATTTTTTAGCGTCGGGGAAAAAGTTAAAGAACGCATCGGAAATCTCACCCAAGTTGGGTACGATGCCGCCAAGACGTCCGAAGTGATAGGTTGGCACGCGACATTGTGAAGCAAGTTTCACATCTTCAATCATCTGTCCGGCATTGAGCTCAACTACCAACATGCCTTTCACGCGTTGTGACACACGATTAACGGCTTCGGTGGGGAATGGCCAAAGAGTAATGGGGCGCACGAGTCCCACTTTGATGCCTTGCTCACGCATATCGTCGATTACCTTTTGGCAAATACGAGCCATCGAGCCAAATGCAACGAAAAGATATTCGGCATCTTCGGTAAGATATTCTTCACATCGTTGCTCATTTTGTTCGATAAGGCGATATGTGCGTTGGAAACGATTGTTGTTTTCTTCCATCACAGCAGTGTCGAGCTCGAGTGAAGTGATGATATTTTGCTTGCGTGATGCAGGTTTACCGGTAATAGCCCAAGGACATTGCTCGGCGATTTGTTCTTTAGTGCGACGAGGACGAGCCGGTGGAAGTACTACTTTTTCCATCATTTGTCCTACAATACCATCGGCAAGAATCATCGCCGGAGTGCGATATTTAAATGCGAGATCAAAACCGAGATAAACAAAGTCGGCCATTTCTTGCACAGTCTTTGGCGCAAGCACGATGAGATGATAGTCACCGTGACCACCGCCTTTGGTCGCTTGGAAATAGTCGGCTTGAGAAGGGTGGATAGTACCAAGTCCCGGTCCTCCACGCATCACATTTACCACTAGAGCAGGCAACTCTGATGCGGCAATAAACGAGATTCCTTCTTGCTTGAGGCTCACACCGGGGCTTGATGATGATGTCATCACAGCCTTACCACATGAGGCTCCGCCATAAACCATGTTGATGGCAGCGACTTCGCTTTCGGCTTGAAGCACTACCATGCCGGTAGTTTCCCAAGGCATTTCGGCTTCGAGAGTTTCAAGAATTTCAGATTGGGGGGTAATGGGGTAGCCGAAATATCCATCGGCACCATATCTGATAGCGGCAAGAGCAATCGCTTCGTTGCCTTTTAATAATTTTACTTCTTCATTCATGAGATAAAATGCTAAATGATGAATGTAATTAATCGGGAACTTTCACACGATAAACTTCGATACAGCCGTCGGGACACACAGTGGCGCAAGCCGCACAGCCGATGCACGCGTCGGGATTTTTCATAAATGCGAAGTGGTATCCGCGATTGTTAACTTCTTTGGGTTGAAGCAATAACACATCTTTTGGACAGGCTACGACACATAAGTCGCATCCTTTACAACGTTCTTGATTAATGGTTACTGCACCTAAAATTTTAGCCATATTTGATAAAAATCTTAGTTATATTTATTTTTATAGTGCAAAAATAGTGAAAGTTTTTGATAACACCAATGTTTTTCACAACCTTAACCTATGGCACACTTTGACCGAAAATGTGCGATGAGGTTTGAAATCTCTATAAAATGTTGTATATTTGTGGCTAATATGATATCAATAATTATACCTGTATATAATCTTGAATCATTGCTTCAACGCAGTGTGGATAGTGTGAAGGCCCAAACTATAACAGATTGGGAGCTTATAATGGTGAATGATGGTTCGAGCGATAGCTCGGGGAAATTGTGTGATGCAATAGCTCATACCGATGAGCGCATTCACGTGTTGCATGGCAAAAATGCCGGGGCCGGAGCCGCTCGCAAATTGGGCGTAGCCAAAGCCAAAGGCGATTGGGTGTTGATGCTCGATGGCGATGATGTGTTGCCCCCCGATGCGTTAGAACAATATTTGGAACGAATAAGTGATGATGTCGATATTATAGTGGGGTCGGTGCGTAGATGTACCGATTCGGGTAATTATTCACACTTAATGGAGCAGTCGCGCACGATGACCGGTAAAGAATATGTTAAGGCCGTACTTAATTATGAAACAAGTGTGGGGCCATGGGCAAAACTTATGCGTCGTTCGCTATTCCTTGATGGGAAATGGATTCCTCATCGTCGCATAACTCACTTTGAGGACTTGTTGATGCTCGTGTCGGTAGCCGGAGAGGCTCGTAAGGTTGTTATTGATAATAATCTTAAGGTATATGACTTAATCTATCGTCCTGATGGGTTTAGTCATAAAATGACAATGACCTTTGAGGGGTGGTATAGATTGTTTAATGGTATCTCTCGTTTTGCCGATGATGAAACAGCTTTGTTGTTTAAATTACATCGGTTGTATGATGGATGTATAACTCAAGGAATAGAGTTTGATTATAAGCATTCTGAAATTCAATGTATAGTTAAAGAAGCACGCCACTATAAGTTGCGCGGTCATGATAAATTAATTTATTGGATGTTGCATAGCAAGCGATTGCGTCGATATGTGGCAAAGCGACATAAAGATGTCCATCTTGTGTCGGGGGCAATAAAGGTGAGTGTGGTAATGTCGGCTTATAACGAGGCACGAAACATAGAACGGGCAATGCGCTCGGTGTTGCAACAATCATTCCGCAATATCGAACTGATAGTTGTCGACGATGCATCAACCGATGATACATTAGAAGTGATTCGTACGATAGCGGCAGTTGATGGTCGAGTTAAAATAGTGCGTCATGAAGAAAATTTAGGATTAAGTGAGGCTCGTCGCACAGGATGGAAATTTGCAATAGGCGATTATGTGCAGTTTATGGACGGTAGTGACACACTGAATCCATTGGCTATAGAACAAATGTATGAGCAAGCCAAGATGAGCGGAGCGGAGATTGTCGTAATGGGGTCTCAGCGCGAAAGCCGATTCTTAGGATTGAAAATTCCTTATTTTATCCCTTCGACGGTGTTTAAGGATGCCACCACTACCACTACCGAATTATTGCCGTTGATTCTTGGTCGACATGGTGTTTCGTTTAGCTTGGTCGACAAATTGTTCCTTCGTGATGTATTAGTAAAGGTCAATCCATTGGCCGAGGCAAACTTCCATGGAGAGGATTTTTTGACGACAATACGAATTTTTAGCCATAAATATGAGGTCACTTATACCGATTATATTGGTTATAATTGGAAGATGGGCGGTCAATCAACTATTATGAAATATGATCAACAGTGGGACGCTGATAAATATCTATATGAAATCAGTAGTGAGACGTTGAAGGAACTTAATTTGGCTTCGACCGACAATAAAAAGGCTTTAGCTAGAGGGTTGGTTGATGGGTTGATTAATAATATAGCAAAATATCTCGCTAATCCGTTACTCTCACGCGAGAAACTCAAAACGTGGTTGTCTGAAATGCTAAAGGATTCGGTTTGGCATGAAGTTAAGCCATTGTTGGATGACGAAAAATACAAGCCGATTAAAGATGGCGATGTTGCCGGAATTATAGCAGTTGCCAATGAGAAATATAAGGCTTCTCGCTTATTCTTTACCGCAATGCAATTTATGAATTGGATTTAAAGGAATTCAGAATAATTGTATTGTGAATATATACACAATCTTTGAATATATTTCTCAAATATAGCGATTATTATAACAATATAAGAATTAATCTCGGTTAAATGAAAAGAGTTCGGTCAATGCCGAACTCTTTCTTTTTAAAGTTATTATTTATTCGTCTAACTATTAGGGATCACTTCAATTATTTGACACAGCCTCATTAATTGTTACTGTAGCAGATGAATTATTTGATAATTATTTTTTTGATTGTGCCATCACTCATTTTCACGATGTTTATACCCTTAGTTGGGCCATTCAATAAGCGGCCATAGATGTCATAGCGCGCTACCTCAACCGCGTCATGAGTCAGCACTCCCTCTACTCCAGTTTTCCCGGTAAACCCATTGAATTTATATATTCCATAGTTTATCAATGAGAGGTCGGCAGTTTGGTTTGTTCCACCACCTTGACCATTGTTAAATATAACCATAGGGGTGACGAGGTTGTCGGTTGTGGTAAATGAGATTTCCCACATTCCTTCTGAATTTTTTGTCATCATCTTGCCGGGCCATGAGCCAAGATATTGTTTATTAGTATTTCCTGCGTCCCACACATAGGAATACACAGTAGAACTGCCCCAATTAGTATCGTCATAGAAGAATTTCCACACTATTTCATCGCCGGTAGGTTCGTCGCCCGGAGTATCGGGTATTTCGCCTGCTCCTTCGATAGTTTTTACATATCCATTTGCATTGTAATATCCACCATTTACCCATGTGAGGTCGGCGGTTTGTGAACTGCCATTATTGAAAATCACTCCACCACTTATTTTATCAGTGCCGGTATAGGTCCATTTCCAGACGTTGTTGCCGAGGTAAGTACATGCTTGACCGGGCCAACTGCCACCGGTGAAGTTTTTAGAGTCGCTCCACACCCATGCGCTGATTGTGCCGTTCCAGTTTGCACTGTTTTCGAAGAACACGGCTTGTTCGCCTTCGCTCATTGAAGGAGTTATAACCTCTTCGGGCTCTTCAGTGCCACCCGATGGGTTGCTACCGCCATTATTTGACGACAACTCTTCTTCGGTGCCATCATATGACGATTGAGAGTCTGCCACTGATGTTGTAGAATAGATATATTTACCATCTTGGCCCACTTTGCCCGGAGCTTTTGTCTTATCGGTATTAAGCACATACACGCGCAAATTACCTTTACCCGAGCAAGATGCAGTGAGAGCTCCGTTTGTTACGGTTTTAGTGTCACCGGTAACACAATCCACATAAGTGCCATTTAAGATATTGGTAAATGTTGCGCTGCCGCTAATAGATACAAGAACATACGAATCAGTATTAGCATCGGTATAACGACGTTTGAACGCGAATGAGCCTGAACAGCCATCGGTGCTGTATTGACCTTTGCGAAGCGCAGGCACAGCTGCACGAATTTGGTTCAATCGTTGGATATGCATAGCCAATGGGTGAGAAAGTGTTGCAGCGATATTGCCACTTGCGCCATCGTATTGAGCAAAGTCGGTTACATTGATGTCACCTTTGATATATCCACCAAAATATGCACGACCTGTTTCACGAAGTGCGATATTTGGACCATTGTCGATAACACTACCTTTGCGGAATTCTATTTCCGAACCATAGTAAATACAAGGAATGCCACGGAACGTGAACATCAATGAAAGGTTTTCGGCCCAAGTATCTTGACTTTGGTTAAAGCGAGTGCTTTCGGGAGCCCCGTCGGGAGCATAGTCATGAGAATCTACATACACTACATTGTATGTGGCATCGTTATATAGGTTGTCGCCATATTTCACGCCCCAAGCCTCGGCTGCGCTACGGAAGTTCCAGTGCATAGGGAAGTCGATGACACTCATGCCTGAATATTTGCTATAATCGGGTGCATGATAATTGTTTCCGTTGAGGAATGCGTTGGTCGATGTGGGCATGCCTGAATCATCTTGGTCGTCCACACCTTGAGCATCAACCGATGTGATATTTGTGTGAGAACCTTTATCTCCTTCCATCACCACTATTCCGTTCCATGAAGTCTCGCTATCGTCCCACGCATAATTTTTTGATTCTTTCCATGTATAATAATAAGGAGAGCAGTTTTCGTGATTGCGATATGTTACATTGCGTTCGCGAGCACACACTTCGCCATACATAAAAAATGGGCCGCCATTACGCTTGTCCTTGTATTGCTCAGCCAATGCTGTGAATTGAGGAATAAATGCCTTGTTGAATGTCAATCGTGAGATGTGCCCCGATGTATCGATGCGGAAACCGTCGACACCCATCTTTATAAATTCGCCATAGCATTTTACAAGGTAATTTGATACGTAAGGGTTCTCAGTGTTCAAGTCAACACAGTCGCCGGCGATTTGCCCATACCAACGTGAATAATCGTCCCAATTCCAACTATTACCCACATGATGCCAATAATTGTTTACATCATGATTTTTGCCATCGGTATTTTTCATTTGTGCCAAACGAGCCTGATACTGCTCTCCTCCAATCATCGAGGTATAGTTATCGGGGAGTTTCCCTCCTTGTGATTGGGTATAAGGCACCATGCACTCATCGAGTGTGGCTTGATTTTTTGTCCAATCGCGGGTAAACAATTTACAAAGATTTTCTTCTCCGAAGTTGCCGGTGTGATTAAGCACTATATCGAGCACGATTTTCATGCCGCGAGCATGAGCCGCATCGATAAGCGATTGGAATGACACATCTTCACTTTCATAACGATGGTCAACTTTGCTGAAGTTAACGGCATGATAGCCATGATAGTCATACCCCGAAGCATTTTCAACTACCGGAGTAATCCACACTGTTGTAAAACCGAGAGCCTTGATATAATCAAGTTTTTCAATAAGACCTTTGAAATCGCCTCGCCAAGCGGGGTCGCCCTGATTGCGGTCTTGATTATCCCAGCATTGTGTATTGTTGCTAGGATCTCCATCATAAAAACGAGTAGTCATCACGAAATAAATCGTCTCATCGCGAAAGTCATCGCGCTCACCCACAAAAGTGGCGGCCAACGATTGCAACGACACAAGAGCCACTAAACTTGCAAGAATTAAACTTGTAAACCTTTTCATTGTAAATTAATTATAACAATTTTTTTATGTAAGTATAAAATCTCTAATCTAATGCAAAGGTAAGAAAAATAAACTTCATATCCGTGCTATATCTTTTATAAAAAAACAAAAGCGAGTCTCAATGAGGCTCGCTTTTGTTTGTATTTAAGTTAACTGATATTATTCAGCGTACTTTTTCACGATTACTGTTGCATTATGTCCACCAAAACCAAATGAGTTAGACAATGCTGCGTTTACAGTGCGTTTTTGAGCTTCGCCAAATGTGAAGTTGAGGTTGTAGTCGATATTTTCGTCTTGGTCCTCTGGGTCATGATTGATTGTAGGGGGAACAATATCTTCTTGAACTGACTTAACACTAAACATAGCTTCAAGAGCGCCTGTAGCACCGAGCAAGTGACCGGTCATTGATTTTGTTGAGCTAATGTTCAACTTATAAGCATGATCGCCAAATACTTCCTTGATAGCTTTCACTTCAGAAACGTCACCCACCGGAGTTGAAGTGCCGTGTACATTGATATAATCAATATCTTCGGGCTTCATTTCTGCGTCTTCGAGTGCGTTGTTCATTGCAAGAATAGCACCGAGACCTTCGGGGTGAGTTGCTGTCAAGTGATATGCATCGGCCGAAAGACCACCACCGGCTACTTCAGCGTAAATTTTTGCGCCGCGAGCCTTAGCATGTTCCAATTCTTCAAGGATAAGCACTGCCGAACCTTCACCAATCACAAAGCCATCGCGTGAAGCGCTGAATGGACGTGATGCAGTTTCGGGGCTATCGTTGCGAGTTGAAAGAGCATGCATTGAGTTGAAACCGCCTACCCCTGCAGGATAAACAGCAGCTTCAGCTCCACCTGTAACCATCACATTGGCTTTGCCAAGGCGAATGAGGTTGAAGGCGTCGATGATTGCATTGTTTGATGATGCACAAGCCGATACAACACCATAGTTAGGACCATGGAAGCCATATTGCATTGAGATGTGACCCGATGCAATATCGGCAATCATTTTGGGAATAAAGAAAGGATTGTATTTTGGACCTTGTTCTTCGCCATGAATAGCATAATAGCCTGCTTCTTCTTCAAATGTGTGAAGACCACCGATACCGGCTGCAACGATTACGCCTACACGATCCTTATTAATACTTTCTGCTTCAAGATTTGCATCTTCAACTGCTTGCTTTGCTGCAACCAACGCATATTGCGCATAAAGGTCGAGCTGACGAAGCTTTTTGCGGTCGAAGTGCTCAGCTGCGTTGAAGTTTTTAACTTCGCAAGCAAACTGAGTTTTAAATTTTGATGCATCAAAATGGGTAATAGGACCGGCACCACTCACACCTTTAAGGGCGTTGTTCCATGTGGTTTCAACGTCATTACCGATGGGAGAGATTACCCCAAGACCTGTTACTACAACTCTTTTTAATTCCATTATCTAAATGATAGATTGTGTAAAGTATAAAGTAGAAATTACTTGTTAGCTTCGATATAAGCGATAGCGTCACCTACAGTAGCGATACCTTCTGCTTTGTCATCGGGAATGTTGATACCGAATTCTTTTTCGAATTCCATGATGAGTTCTACAGTGTCAAGGCTATCTGCGCCAAGGTCTGTTGTAAATACTGCAGTTTCTGTTACTTGATTTTCATCTACACCGAGTTTGTCTACGATTATAGCTTTAACACGTGATGCAATTTCTGACATAATAATACGATTTTAATTAATAATTCAATTTTGCGGTGCAAAGATACACATTTTTCTTGCAATAACTCAAACTTTTAAGGCACAAAGTTAGTGAAAGTGTGCAAAAAGGGCTCATTTTTTTACGCTTTACGTCTTTTAATAAGGATTTTAACCCCATTGAATGGCGTTTTTGCTGTTACATTCTTGTTACAATAATCAATCGCCCTTTTGGTCTTTTACTCCGATTTTATTTGCTTTTTCACATTTTTAATTTTTATTTCATTCTTTATTTTTATCTTTGTAACATGAAAACTCTCTCTTTAAAAGTTGCAATAGGCTACATTGTCATTATCGCCCTATTTATAGGCACCTCATATTACATTCAACAACAAGCCTCCATTTTCTCATCAAGTAATAAATTAGAGGATTCCATTCAATCACATCGATCGTCATGCGACAAACTTATTGAGTTAGTCCTTGAAGCTGAAGCATTGGCCCAAACATCAAGTATAGGAGACTACTCTTCATATAAAAAATATATTTCAACCTTAAATCGCATTGACACTGCAATAATTCGACTTGATTCCATCTCTACCGACTCTTCAAAACTTCTTCTTGACTCGCTGTCCAACACAATTCATTATAAAGCCTTAATAGTCAAAAATCTTTATGACATATCCTCAAAAAAAGCCACAAACTCCTATCAAAAACAAATCGAAGATTTAATTGCACAATACAGCAATACGACTAACACAACCAACACCATAACCACTGTAATAAGAGAAAAAGAAGCAATAACAATTGAGGCTCCAAAGAAAAATGTAATGAAGCGCATCAAAGCCGTATTCAAGCCCGGTGACATTGACACTACAAACATATCAAGCTCTTCTACAATATCAAGTGACACCATAACCCGATTTGAAACAAAAGCCACTAACCTAAAATCAGATTTCAATCGCATCAATTCAAATGCAATACAACAAAAAATTAAACACATTAATAAAATAAAAGATAATATTGAGATTTTAAGAATCGAAGGAGGCGAATTGAGTTTGAAAATTTCATCGCTCATCAATTATATTGAACGTGCCGAACACGATTTTCGTCAACTCACTTTAAATAAAGACCGCGAACTACGAAATCAAAGTGTTGACACTACTTATCGAATTGCAATCATTGCATCGGCTCTTGCCATATTATTTTTCATTATAATATGGCGAGATATAACACATCGAAACCGATACCGAAAGGAATTGGAAGACGCTCGTCTCAAAGCCGAAAACCTACTTGTAGCAAGAGAAAAACTTATGCTCACCATCACCCACGACATCAAAGCCCCGGCAGGTGCCATAAAAGGATATACCGAGTTAATAGAATCGGAACAACAGCCATCAAAAAATAAAGAATATATACAGGCCATAAACAATTCGGCCACTCACCTATTAAATCTCGTTTCGGCTCTTTTAGACTACCACAAACTCGACTTTGGCGAAATCGAGATTGCTCGCGATCAATTCCATGTATCAACAATTCTTGACGGTATCGTCAAAAATTTCGCCCCGGCAGCAAAAAAGAAAGGGTTAAGCATAACTTCTAAAATGGTCTCTTCGACCGACTGCTACATCATATGCGATTTATTCCGACTTCGCCAAATTATCGACAACCTCTTAGGTAATGCCATAAAATTCACTGATAAAGGAGAAGTATCACTATCGGCAAACATCATTGGCTCATCACTCAACCTCATCATAAAAGACAGTGGACGAGGTATATCTCAAGAGGAACAAGAAGTGATATTTGAAGAGTTTGCCCGGTTAAAAAACGCCACAGGCATTGAGGGTTCAGGATTAGGATTATCTATTGTATCTAAAATCACCAATTTAATGGGAGGAGAGATTTCACTATCAAGCGCCCCCGACGAAGGCACATCATTCTTCGTAACAATCCCCATTGAAATCGTTGAAAATCCCAATATCGACAATTCTCAACACGATGAAATAGAAATCCACCCCAACGCCTTAATTTCTCATTCAATTCTCAAAATCGTCATCATCGATGATGACCCTATACAATTAAAATACACCCAAGCAATGCTACATAGCATCAACAATCAATGGGATATTACCTGTTGTGCAAAAATTGATGAAGAATTTGAAAGAGCAATATCCGACTCTCCTCACATCATCTTCTCTGACATAAATATGCCACAAATCAATGGGTTGGATTTAGCTAAAAAAATTCGACAATCATTACCTTCTATTCCCATTATTGCGCTTACCGCCAATAGTAACATACCTCTTAATGAGTATACTGAGAATGGATTCTCAGATATATTGGCAAAACCATATAATCGTCAGCAACTTATTGACGTGTTAAATAAATTCATTTCTATCGACATTGATTTATCAGCCATAACCCAATTTGCCGACAACGATGAAGAAACAAAAATATTATTGCTCACCACGGCACTTGAAGAAACAACAAAAAATGGCGAAGCGATTACAAAGGCAATCACTACAAGCGATAAAGAAACAACTTGCGCTATTGCCCATAAAATGCTTCCGCTTATCTCTATGATAAAAGCTCCGGGAGTAGAAGCATTTGAATATTTCAATAATCAACGCAACAGCTCAAATTGGACCACCACCGATAGCGATAATGCAAAAATCGTTTTAGAGACTATTGCCACCACTATCCTGGCATTAAAAAAGCATTGTTGTAATAAAAAAGTTTAACAAAGACTATTTCATCGTCAAAATACATTACCTTTGTATCACATTTGCGATTTTCGATGAGTGCCATATTAATAATAGAAGACGATATCACATTCTTAACCATGATAAAAGCATGGTTAAGAAGGAATGGTTTTGATGTTGATAGCGCATCATCTATCTCACAAGGCATAAAAGCCATTGACAATACTCAATACGACCTCATTTTATCCGACATGCGTCTGCCTGATGGTGAAGGAATATCTATAATAGACCATTTAAAAGAAATAGATTACCCTTCTCCCATCATAATCATGACAAGCTATGCCGACATACAAAATGCGGTTAACGCCATGAAACATGGTGCTGTGGATTACATTGCCAAGCCCATAAACCCCGAGATTCTTCTCGAAAAAATCAATAGTGCACTAAATAGTGTACCAAGTTCACCCCCTAAGTCAAAAAAAGTATCAGCCACATCACAAAAAGGGGCTTCTCAATCGCCAAAACTCATAGAAGGTAATAGCGAAGTAGCAAAACGTCTTTATGGCTATGTGTCACTCGTAGCCCCAACCCCTATGTCGGTTCTTATCACTGGCGCCAATGGAACAGGGAAAGAATATGTAGCTCATCGCATTCACCAGCAAAGTCGTCGTAGCGACAAACCATTTATTGCCATTGATTGTGGTGCGCTTCTAAAAGACCTTGCCGCTTCGGAGCTTTTCGGGCATAAAAAAGGTGCTTTCACCGGTGCGACGACTGATAAAGTTGGTGCATTTAGCGAAGCTAATGGCGGAACCATATTCCTTGATGAAGTGGGAAATCTGAGCTACGATGTGCAAGTACAATTACTCCGCGCTATCCAAGAGCGAAAAATACGCCCTATTGGCTCTACTAAAGAGGTTGATATTGACGTAAGAATTATATGCGCCACCAACAAAGACCTCCTAAAAGCCATTTCCGATGGAGAATTTCGAGAAGACCTATACCATAGGCTAAATGAATTCAACCTCGAAATGCCTCTACTTTGTCAACGAGGAAATGATATTATAATTTTTGCCGAGCTATTCCTCAAGCAAGCCAACGAGGAACTTGAACGAAATATCGTCGGGTTCACTGACGATGCTATCAATGCAATGCTTAAATATGATTGGCCGGGAAACCTTCGACAAATGAAAAACATTATACGTCGCGCCACTCTCATCGCTCAAGGCAACACCATTTCACTCAGCGACCTCGGTAGCGAATTTAACAATCCAGCCGCTCCATCTATGCAACTACGCAATGAGGAGTCGGAGCGCGAACTTATAATAAAAGCTCTTGAAACATGTAACAACAACAAAGCTCAAGCGGCACGCATGCTTGGCATTGACCGCAAAACTCTTTACAACAAAATCAAGCTCCACAATCTATAATTCCACACTCCACACCACACTAAATGTGTGGATTTTTTCCACACTCCACACCACACTTTCCACACACTTTACATCTTTGCCAATTTTGTAATTCATTAATTATCTTCAGATTAAATATCTATGCCATTTTTTGGCACGCGCATTGTCATATCTATTATGTGAAGTCTCATTTTTGAAATTATTAATAACTAAAGAAAATAAAAACATTAATTATGAAAAAACTCGTTTTAACAGTAGCAATGGCAATCAGCCTCAGTGCAGCTTTCGCACTTTCTAACACCAATAGTTCTAACACTACTCCTTCAAGCAATGATTCTGTTGCCCAACCCGACACTGCAGTAAAAAAAGAAGTTTTCGCCATGTTCGACAGCGTATGTCCCGACACTACAAAGAAAAAAGAAATGATTGCAATGTTCGATAGCGTAAAGCCCGACACAGTTACCCCTAAAACAGAATTCATGATTGCCTCTTTCGATAGTGTTTGCCCCGATACTACCCAAAACAAACAAGACATTCTTTTTGCAGCCTTCGACAGCATCAAGACTGACACTACTGTTGTGAAGAAAGATTGCTTCTATGTTACAATCGACAGCATTAAACCCGATACTGTTGCAACTCCCTCAAAAACTTCAGTTTTTATGATAGCATAAAGCTTCATCAATATTTTCTTAATACGATTGTAATTATTTAATCAATCTTTCGTCAAGGAAGGGGCATCACGTCATAAGATGCTCTTTCCTTCTTTCTTATCACATTTAATGATTTGGCAACAAAAAAGAACGCAATTTTTATATTCTAACATTCCACATTCCTCATTATTTATAAGCATTTGTGCAATAATCTTTAAAAGGTTGCGTTTTATAAGAATAATGAGAAAGCTTGCTCACATATCATCGTTTATCATTGTGTTAATGTCGCTGGCAGTGGCTTTTAGTGCTGATGCTCGCGGTTTTAACGACAAATTGATGAATCGCCCATATGCCGATTTACGCCGTTGGCACTTGGGTTTTTCGGTGGGTGTGCACACTCAAGACCTCAACTTTACCAATAATGGTTTTGTGACCGAGAATGGCGAATCGTGGTTTATCGAGCAACCTGCATTCTCTCCCGGTTTTTGTGTTAACGGATTGATTGACTTTCGTTTGAATGATTATTTCAACGTGAGATTTTCGCCCGGAATGTACTTTGGCAACCGCGATATAAGAATGTATGAGGCAACGACCGGAGCCACCGAGCGGCAAAATATCAAATCGGCTCATGTGGTATTTCCTGTTGACTTGAAATACTCTTCTTTGCGTTATCGCAATGTGCGTCCCTATCTAGTGGGAGGTATCATGCCCACCTATGATGTGACTAAGAAACGCAGCGACTTTATAAAGTTAAAGCCCACCGACTTCTATCTCACCGTAGGACTCGGATGCGATTTCTATTTGCCTTATTTTAAGTTCAATCCCGAGGTTAAATTTTGTTTTGGCATGACCGATGTATTAGATACTAACCGTCCCGACCTTGCCGACGACCCGGGCAAACTTAAGTTTACCCAATCATTAAAAAAAGCCACATCTCAAATGGTTGTTTTGACATTTTACTTTGAATAATATATGCGTAAATACACATTATATAATATAAAATTTATACTTGTTGCGATAGTGATGATGACATTGTCGCTTCACTCCATGGCACAAGTCGACGCGCAACACACCCAATATTTTGAGGTGCCAAACTATTACAACCCCGCAGCAGTGGGAACCACTGACTTTGTGAAGTTGAGAGGTGGCACACGCATGCAGTGGGTAGGCATTGAAAATGCTCCGCAATCGTTTGTATTGGCGGCAGATATGCCATTCAAATTTCTTAATAAACGATTTGGTGTGGGAGCGGTGATGCAACAAGAGAGTTTGGGATTGTATAAAAATCTCAATATAGGAGTGCAATTAGGCTACAAATTCAACCTTTTTAAAGGCGAATTTACAGCCGGGCTTCAAGTGGGCTTGCTCAACGAATCATTCAAGGGAAGCGAAGTGTTTATCCCCGACAATGACGACTATCACGAAGGAGCCGATGATGCTATCCCCACAAACGATATAGGAGGTAACGCACTTGACCTTGGTGTAGGGGTATTTTATAATCACAAACATTTTTGGGCCGGTGTGTCATGCACACATGTCAACTCACCCACAATCTCGCTAAATGCCGAGAGTGGTGAAGGCGGAAATGAAAAAAACTACGAATTTCAAGCCGGAAGAACGCTCTATTTTATGGCTGGTAGCAATATTCCGATAAAAAATACGTTATTTGAAGTGATACCCTCTGTGTTGGTTAAGAGTGATTTCACCTTTACCACCGGAGAAATCACAGGTCGAGTGAGATATAATAAGTTTCTCTCGGCAGGTGTGGGTTATCGCTACGACGATGCTATAATGGCAATGGTTGGCGCCGAGTATAAGAATTTCTACCTCGGATATAGCTATGACTATCCCATGAGCGATATAGCAAAAGAAAGTAGCGGTAGCCACGAAATTATATTAGGATATAAACTAAAACTCGACTTTTCAGAGAAAAATAAAAATAAGCATAAGAGTATTCGCATAATGTAATTATATTATGAAAAAAATTTCGATTTATCTATTACCTCTCGTTGTCGCTTTGCTCGTAAGCTCTTGCTTTGCGGGCGGTCAAAGTTCGGCAGGTGGCGAAGTCACCGGCGTAGGTGGCACCTCATGGGCCGAGCCAACACCCTATGGAATGGTGTTGGTCGATCGTGGTTCAATGGAATTAGGGCCACAAAAAAACGACAGTGCATGGAATATAAAAGCCGACCCTCGCGGTGTTTCAATCGACGCCTTCTGGATGGACGAAACAGAGATTACCAACGCAAAATACAAGCAATTTGTATTTTGGGTGCGCGACTCTATCATCCGTGAACGTCTTGCCGACCCCTCTTATGGTGGTAACGAAGAATTCAAAATCGAGGAGGACAAAGAAGGTAACCCCATAAAACCTTATCTCAACTGGAACAAGCCTATCCCCTGGCGTAATCCTAGCGAAGACGAGGCTCGTGCTATAGAGAGCGTGTATCGCACTAACCCCATCACCGGAGTCAAAGAGCTTGACCCCAATCAGATGAACTATCGTTATGAGATATACAACCACACACAAGCGGCTAAACGCAAACACCGTTTAGACCCTGCTCGTCGCGAATACAACACCGATAAGCCAATCCCCACCGATGTGCCTATCATCTCTAAAGACACTGCTTATATCAACGATGAAGGAACAATCGTTCGCGAAACCGTCACTCGCGGTCTTACCGGCGATTACGACTTCCTCAACACCTATATCGTAAACATCTACCCCGATACTACCGCATGGATTAACGACTTTGACAATGCTTATAACGAGCCTTACGTGCGCATGTATTTCGCTCATGGCGGTTATAGCAATTATCCAGTAGTGGGTGTTAGCTGGGAACAAGCAAATGCTTTTGCCAACTGGCGTACCGATTATCTACGTCGTTCACTCGGCAAAGAGGGTGTATATGTAGAGCCTTATCGTTTGCCCACCGATGCCGAATGGGAATATGCCGCACGCGCAGGTGAAGACGAAAACATGTATCCATGGGACGGAGACCTCCCTCTCACCGAAGATAAAGGTTGCTTCTATGCCAACTTCAAGCCACAGAAGGGCAACTATGTTAAAGACGGACAGTTAATAACCTCACAAGTAGGAACTTATTCGCCCAATGATTTCGGGCTTTATGACATGGCCGGTAACGTGAGTGAATGGACATCGACAGCCTACACCGAAAGTGTGGGTAAGATTACCAATGACCTCAACCCCGAATATCGTTATGATGCGGCTAAAGAAGACCCTTATCGCATGAAACGCAAAATAGTGCGTGGCGGTTCATGGAAAGATGTGGCTCATAACATACGAAGCGACATACGCATGTGGGAATACCAAAACGAGCAACGCTCATACATAGGATTCCGTTGCGTGCGCAGTCAGATAGGCTTTGCTCGTGGTCAAAAACAAACTAAACGTTAATACCAATATACTTTATAATAAACCCTCTCACTCACAACACATAAAATGGGAAAGAAAAAAAATAGAAAGAAAAATAGCATAGAGAAATTCCTTTCTTGGGAAGGAGGTCAACGCTTATTTAACTTTGCATATAGTATAGGTGCGGCAATCGTTATCCTTGGTGCATTGTTTAAGCTATTACACATGCCCTATGGTAACTTATTGTTGACCATAGGTATGGGTACCGAAGTTGTGATGTTCGTGTTGACAGCTTTCGACCGTCCTCCGCGCGAATATAAATGGGAAGAAGTGTTCCCGGTGCTCGATTCGGGCGATGAAGAAGATCGTCCCAACTTTGCCAATGGCGGCGTGGCAACCGGCAACGTTGAAGCCGAACAAGATTATGACGAAAACGCCATTGAATATGACGAAGAGGGCAACATGATTATACGCGATGAAGAGGAAGAGGTAGACGCTCCGGCGCAACAACCCGCTGTGTTACCATCTAATCTACCTCTTTCTGAAACAGAAGTACAATCACTCTCTGACAGTATTGCACGCATGGCTGCAGCATCGGAGCAACTCGCGAAGATGGCCGACCTCACCACAGCCACACAACAATATCTCGAACAAATGGCTGCGATAAGCGAGGAAATGAACCGTTTGAAAGAAACAACTCAAGCGCTCAACAACGTTTCGGACGTATTGCTTAAATCTTACCAAGCAATCACTGAAAATTCAGAAAATATTACCCAAAGCTCAACCGGATATGTGGAACAAATGCAAGACCTCAATCGCAACATTGGTGGCTTGAACACAATCTACGAAATTCAGTTGAAGAGCGTATCATCTCAACTCGATTCAATCGACCGCGTAAACCGTGGCATCAAAGATATTCGCGACATGTACGAAAAGAGTTCGCAACAAAGTGCTCAATACTGCGAAGAAACCGAAAAGATGGCCCGTTACATGAAGCAACTCAATTCGGTTTACGAAAAGATGATTACGGCGATGACTATCAACATGTATCGTCCTATGATGGGGGGCGACATTCCCGGAATGCAAGACCCCAACGGCGCAAACAATGCCGGCGACAATTAATCTCAGTGACTTTTATTCAAAACAGTAACATCGAATAATCAACCCATATAAATGGCAGAGAACGCAACAAGACTTTCACCACGTCAGAAGATGATAAACTTGATGTATATCGTCCTCACAGCTATGCTGGCGCTTAATGTTTCGAGCGACGTGCTCGATGCATTCTCGCAAGTGGAAGAAGGTATTAATCGCACAAACCGATATGTTGAGCAACGAAATTATGCCATTTTCAATGCTCTTAAGGAATATGCTGAGGAAGACCCCGAAAAAGGCACCGAGTGGTATGAAAAAGCCATCGAAGTGCGCAAAGCTTCGGCCGACCTATATCAATATATCGATTCAATAAAACATCTTATCGTAGTGCAAGCCGATGGCCCCGAAGGTGATGTGAAAAATATTCAATCGCGCGACAACCTTGAGGCAGCAGCTGCAGTGATGCTTTCGCCCACTACTAAACGAGGTGAAAAACTCAGATTAGATGTCGATACTTATCGCAATTTCTTGACCGACATTATAGGTGACTCTATAAAGACTGTTAATATTCAACATGTGCTTTCTACCGAGCCGGTGATGCGCAATGGTGTAAAACAATCGTGGGAAGCCTCAAAATTTGACCACCAACCGGTTGTGGCATCTATAACAATGTTGGCCAAACTTCAAAACGACATTAAATATGCCGAAGGGGAAGCATTGGCCTATCTGCTCTCGCGCACCAATAATCAAGTTGAAATCAATGAAATGATTGCAAATAGCACCTTTGATGTCAACGAAGTAAGCGCATTTGTGGTGCCCGAATCACGCATTGTGATGCGTGGGGGAAAATACTCGGCAAAAATCGTTGCCGCCACAATTGACCCAACTCTCAACCCCATTGTTTATGTGGGTGGTCGACAACTCAAAGACGGACTTTACGAATTTACTTGTAACTCTACCGGTGTATTTGATTACTCGGGATATATTAATGTGCCTCGCACCGATGGCGGAACTGAACGTCTTGAATTTAAATCATCTTACACCGTTATTGAACCGGCTGCTACCGTGTCGGCTACAATGATGAATGTGCTTTATGCAGGTATCGACAACCCCATAAGCATTTCTGTGCCAGGTATGCCGATGTCGCAAATAAGCGCAACGATGACCAACGGCACTCTAACTCGTAATGGTGACACTTGGGTGGCAAAACCTGCAACAGTGGGAACCGAAGCTGTTATCACCGTTACTGCTACTGTTGACGGAAATAGCCAAACGGTGAATACTACTGCATTCCGTGTGCGCAAATTGCCCGACCCAACTCCTTACATCGCATTTGGTCACGACAAGTATCTTGGCGGCAAACCACTGGCTAAAAGTTCTTTGTTGGGTGCTCCAGGTATTGGTGCCGCAATCGACGACGGATTGCTCGACATTCAGTTTACCGTGCTTAGCTTCGAAACAGTTTTCTTTGACCAAATGGGTAACGCTATGCCCGAATTGTCAAACGGTAGTCACTTCTCAGAACGTCAAAAGGCTCAAATGAAGAGCTTGCCACGTGCCAAACGATTCTATATATCACGTATCAAAGCCAAAGGCCCCGATGGCATAACTCGCGACTTGTCACCTATTGAAGTTATTGTAAACTAACATCATAATAGTAACCACTTTTTTTGAATCATAATATAGCTCACATATGAAACTATTCAAAAAATATTTATCTATCGCATTAGCTGTAATTTGCCTTGCATCATTTGATGCTAGTGCGCAATCGGTAGTGCGCAAACGCTCAGGCGAAGATCGCAACCGCAACAAAGAAGACAATGGCGGAGTTACACAACGCATGCAATCGTTCTTTGAGGAAGAACCCGTGAGCGATGCCGACTTGATGTGGATGCGTGTGATATATCGTCAGCTTGATGCCGAAAATATCAATAATGCACCCATCTTCTTCCCCGAAGAGAAAACGCAAGACCAAGAAAACCTATTCCGCATCATTATGCGATTGGTTATCAATAATCAAATATCGGCATATGAATATCTCGACGGGCGCGAAATTTTCACCGACGAACATCGCATAAACGTGCGCGACATGCTCGATCGTTTCCATGTGCTATATGATGAAGCAAAGGGGTCGACCGAGAAAAATCCTAAGTTTGTAATCGACGATAGTGACGTGCCTGCCAATGAGGTTTTGTCTTATTACATTATCGAGCGTTGGGAATTTGACTCTCGTAGCAACGAAATGAAAACACGTGTCGAAGCCATTTGTCCGGTCCTTCACCGTTCGGGCGACTTTGGGGGCGAAGCTATAAAATACCCCATGTTCTGGGTGAAACTTCAAGACATACGTCCTTGGATGGCTCAACAATACATTTTCATCGACGATGACAACATAATCCCCAAATACACTTACGACGACTATTTCCTTCTCACAATGTATAAAGGTGACATCTACAAGACAAAGAATATTCAAAACAAGTCGATGATGCAACTTTATCCCGATGAGAAAGACCGCAAACGTGCCCAAGATAGCATTCAAGCTCGTCTTGAAAACTTTGACGACAAGTTGTGGGTGCCCGATCGCGAAGAAATCATCGCTAATCGTGAAGCCGCTGAAGCTGCTGCTGCCGACTCTGCCGCTGTAGAAACAAACGACTCTACCGCAAAAGCCGACAATAAAGCGACAGCTACAGAGGTGAAAGAAGAGAAAAAAGAGAACAAATCATCGGCTCGTTCATCTCGCTCTAACAAAAAACCTGCCAAACGCAAGGAATCAAAAGTGAAAGAGAGCAAGCCTAAAACAACTAACAACAACGCTGTGCGCTCAGTGCGTCGACGCAAATAATAAAATCACTTTCTCTCATAAAACAATTAGCGCGGTGTGTCGAATATAATAAATTCACACATCGCGTTATTTATTCCCTAAATTGTTGCAATCTTTCTTTGTCGCAAAGTTGCTATAGTTGCAACTGAGTTTTAATTATAACCAATTTGTTTCGGAGGGCGTAAACCTTGACGGGTTTGGCTTTAGCCGAAATAATATTGCATTCTTGCATTTAATAAAGTTTCTGTTTCCTTAATTGATTCCTTTATCAATCCTTTCTGCTTCTCTATTGCATCTATCTTTGTAGCAAATTCTTGCTGAAGAGTGAGTGGGGGGAGGATTATCGCAAATTCTCTAAAAATTCCCATAGAAACTCGCGACATTTTAGCTCCAGCTACTTTGCTACTTATGTATTTTACAAAATTGGGGCTTTTTAGAAGTGATGCACAAAATATCTTATCTAATACATCCTTTTGAGGGCAAAGGGGAACTAGCTCAGATGTTGCATAGCCTATATCATTAGGTATTACAACTTTGTTTAGATATGGTCGCAACTTTGAATATAGTACATTATCACCATTAAATTTGATTGTAGAATTCCCAATTTCATCATCGTCATAATAGCATTTTTTTATAATCTCTCCAGTATTTGGACTTATCATATCAAGGTTAAACAACCAATATTTGCCATTAAAACAAGGAACTTCACCTTTATATTCTTGTTGAGGAGCAACTTCTTTTAGAGGCTTGACTTTCCATCCTTTTTCATTTGAGATGGGGTCGCCGAACATTGTGTAGAAAATTGATTGCGCGAGCAAGTCAAGTTCTTTCAACTGCTCTTTCTTTTTCTCTATAATCCCATTCAAACAATCCAATTCCTCTACAATCTTCCCTTGCTCCGCAAGTGGAGGAATGGGAATAGGGATGGATAATAGTGCTGTCTTTACAAGGTGCTTAATTGTGACACCTTTTCCATACTTTGTGTCAAGTTCTTTAGAATCTTTGAGATACTTAAGATAAAATAGAACAAATCTTGAATTAATATTTTTCTCTAATCTAACCCGATGTAACGCATTTTGATATTGTATGATGTTATCGCTATTCCATATAGCAGCACGCCCAATATCCCCGCCTTCACAGATTAGCAAATCGCCTTTTCGGACTGAATATCTTTCTAATTCGGAAGCCTCGAAACGAGTTTCTTTTAAGGTTGTAAAATCAAATTTATCCCATAAAACATTAACGGCACATAGATAAGGACGTAATTCGCCCTTGTCTTTTGATTGATTTAAGGTCTTTCCTAAATCACATTTGCACACCTCGCCGAGTTTTTTTATTTCCCAATTATGCTTTGTGGTTAAGGCGTTAGCCTCATTATTTACACAGTGTTTAACTTCATTATTTTCACATTTATCAATCATAATCGGTTGCCTTAGGGAGTAAAATTTATGTAAAAATACGAATTATTATCGGGAATATCGATAAATACACAAATTAATTAAAGGGAATTTATAGAAGTTCCCTTTTACGACTCTATCGCTAATATTGGTAAAAAAGGAATTTGACACGTGGTTTTCATCTTTTTTTACTATTTTGTGTCAAAAAGACCTAAATTTATTTTTATATTTAAAATCTTTTATTACCTTTGCAGCGAAATTTCATTTTTAAACAAAACGCAACATTAAAAAAAACGAACTTAAAAACACTAAAACACCAACAAACTATGAGAGCCGATATTAACACAGTGGACCTATGTGTATGACATAAAAAACACATCGAATATTAAAATTCAACCAAAAAATGGTTAAACGTAGCCTTACAAAGAATTATTGACGTCAAATAATAACACAAAATTAGAATTACATTAAAAACAACAAATTAAAAATTTATAATTATGAAAGAGAAACACAATTTATACTCAAAGATTTTTAAATACGAAGGTTTATATTATAACATAACCAACGAAGAGGCTAAAACCGTTGAAGTGATTCATCGCCGCTCCGACGAAGAATACACCAATGAAATAACAATCCCTTCATCGGTAATTTATAACGACACAACCTATACTGTTACAGCCATTGGTGTCGGAGCATTTTTTCGCTTAACGCAGCTAAATTTAATAAATATACCCGATACAGTGACACGAATTGAGGCTGATGCGTTTCATACTTGCTTTGGATTGACCGCAATAAAAATGTCTAATTCGTTAGCCTACATTGGTGACAACGCATTTTATTGTTGTTGGGGTTTGCCCTCTATAACAATTCCCTCATCGGTGATTGAGATTGGGAGTAAGGCGTTTTTGTCTTGTTCCAAGATTGAAGAAGTGAAAATTCCTCATTTGGTCGCTCAAATAGGCGATGGCGCATTTGCCGCGTGTAAAAATTTGAAGTCTATTATTGTTGACAGCAATAACAGCTATTACGATTCTCGTGAAGGTTGTAATGCAATCATTGAAACGGCAACTAACACACTTATTGCAAGCTGTAAAGGAACAACTATACCTAATTCGATTGTAAACATAGGTAATAACGCATTTGAAGAGAGCCAAACGTTAATAGGCGCGGTTACAATCCCTAATTCGATAAAAAGAATTGGCAAGGAAGCCTTTAAGGGTTGTCGACAAATGTCGTCCTTATCAATTCCCGATGCGTTGATTGAAGTGGGCGAGAATGCGTTTTATAATACAATTTGGTACAATAACGCAACCGACGGATTTTTATATTGGGGCAATTGTTGCTTAGGTTATAAAGGTTCCAACGATTTCAATACATTAGAAATTAAAGAGGGCACTCGTATTATTGCAAACAATGCATTTGCCAATTGTCGTAACTTAGAGTCGATTATTATTCCCGCTTCGGTTATACGTATTGGCTCAGAAGCATTCAACGGCTGTGAAAACTTAACTAGTATAATAATTCCCGCTTCGGTAGCCGAGATTGGCCACAAGGCATTTTCGGGTTGCTCGCAACTCACCTCGATTATTGTCGATGAAGGAAACAAAACATATGATTCACGTGAGAACTGCAACGCAATCATTGAGACAGCCACCAACACACTAATTGCCGGTTGCAACAACACTTCAATCCCTCTTTCGGTTACAAAAATTGGTGATGAAGCATTTTATAATTGTGATAAAATTAACACTCTTACAATTCATTCCTCAGTAACTGAGATTGGTCATAAAGCATTTTCGGGATGTTCGCAACTCACCTCGATTATTGTCGATGCAAAGAATCAAACTTATGATTCACGCGAAAATTGCAACGCAATCATTGAGACGGCTACAAATTCACTTATTTTGGGCTGTAAGAACACCTCAATCCCCGGCTCTGTTGCAATAATAGGCGACGAAGCATTTCGTGGCTGTGGTATTGAAACTGTTACAATCCCCCCGTTAGTAGACTATATTGGAACCGGAGCGTTTAAAAACTGTAGAAATCTGGGAGCTATTGAAATTCCCGAGTCGGTGACTGAGATTGGCGATGAGGCTTTTGAAGATTGTTACAGTCTTAAGAAAGCAACAATAGGAAACTCGGTAAAAAGAATTGGATGCAAAGCATTTCATGCCTGCTTTAACATGACCGAAGTCACAATTGGTAGTTCTGTGACAGAAATCAGCATGGGCGCCTTTGAGGGATGTAAAGAACTGAATTCAATTACTATCCCTGAGTCAGTGGCATACTTAGGCGACGGAGTATTCTGGCGATGCAAAGACACCATTTTGGTATTCTTGTATAATCCCGATATTCATGCAGCCGGCGTGTATACCTTCCCCGAGGATGCCCGATTTTTGATTATGGGCTCTTAATGAAACCTATTGCTTGCAACTGCATGAGGTGTAAATAAACTACTTGGCCCATAAAAACGAAGGAGATGTGTCATTATTTAAATCTTGACACATCTCCTTTGTTGTATGTAGAGAGGGTTAACGGCGTTTTGAAGCGAAGAAACGTTGCATGAGTTCGCGACATTCGTCGGCAAGGACGCCTGGAGTCACCGTTGCGCGAGGGTGAAATGGCTGGCGGTGGGTAAAGGTGGAATATCCACGTTTTTCATCGCTTGTGCCATATACAATGCGCGATAGCTGGCTCCAACCAATGGCGCCGGCACACATTGTGCACGGTTCTACTGTGACATATATAGTGCAGTCTTGAAGGTATTTACCTCCAAGTGTGTTAGCGGCGGCTGTAATGGCTTGCATTTCGGCATGGGCAGTAACATCGTTGAGCATCTCGGTGAGATTGTGCCCACGTCCAATAATGCGTCCTTGACACACCACAACAGCACCGATGGGAATTTCATCGGCCTCAAATGCCTGCTGAGCCTCATCGAGAGCTGCACGCATGAATTTTATGTCTATGTCAAATTGTGTCACAATAGGTCGATTTGCATTCCGTCGTTTGCGAGAATAGTATTGTCGAAAATCTCTTTTGCTTCGCGGAACAATCCCGATTCATCGCGATAGCGTTTTGAGAAGTGTCCTAAAATGAGTCTTTCGGCGCCAGCCATTAAGGCTATCTTAGCCGCTTGAGATGAAGTGGAATGTCCATATTTGCCAGCGATGGATAAGGCCTCGTTGGTATAAGTTGCTTCGTGATAAAGAGTGTTTACGCCTTTTATCGATTCGGCTACCTGAGGGTTGAACGCAGTGTCGGAGCAGTAGGCATAACTCATCACGGGGGCGGGGTCGGAGGTGAGTTGGGCATTGGGTACTAGCACCCCTTCGGGTGTTACATAGTCGTTCCCTTCTTTTATACCTGCAATTTCTTTGACCGGAATGTTGTAGAATTTTATCATGTCACCTTTGATGTGGCGAGCCTTTGGTTTCTCTTTAAATAAGAATCCTACACATGGCACACGATGAAACAAGGGTATTGTCTCAATGGTGATGGCATTAGATTCAAAAATTGTGGCTCGTTCGGGCTTTATGATATTGAAATTGATGTCAAAGGGAGTGTCGCGACAAAAGAATTTAAATTGTTGGTCAAAAAGGTCGGCACCTTTTTCAAAAATATGAATATTGAGTGTGCCACTCTTTTCTTGCAGAGCCATAGATGATATTAACCCGGTGAGTCCCAAACAGTGGTCGCCATGAAGGTGACTGATGAAAATGTTGTTTAGACGGGCATATTTTAATCGCATTTTGCGCATAGTCAATTGACTCCCTTCTCCACAATCAATCATAAACAGGTTGTCTCTAATGTCAATGATTTGAGAGGAAGGATTGTGTCGAGCGGTGGGAATTGCTGATCCACATCCAAGGATGTTAACTTGAAATTGTGCCATAATTATTAATTAGATTGAGATTAGTATTACAAAATTAAGCATAAATTTTGAGATTTGTGTAAAAAAATATTAATTATGGGATGAAAATATAACAAATGAATAAAATCTCCGTAATATAAATACAACACAACAGCAGAAAAGAATATTAAAATTGCAGCGGGTGTTTATACACCTCAGCATGGATTTTGAATTAGTTTTTTCATAGGATTAGATTTTTAAGGTTTACAATGGTAGGGTTATCGTGAGATAATCCTATTGTTTTTTTGTATATTGTATTGTGTATTGGGGTTACGTCATCAAAAGTGGGGGGGTCGACATTAAACAAGCCATTTTCGAATTGAAAAAACATAAAGCTACAGTTGGGCTAAGCAATTTGACCTACATTTGTAGCATGAAGGGAACTTCTATATATCACACAAAAGAACGTTCCCTATAACTACAGTTTAATTAATTTGTGGAATTTATAGTAATTCCCATAAATAAGTTAAGGATTAAAACAATGAGAAAAAGGTTTATATTAGGTGCATTAATTTTCGCGATAATTGCATTAGTCGATTGTGATGGAAGCAAATCGAAAGATTCAGAATTAGAGGAGGCTAATCCTCAGCAAAATTGTGAGGAAGTAGAAGATGACGCTTTAGGAATTGAAACAGCTATAGTTAATGACATTGATACAATAGCTACACTTACACACTCCAATCGTGAATATTATGATGCGGTAAATATGCATCTAAAAGGACATGTAAAAGAATGTGTGACGTCCAATTTTATTGGGGAGAATGCTATTCCTATCCCAACACGATTTAATGCCGATGGCTCAGAGGTGTTGGCTAAAAAATATGAAGTAGAGCGAGATGAGTGTGGTAGAGTGAAACATATGTTGCATGAGTCAACACAAGAATATAAAATAATAAGAAACGGAAAAGTTTCGCTCGATACAATTAGTTCCACTTCATCGATTTCTTATCAATGGGAAAATGGGTTGCTTGTGTATAAAAGTGAGTTTTTAGCAAAAATTAACTCAGCAGGAGACCTAAGTATGACGCAAAATATGTATTATTATGAGTACGCCTCAAATGGGCTTCTCTTAAAAGAACGAGAGGAACTTAGTGATGGTACCGTGAAAATCTATGAGTATAATTATCAAGAATTTGATGAACAAGAAAACTGGATTAAGCGTGAGGCTGAAATTACTGATGAGAATGGAGCTGAAATTATGAAACAAATCCAAACTCGAGAAATAACTTATTATGAATAGTAGCCTCCTGGTGATGAAAGACCCTCAGAGTGTAAAATTGAGAATAAATATAAATTAAATGGTAATGAAAATGAATCGAGTTTTGACAATGGCGCTATGCGCAACAAGTGTGCTTGCATCGGTTGATGTGTTGGCGCAAGAGGTAACTGTTCCTGAAAATATTGTAGCTATTGAACAGGAAAATGGTAAAACATGGATGGTGAAAAATGACAAAGCGCCATGTTGGGTGTTTGAATGTATTGATGTCTACCAACAACAAGTAACGACTCCAAAAGGAAGTGTGTTTTCTGGAGTGAAAATAGGGGATTATGTTTATGATTATGATGAAAATGGGTATGATTTTGTGTTTGTATATAAAGCTAATGATTGTACCCCGGTAACATTATCCAACTATATACCGTTAGAATATGGCGATTCAGAGGGCGTTAAAATGACAAATGGCTTCACTATGTATATTGTACCATTCAATACAGGTAAATATGAAATAGAGGGTATGGAAGAGGATTGGCAATTAGAAGGTACATATGCGATGATTTTGGATAATCCCGATTTAAAAGATACTCATGTGTATAGTCCTGAGTATAGAGTGGCGGTGAATATTAAAAAAACATTGAAAGGTTATGATTTGTCCGATGCGTATGGTGTTTATGCTAAAGAAGATATGTCGACACTTAACGTGGTGAGTAAAGATGGGGTGTTGTTGAAGAATGCTTTTGCAATAAAAGGGGGGCAAGAATGTGTGTGTGAACCTGTGTGGGTCGTTGAATATGAAACCTTGTGCGATAGTGGAACTCCTATTGGAACTTTGGTGAAATAATTTTTCTGCTTATATATTCGATAACAAGCAATTTGCAATAATAACACAAGGAAGTGTGCCAAGATTAAAAAAACACGGCACACTTCTTTGTGTTATGGTTGCTTCGATTATATAAGTGGCTCACAACTATTGTCGAAGGATTAATCAAAATGCCTATTGCAGGTTGTTGAGATTTGTGTAAGTGGATATAAAATGCTAACTTTGTGATATGAAAATAAGGGAGTTTCTATAGAAGAGTTGTTTCCTAAACTATTAGTGGCATTTTTTTTAAGAAATTCTCATAAAACAATCATATATACCCTTAAAGTATAACATTATGCAATTAAAAAAAGGAGATGTTTTATCCCGTAGATATAAAATCGAAAGATATATCTCATCGGGAGGATTTGCCAATACATATGAGGCATATGACCCTAATTTCGATAAGAAAGTTGCGATTAAGGAACTATTTGTTGATGGCGTGTGCGATAGAGCCGAAGATGGCCATACGGTGAAAGTGGGCGTGTCGACTAATGGACGAATTTTTGTATCACAAAAACAGAAGTTTAAAAAAGAGGCTGTAAGATTGAGTCAATGTTCTCATCCTAATGTGGTGAGAGTTTACGATGTGTTTGAAGAAAATGAAACCGTGTATTATGCTATGGATTTTGTCGATGGCTCATCGTTGGCTAATTGCGCTAAACCCATGGCCGAAAATCGAGTGCGTAAGTATCTTAATCAAATATTAGACGCATTGAGCTATGTGCATAGTCAAAATATATTGCACCTTGATATAAAGCCCGGTAATATAATGATTGACAGCAATGACAATGTGAAGCTGATTGACTTTGGCGCTAGCAAGCTAGTCGATGACGCCGGCCACTTCAAAAGTACCACCTCGCAAATGGCCTACACTCCGGGCTATGCTCCATTGGAACAATCTAATGGCGGAACGAATGTGGGTGCTTATAGCGATATTTATTCTTTAGGTGCTACATTATATAATCTATTGACCGGTAAAACACCCCCATTAATCGATGATATTTTGAGCGATAGCAGTGTGTTGGTTATCCCCGGGGTGTCGCCTATGATGCAAAATATCATTGTTCAGTCGATGATGATTGCCAGTGCTAAACGCCCGCAAAATGTAGAACAACTCAAAGCTCTGATGGTGGAATCGAATGAGGCCACTCATATTGATGTTATTCGTCAGCAATATGTTCAAGCCGACGAAAAAAATCAATATGACAATTATCAAGAATCTGACCGCGGCAATTCTAATAATAAATACTTGCTGGGAATCATGATTTTGCTCGCTGTTATAGTTGTGCTTGGCATTGTATTCCTTGTGAAAGTTATAGCTGGTGAAGACACCGACACAAAGGTTAACGATGTGGAGTCTTATAAGACCGAGGCCGTAGATACGGTTCCGAAAGATTCGGCCGTTTCGACTAAGGAGGTGAAGGAAGAACAACCTGCAGCGCCCGCAAAAACTGAGCAAGAAGCTCCTAAACAAGCTCCTAAGCAAGAAGAAAAACCTGCCGAAGAAAAGGTGGCGACTAAGTCGTTGACTGCTAAATATTCAGGTACGGTGGGAAGCTATAATGTGACTATGACGTTGAAATTCCCCGATGGTAACACCCTGGGCGGACGTGTTACCGGTAGCTACGTTTACACACAATTTAAAAATAAATTATATCTAAGCGGTCAGATTACTAAGAATGGAATTGTGTTATACGAAACCACTCCTAAAGGAAATCAATCGGCCGATTGGACATTATATGGCGATTGCACAAAATCATTGGATGGAAACATGAATGCCTACCACGACAATTCATTTAACCACGTGAATTTGCGATGCGTGAGTGTGAAATAATACCCTAAATCCCATAATGGGAGTTTGGGAAAATGATTATGAGCGCTATTCTAATCAACCAGTTCGGTTGATAGGTAGCGCTCTCCTGTATCGGGGAGTAGGGCAACGATAGTCTTGCCTACGTTTTCGGGGCGTTGAGCCAAAAGAATGGCTGCATGTAGGGCAGCTCCCGATGAAATGCCGGCAAGAATGCCTTCGCGCTTGGCGAGGAGTCGGGCAGTAGCGATAGCGTCGTCGCCTTTCACTGTAACCACTTCGTCAACTACCGATGCATCGTAGTTTTGAGGAATAAAATTGGCTCCTATGCCTTGAATTTTGTGAGGACCTGCCTCGCCTCCCGAGATGATAGGCGATTCGGCGGGCTCAACGGCAACAGTGTGTATTTGAGGGTTACGAGTCTTTAAGCCTTTGGCAGTGCCACAAAGAGTGCCACCGGTTCCCACGCCTGCTACAAAGATGCCTACAGTGCCATAAGTGTCGCGCCATATCTCTTGAGCCGTGGTCGATGTGTGAGCCGCCGGGTTTGCGGGGTTCTCAAATTGCCCAATGATAATCGAACCGGGATTTTTGTCGCGAAGTTGTTCGGCACGACGAATGGCTCCTGCCATTCCTTCGGCACCCGGTGTGAGAATGATTTCAGCCCCAAGAGCTTTGAGAAGCTTTTGGCGCTCGATGCTCATCGTTTCGGGCATGGTGAGCACTACTTTATACCCTTTGAGCGACGCAATCCAAGCTAGTCCCACTCCGGTGTTGCCACTTGTAGGCTCAATGATGAGCGCACCGGGCGAAAGCAATCCCTTCTTTTCGGCATCTTCAATCATAGCAAGAGCGGCGCGATCTTTTACGCTGCCGCCGGGATTGAATGATTCAACTTTTACAAGAAGTCGAGATTTCAACCCTAAATCGCGCATGATATTATTGAGTTGCACCAATGGGGTGTTTCCTATTAATTGCGTGAGGTCTTGATAGATACGTTCCATAATGAGGCTGAGTATAGATTTAATGCAACAACAAAATTAGTGATAATTAGTGAGTTTTGCAAATCTGACATTATTTCGTGGGATTTATAGAAATTCCTTAAACACATAAAAGAGGTGTTTCGTCAAAGAAACAAAGGTGTTTGTCATTTATTAAAAGAGTCGTTGTGTGATATAGGGATAATGAGGATAACTTTGTAGTGTAATCAAAGGAGATATATAAGCTCCTTGAACAACAAAAGAAATTTATTAATAAACAATTAAACTAAAACAATTATGAAAAAGATTTTTAAACAAGCATTATTTTGTATCGCAGTGATGATGGGATTGGTAGTTAATCCTCAAGTGGCAAACGCTCAATTAACTTATGCCTATGAAACGATGAATGTCGAAGCCGAAGGTGTAGATATTTGTACTGGAGCCGGTTATTTTCTTGAAGGCGATTATTATTCGGCAATAGTTTCTCTTTCTCCATACGCCGAAGATGGTGACGATGTGGCTCAATATATGTTGGGGTTGAGTTATGCTTCAATTGCCGAAGGAAACGATGAATATGCAACCACTGCTATTTACTGGCTCACTGAAAGTGCCCAAAATGAGAACCCTTATGCATATTTGTCAATAGGTCGAATCTTTATCGATGGTGAAATTATAGAACAAGATTGTGAATTGGGATTTGACTGTGTTGGTGTAGCGGCAAATATGGGTTTAGCTGAAGCACAATATATATTAGGATTGTTGTATGAGGATGGAATAGGGACACCTCGCAATCATGACATGGCAATTGCTTGGTTATCAGAAGCAAATAATAATGGTCACCCCAATGCATTAGATGCTCTTATCTCGATATTGGAATAACATTGAAATAAAATAAATAGTTGAGTCATCTTCGTTTTTTGCGAAGGTGACTCAATCTATATTAAGGGGGAGTAGTAAATCTTCAAAATCGCCAAAATGAAAACAAGACAATAAAAGACAAGCGTTATTGTGTAAAAAATCATTACCTTTGTGTAAAATAAACTAACTCTATTAAATCATATTGTTATGAAAAAGTTTTTATTGGCAATTGTAATGTTATCTGTCGTTGTGCCATCATGGACTCAATGGAGTGATGATTTTGAAAGAATGGAAACAACTCAGGGAGTTGTTGTTCAAGGTGATTAAGAAATACAAAGTACCCTTGTTGCAGCGAGAAAGAAAAGTAAAAAAAGCAAAAAGAAGTCGCAACAAACACCACGCGCCAAATTGTATAAAAAATACAATGATAAGCATGTCGATTTGTTGTATAAAGGTATTATCCGTAATGGAATGGATGCAAGTCTGATTATGGAATTCTTTGACCTAAATCCAAATCTTGGAGAATATATCGCCAGTTCGTATGGTGGGTTATATAATTTAGGAGTAAAATTCTATGGAGGGAAGTCTTATTTTATGTTTTTTGAAGATACCGTATTTGATGTTGTGGAAGAATAATTAATTGACTTTGAAACTCAATATAAAGCGCAATCCTAAGGGTTGAGGGTTGCGCTTTTTTGTAGTGGGGGGAGTAGAGAAGTGGATTATAATGTTGATTTTGTGGAAAAAATGGCATTGAGTTTTGTTTTCCCGTGGTTTTGTAGTAACTTTGCATATTAATTTACAAAAACTTATAAATCACCAACCTTGAATTTCTTACGACAATGAATGTAGTAGATAGATTTCTTGAATATGTTAAGTTTGACACTCAAAGTGACGAATTGACTAACCTAACCCCTTCAACACCGGGGCAGATGGTGTTTGCTCAATATCTTGAAGAAAAGCTCAATGAACTTGGATTGAAAGATGTGTCGCTTGACGATAATGGTTATCTCATGGCCACACTCCCGGGCAACTGCTCAGAAGAGGTGCCAACAATAGGGTTTATCGCTCACTTGGATACATCGCCCGATATGTCGGGACGCCATGTAAATCCTCGTATTGTCAAGAGTTATGATGGTAGCGACATTGTTCTTAACGCCGAAAAAGATATAGTGTTGTCGCCCAACCAATTCCCCGAATTGCTTCATTATACCGGTCAAGATTTGATTGTTACCGATGGTAACACTCTCCTTGGCGCTGATGATAAAGCCGGTATTGCCGAAATTATCACTGCAGTGGAGTATCTTATGGCTCACCCCGAAATCAAGCATGGTGATATTCGCATCGCATTTAACCCCGATGAAGAAATAGGCCTTGGCGCTCACAAATTTGATGTTGAGAAGTTTGGCGCTGAATGGGCTTATACAATGGACGGCGGTGAAATTGGCGAACTTGAATATGAAAACTTCAACGCAGCTGTAGCTAAGGTGACATTCAAGGGTCGTAACGTACACCCCGGATATGCTAAGCATAAAATGATTAACTCATTGCGTGTGGCTACTCAGTTTGCTATTATGTTGCCACGTTGGGAAACTCCCGAACACACCGAAGGTTATGAAGGGTTCTATCACTTGATAGGAATTGAAGGAGATGTGGAAACTGCCGTGTTGACATATATCATTCGTGACCATGATCGTGACCGCTTCGAACGTCGCAAAAAAGAGTTTGAGCACCTCACTCGCAAAATCAATAAAGAATTCCCCGATTGTGCTTCACTTGAGTTGAAGGATCAATATTACAATATGCGTGAAAAGATTGAGCCTGTGATGCATGTGATTGAAATTGCCGAACAAGCAATGCGCAATGCCGATGTCACTCCTAAGGTAGTGCCCATTCGTGGCGGTACTGATGGCGCTCAACTTTCGTTCAAGGGACTTCCTTGTCCTAATATCTTTGCCGGAGGTTTGAATTTCCATGGTCGTTATGAATTCGTGCCCATTCCATCAATGGAAAAGGCTACTCAAGTAATCGTTGAAATTGCGAAACTTGTTGCAGAACGTAAATAAAAATAAGACTTTAATCGTTGTTACCGGACCAACAGGGTCGGGAAAGACTGATTTAGCTATAAAATTGGCACTCCACTACGGGTGCCATATTTTATCGGCCGACTCTCGTCAGCTTTATCGCGAAATCCCCATAGGAACAGCTGCTCCCACTGCCGAGCAATTGGCACTGGTGCCTCACCATTTTGTAGGCACACTATCGCTTGAAGATTATTATAGTGCGGCGCAATATGAGGAAGATGTGATGAGATTATTGCCTCGCTTGTGGCAGGATAATGATTATGTGGTGATGTGTGGCGGCTCGATGATGTATGTCGATGCTGTGACAAAGGGCATTGATGAATTGCCTACAATCACTCCCGAAATACGCGAAAAGGCGATGTCGATATATCGTGAAGGAGGGGTGGAGTTATTGCGGTCGACATTGCTGGAGATAGACCCCGTTTACTATAATCAGGTAGATTTAAACAATCATAAACGATTGGTGCATGCCATTGAGATAACAATGCAAGCCGGTGTGCCATATTCGTCGTTGCGCACGGGGCGAGCAAAGGAACGGCCTTTCCGTATAGTGAAAATGGCTCTTGACTATGAACGAGAAGAGTTGTTTGACCGCATTAATCGCCGTGTAGACGCTATGGTTGAGGCAGGACTTGAGCAAGAAGCTCGTTCGGTGTTCCATCTGCGTCATCTAAACTCGCTTAATACAGTGGGATACAAGGAAATGTTTGCTTACTTTGACGGGGTGATGGATTATGATACAGCGGTGGCGCGCATAGGGAAAAATACACGAGTGTATGCAAAGAAACAACTCACGTGGAATAAGCGTGATGAAAGTTTGAAATTACTTTCGCCTCAATCGGCCTTCGAACAAGCTGTGGCGTTGATAGGAAATGCTCAGTGAAGCATTAAAGCCAAGCGAAAAGAGAGTAGATTGATATGGCAAATGTGATGAACGCTCCATTTGCAATCATAATATCTGATAGTTGGTAGGAGATGGCAGTGTTGCCTATTGATAGCTTGTCGTAGAAATATTGATGTTCATAATCACGAGAACAAGCGCATAGTTTTGAAATGCTTTTGGCTAATCGATACCCAAAATATCCGATACTGCTACCTACAATAGCTCCAATAATTAAATCTCCGGGATAGTGAACTCCAAGATATAATCGAGTGTAGGAGTTGAGTAATGCCCATATTAAAATGAATATTGTGAAGCGGCGTTTTGCAAAAAGGAACGATAGGAATGTGGCTAATGCAAAGGAATTGGCTGCGTGGCATGAAGGGAATCCATATTTACCTCCACGATAACCATCCACTATATGCACGAGGGAGTTTATGGGATTGTCAAGATTGGTGGGGCGAAGGCGTTCAACCCAGGGTCGGATTATTGTCGCGCAAAGTTGGTCGGTACAAAAAATCACAAGAGGGATTGCGATGGTGTAGCATAACGCCACTTTCCAACCAAATCGACGGAACAAAATATATAGAATCGAGGCATACATCGGCACCCAAATGAGTTTGCCGGTAAAGGCCATCATAAAATGGTCGAAATAAGGCAAATGAAGCCCATTGAAAAATAGAAATATTTGAGAGTCTATGTCGATTAAAAAGTCAAGCATAGTTGAGATGGGTTATTGTTATATATCTATCGTTTATCTATGTCGTCAAATAGTTTTTGAATGAAAACTTTTCCGAAAATCAGTGCGGAATCGGAATTGTTTTCGCTCGATTCGATAACCTTGTCAGAGTCATAATTATATACTACATATCCATCGTTGTTGATGAATCCAAATAATGACGGAGCCGCAATATAGGCGAAATGATTGCAATTCTCATTTAAAAGGTCTTTGCTAAAAGAAAATTCATTGTGGGATATTCCAAGCTGAGAAAGCAAAGTCGCGGCAATGTCAATCTGAGAGCCTATTGTAGTAATTTGCATTGGTTGGGTAATCGCTCCACCGGTGATGATGAGCGGAATGCGATGCTTTTCAATTTGTGACTTGAGATTTTGAGGGTATGCACCATAATGGTCGGGGACTAACACTATTAGAGAGTTGTTCCATTTGTTGGCAATCTTTAATTCGCTCACGAATGCTCCTACGCAACTATCGGTGTAGGCAAAAGCGTTGGCGCGGTCATTTGAAATTCTTTTATAAGGCACTTCAAAAGGCTCGTGGCTGCTTGAAGTTTGTATCACTCTGAATTGAGGCGCCGATGATTTGCACGAAGATATGTCGTTGAGGCAACGATTGAATACTAAATGGTCGTGTGCGCCCCATTTGCTTAATCGTTCACCAATAGGGAAGTCTTTGTCGCTGATGATGTGGCTAAAGCCCGATGATACCAAATAGGCGTGCATATTTGTGAAATTAGCATCACCTCCGTAGTAATAAGATGTTTCCCAACCGGCCTTTTTTAAAGCACCGGCGATTGAAGGGAGTTTGTCGGTTTTGTCGACATATTTCATTATGCTGGTGTTGGGTTGGGCGGGATAGCCACTTAAAATAGCCGGAATGCCACGATCGGTGCGTATGCCCGATGCATAGAAATTGGTGAATAATATTCCTTGCGAGGCAATAGAGTCGAGACAGGGGGTGATGGGTTGGCCATCACATTCGTTGTTGAGGAGATGTGATGAAAAACTCTCTAATATCACTATGTAAATGTCGGGACGCTTGTTGTTTAAAATGTTAGTGATGGAGTCGGGGCTGGATTGATGTGCTAATTGGGAATAAATTTTATCGGCTTCGTCGGCTTCGAAATATCTGAATTGTGACGAGAAATTGTTTTGATGAGTAGCTGAATACATGAAGCTAAATAACGGATTAATGGCGGCATGGTTCAGCTCTTGCCATTGACTGAAATATACCGCACTAAGGTTCATGGTTGCTACCGTAAAACCGCCTCGAATGGGTATGAAGAGAGACACTACAAGTGCGGTGAGTACTATACTGTTGCGCACTTTGACACGTTTTGGCTCATCTTCGCAGTTAATGCGCGACGTAATCAAGTTGTTGAATAACCAAGCTATGCCTATGGTTAATGCCACTACTGCAATTATACCAATTATATAGTAATAAGCCGGAACGCTAGCTAAGGCTGCTGAGGGAGAGGTGGAGAAATAGAAAATTGGAGTCATGTCGAGACGAAATCCCCAATACCCATAAAGAGCCATGTCGAGACACGTTGTCGTAGCGATGATAGCGGCAGTGGTTGCAAAATAAAATTTTAGAATGACTTTTGGCGTTTTTGAGGCTGAGAGCCACTGCGATATTATAACAATGAGACCCGGTATTATTGTGAGGTATCCGGCCATGGAAAGGTCGAGCGGTAGCCCATTGTAAATTACTTTGAGGTAATCGATGAATGACGCCGATGCGAATGTGGCATGATGAAACAACATGAACAGAGGCTTTTGGATAGCGAAGATAGCCACAAACAGTAAATATGTGAATAGGATAGTCGAGATTGACTTTTTCATTGGGACTATATCATGTTGTTTTGTCGCGTTTGTAAATATGTCGACAAAGTTACTCTAAAATTCCATATGTAACATAAAAAGATGGTCAAAAAATGGATAAATATTGTCAAAAAAGGATATTCTCCAAATATATTACAGGGATTATTTTGTAAAAAGAAATAAATAAAGATATGAGAGAAAGAAAAAATCACTATATTTGTGCGGTGAAATATATTTACGCAACTTTAATTAAATGATTAATAGATTATGAAAAAATTATTTTTATCAATGGCTATTGTAGCTATGATGTGCAGCTGTGGTGGCGGACAAACCGACAAAGCGACAGAAGAAACCAATAAAGTAGAACCTACAGAAGAAACAAAGGCTGTAGATGCTCCTGAAGATGCAAAGAAAGGGGAAACTTGTACTGAAGATACTTGTGCAGAAAAAGCTAGCAAAAAGGCCGCGCCTGCAACAGCTGGTGTGACAGAATTGAAAGATGAGTCACAGTTGAAACCCACCGATAAGCCTATTATTATTGACTTTAATGCAACATGGTGTGGGCCATGTAAACAATTCGCTCCACATTTCCATGCTGTAGCAGAAAAGTATGCTGATAAGGCGGTGTTCTATTCGGTTGATACTGATAAATGGCCTAATGTGGCAACTGCATTTAAAGTAGAAGGAATCCCTATGATTGCTATTGTTAAGCCGGGTCAAAAAGAACCTATTACAAAAGTTGGTTATATGGAAGAAGCTGAGTTTGAAAAATTCGTAAAAGAAAATATTTAAACTGCAAATATTTACATATAGATAATGTGGCAACTTTTACCGAGGTTGCCACATTATTTTTTGAAATAAGTAATGTGAAATTTATTATTTATTCCTATTTGTGCCAAAAAATGTCCATAAAATAGGTGAATATGTCAAAAAAGTGGCTCTAAAAGTTATTTTTTGATTGTTTTTTTTTGTAGTTATGCACATTTATAATATCTTTGTGCTGAAATTAGAACTAATTATAAACTATACACAAGATGAAAAAAGTTATTCTTTTAGCTGCTGTAGCACTTGGTGCAATGTCAGCTCAAGCTCAACAAGCTGTTGAAGCTCCTAAATTCTTTGATAACTGGTCAGTGTCTTTGGTAGGTGGTGCAACTAACTCTATCGAAGGTAATGCATTCTGGGGTGACATGCGCGGTGTTGTTGGTATCGAAATCGAAAAACAAGTTACTCCTATCCTTGCTCTTGGTATTGAAGGTAACTGGGGTATCAACACTTCTTATGGCGTAGGTCACAATGTATTTGATGATCAATATGCAGGTGTTTATGGTGCTATCAACCTTAACAACCTTCTTTTTGGTTACAAATGCTGCAAACAAAACTTCTTCGAAGTTGAAGCAGTAGCAGG
>JAZNGZ010000114.1:0-2318 GCA_045576735.1 Muribaculaceae bacterium
CCAATAACCGTTATTCAGAAATCTACAGTCTAAAAGGCAACACGTTGACTCCTATTTTGCGTGCCAACAACTGTGGTCTTTACACTAACTTGAGCAAAGACGGCAAATATCTTGGGTTCAAGAGTTTCGATGCTCACGACCATCAAGCGCCTGCTATTCTTGATGTAACAACAGGTGTTGTTACTGTTCTCGAAGACTATGTATGGGAATGTGGTCAAGTTTCATTTGCTAACGATGGAACAATGGCTTATACTATGGGTAATAGCCTTATCATTCGCAAAGGCAATTTGCGCAAAGCATTTGATCTTGGTTTCTATACTAATATCGCAAATATCTCTCCTGATGCAACTCAAGTTGCATATAGCAACATCGAAGGCCACACATTCTTGATTAACCTTGCTACAGGTGCTAAAGAAGAAATACCCGTAATTGATGGTTATCGCGCAAAATGGTCACCCGACGGACAAAAAATGGCTATCTTGACAGCAACAGGTAAAGTTTTCGTTCGTGAAAATGCGTCAAATCGCATCCACGACCTCGGCTTGTGTGAATCGGCAGAATGGGCAAACAATTCAAATGAATTGATCGTTACAAGAGTAGAACGCGAAAATGAACTTGTAATAAAAAATAGTTCAATCAAGCGTGTGAACTTCGACGGTTCAAACGAAATCACTCTCGTAAACGCCTCAACAAACCTTCCTGTAGATGCTATCCTCACATCGGATAATCAATTGATGATTCCTTATAAAACAGGTGTAAAACGCGGTTTGGCAGTGAAAGACCTCCGCACAGGTATCACACCTATGGCAGCAACTGTAGCCGACAAAGCAGTAGTTACATTGAGCGAAGAAGATGTTATCGGTGCTCGTATTTCTAACCCTAACGACAATCCTAACATCAAACCTAACCCAATACCTGCAGAAGGTACAATCGGTCACCTTGACATCCCTTATTTGAGCCAAATTTATGACTCTCCCGCATATGGTTCATGTACAAGCTATGGCCACGTGACTTGTGCTCCTACAACAGCATGTATGCACCTCGGATATTATGGTCTTTTGAACAAAAAAGCTACTACTTCACGCTACGATAGCTCTACAAAATATTATGCATATGCTATCGGTAACACATTTACCAACCAAGCAGGCACATTTACATTTAATATTGGTGAATGGAAAAACTGTGCTACTATTTATGGCGGTTATGGTTATATGTGGCATGCTGATTATTCTCCAGGTGGAGGCCGCATGGGTACATTCTACACTCTCAATGGTTGTACTTCAGCAACATATTGCTGGAGCTCAGGTACTTCATGGAGCCAATTCTGCTCAGAAGCAGCAGCAGGTCGTCCTTATCCATTGTGTATCGCACTTTATTCAAGCGGTCACTTGATTCTCGGTTTCCGCACAAACTGCTACTATCGCGGTTCAGAAGGTGGTTTCGTAAACCGTACAGGTACATTCGTTTGTCATGACCCATATGGTGACGCTAACGACGGAACATGGGCAGATGGAGACGGTCAACACTCTTCATATGACTGGTTAGGTTACAACTCTGGTCGTGCTAACATCGGCACTTGGTACTGGAGTATCAAAGTTGGTATTCCTGCAAGCTCAACACCTGGCACTTCAACAGAAGTGGGTGTAAAATGCGACCCCGCAAGCATCGAGCTCGCTGGTGATGTAGGTTCTACTGCTAATATTTATAAAGATGTAAAAGTAACAGGTTCAGGTCTTTCTACTGACATTTCTGTAAACAGTGCAACTTCAGCTATCACAGTTGAAAAACTTTCAGGCTGGGATAACCGCACAGGTGGTACTCTCCGTTTGAAACTTAACACTAACTTCTCAAAAGGTGCCGGTACATATGAAAGCTACGTAGCAGTTCAATCTACTTCGACTTATCGTGTGCAAATCGCTACAAAAGTAACTCTTACCGACCCTGCAGGTAGCACACCTACTCCTACTATTGCAGTTTCTCCTGCAACAGTAGCTATGAGTGCTAAAGTTGGCGAAACAGCTACTTCATCTATCAATGTAACAGGTACAGCATTGACAGGCAACATCACTGCATCACTCGCAGGCGACGCTGCATTCTCAATCAATACTACTTCACTTGGCACAACTGGTGGTGCAATCAATGTGACTTACAAACCAACTGCTGCAGGTACTCAATCTGCTACTCTCACATTGTCATCGGATGGTGCAACAGCTCAAAAAGTGACAATCACCGGTACTGCTACAGAAGCCGGTAGCTCTACTCCTTCTACCCCAGGTCAAACTATCGCTAAGGGTCTTACAAAAGTATGGCAAAACACT